>JACREM010000014.1 GCA_016218215.1 Candidatus Gottesmanbacteria bacterium | reverse complement strand
GTTTTTAGAGTTTCAGTTAGTCCCATAGGCCAAAAAAATCAGGAGAGGTGTACAGACGCGTGCGCGTGTACTGTGTGGAAAAATCTCCACACCCTCTCCCGTTGATTATTTTATTGTATATTCAGTTGCTATTTTCCCCCTACCACGGTCACAGTGAAGTCCGTGTTGAGCTTATAGGTGATCGTCGTTCCGTCTTTGAACATGGCTGTGATCGTTTGTTGATCCACCGAAGTCCACCCGCTTTGTTCGCGAATATTCTCGACGAGGGCCGGACCGTAGAGTTTCTTATCTTTTATGTCTTTCATGAAGACGAGCGCAGTGTTCCACTTGCCGTTTGCAAGGTACGTAAATCTACTCACTTTAACCGTTTCCGTACCGGTGCAAAAACCAATAAAGTTGGTGCCTACGCATGGAACTGGCTCTGTTTTTGTCACATCATTCGCGCCTGGAAATCGCCGGTAGAGCGTAATTGCTTGATCTCTGTAGACACTGTTTAGCTCGATCAAAAGTGGAAACGAAGCTTTCTCTTCTGAAAATTTCTTCTGCGAAGTGTCGAATTCCACAATCACGCCGCCGGTGTAGATGAAAGCAAAGCCCTTGCTTGTTTTTTCTGGAGGCCAGAATAGTCGATCACCGTCTTTCTTTATCTCGTAGAGTTTGCCGTCAGAATAGATCAAGAGAATTGCGCGGTCTGGTTTAGTCTGATTGATTTGGATCCACGCAGTCTTACAGCTCTCGAGCGAATTCCAACTACCGATGTAGATTCGTGCCTCCGGATCGCTTGACATGTTTTTGACATAGTCATGAAGGAGGATGTATGGGTGCGGGAAATTACACTCATTGTCGCTTACATCTGCGTTTGCTTCGGTGACAATATCGGTGATGTCAGTTTTTGTTCGTGTCACGCTCACGTTTTTTCCATCAAACACGACCGAGACCTTCTCATCAGATCTTAATTCGTAAAATGTGTACGTCGCTTTCGAACCATCAAAAGTCGTCCAGAGCAAGAGCAATGTACCATCTTCTGAGAGAAATTTTGGCTGAAGTTCGCTAAACACCCAATAGCCTTCGGAATTGACGAATGCGAACACATAGTTCTCTGTTTTGTCATTCCAGACCCGCAGCCAATGTGCGCAAGAGGGATAACCAAAAGTGTTATTAATATATCTCCCTTTGCCCACATATGAACCCGAGACACTCATGGTCGGATGAGCGGCAAAATATTGAGTTGTAGAATCATCACAATCTTTCGCCGCCTTCTTCTTTGCCGGAGTCGCGATAACATCAGCGGCTTTGGTCGGCGCTTGTTCGGGTTGCTTCGTAGGATCAACCTTTACCGGTGCCGTCGTTGGAGGAGTCGCCCGTGTCGGTTGGAACTGTTGGGTCGCGGTCGCGCGGCGTTCGGCTTTCCATTGATCGATAGTAGGCTGAACCGCCAAAAACAGCGTGCCCATAACCACGATCACGATCAATGACAGAATCGTGCCAGTAAATATAGCTCTCTTGTACATGATAGTCTCCTTATGAATGAAAGTTGATTGGTTGCAGCAAGAAAACAGGCAGACCCTGCTCTCTTTTCTGCAACCAAACCTACAAGGAGTTTGTTAGCAACTGAATTTTTAATGTGCAGTAGCCTGTAGAAAATGGCGAAACGCTGTGTTTCGATTTCCTATGGGATATGGAAGAAATTATATTCTTTAGGCCTATAATGTGCTTGACCACTTATCTGACATGCACTTGTCAGGTTGGCGAAAATGTGATATACTATAAGATATGACTGTTTTAAAGCCCTACGAGCACGTGCCGCTGACTAGCCTCAAAAACAGGTTTGACTCCTGGAAAAACGTCCTGTCCAATAGCGAGATGGGAAACGTCTACTTTCTTCCGCATGAAGACATCCACTATCGTGCCTACCAGTTTCGCGACTGGTGCGAGGCTGACCGTTTTCCAGTGTCTCTTTTTGATCTGGAGGCAGATCTTCTCCATGATGAAGGGAAATTTAAAGAAACATTGAATTTAGCCACAAAGCCAGTCGTTCTGATCGCTCGGTCATTTTTCTTTACCAATCCCGATGCATCCAGGTTTTTTAGCATATTGGCAAACGCCAGACTTGCAAATTCTCATGGTATTCTCATTATTCACGAAGGATTTCCATCTCTTCTTTCATCTACCCTTGCCGCTCTCCCTGCGGCTCTGCATCAGCATGAAATTATCTATCCGTTTTATGACAAAGAGACTCTAGTTGGGTTTTTGATTGCAATGGCGAAGGATTGGTCTCTTCAGACGAAGCCTGAGGTTTTTGAAGAAATATGGCAGATGTGCGGTGGGAATATCTGGCTTGCCACAGACGTACTTCGAGGTTTACGAGACGACTCAAAGACATCAATCAACGAGCACGTTTCTACGGAGTTATTCTTAAGGAAAGCACAATTATTCTGGGAAGGATTGCCGGAAAATCACCGAGCTGTGCTTGTCTATGGAAAGACATCTGCTGACTATGAGGGAACGGTAAATGAACTCAATGCGTTTGGATTTTCTCTCACAGAAGACAGTCAGCCAGTGTACCTTCGAAGGTTAATACTCAATGAAAAATTAAATACCTTCGCGATAAAAAATGGGCATGCGTATTACAATAAAGTAGATATTTCCCGGGAGTTTTCAAATGCAGAACGAAGAATTCTCGTCAACCTCTCCACGAACGAAGGCACACCAGTATCCAGGGAGTCTCTCGGCGAATCGTTCTGGCAGGAACAAAAATCAGCTGAGTACACAGATTGGGCGCTCGATAAAATCATGAGTCGGATTCGCGTAAAAATAAATCGATTGCACCTGCCGGTGACAATCGCGACACAGAGAGGAAAAGGATATGTCTATCGACGCAGCGGCTGAATTAGACACTGTTGCACTTTCTGCTCCGGTGACTGAATCTTCTTTATCTGAATCTCCAGTAGTCGTTGTTTCAGAAATAGCTCCAGATACTCATCGACTTGAGATAAATACGGTGGGTGAAGCGGGTCATGTCTATGAACATAATCCGCCATACGACATACGTACACTTTTTGGGATGATTGTAAAAGATATGCCGGGAACGACAGAGCATATCTGCGAAGGTATTCGTGATGCACTTCAGACTCTTGCTACGGAAGTACGGATCAGTGGAAGTGCAGTAACTCTTTCCGAAGCACACGGTGGTTCTGGGGGAAACAGAAAGAATACGGCTCTACTCGAAGCGCTCCGTCCATTTAATACTCCGGAAAATTCACAAGGACATACACTTATAGAAAGCTTCTACCGAGACGAACTAGATCCAGAAAAACTTTCTCCTGAAGCATATACGATGTTTAAATTATTTCAAGCGCTCCGAGGTCCGAATGTTGATATTCATCTTGTTGATGCTTTGGGTAATCCCGAAGAGACGCTCAATAAAGTATTAACGATTTTTCGTGGGTCAATTACATATCCTTACGACGGAGCTGCTCGAAATATATCAGTGCTCGATTTGAATGGAAGATTTAAATATGTTCACATAGAGTTTGGTAGCGGAGGAGGAATAAATATCATCGTATACAAAGATGGTAACCCGGATAAATGGATAAATGCATCAAAATTGAGAAATCTTCAAACGCAGCATGTTCAATGGGATAAAAATGGCGTTCCATTCCTTGATGTTCCAAATACGCCCCTTTCTGATCAGATCGTTATGACAGAAAAATGGGACACTCTTGGCGACTGGACGCATCAAACAGCACGACTTATACGAAGCACCGTTTTTCATGGTCTCTCGTCGGAAATATTTGATGGGCAGTCATGCAAAGATAGTATTCCCTCTCATAATAACGATATCAATTTTGAAGCATCTATAGGAGTCATGACAAATCTTGTTGCTGCCTATTATGAGAATTCGGAATTAACGTTTGAGCTTATGAAAAAAAGTGGTCTTGATACATATTTGCCAATGTTTGAAGAACAAAAAGCCCGTGCTCTTATAGACGCATATAAACAGAAAGTTCCAACAAATTTAGATGAATTTATCTTACCTGCCTCTGAGTTAGGAAGATTTGTGTCTTTTCTTGGCGGTAGCCAAAGGGAGCTTTTTGGAGATAAAGAAATACCTGTGTATCGAGAATATACACCAGAAGCCGAAGCGAATCGAGAAATATCTACAGTTCGTGATTTTGCAGCTCTTGCATGTCAGTTTTCACCTGTGGGTTTCGATGAGCTTCAAGCAAAAATACCTAAGGCAAATCAAAGGGAAAAGGTTCGATCGTTTTCTGCAGGAATGGATGGTTTTCATGAACCTGGAGGGAAAGAGATTATGGTAAATTTAGCCCAATTATTTTCAGATTTATCTGCAGTTTCAAGTATCAACAGTGAAAATAACCGAGCTCGTTCATTAAAATTGGCTACGGAAGCAGTAATAAAACAATTTGTGGCCGAGAGAAAAGTAACGTGGTGGGATTTGCTACGTGCAAGAATATCTTCGAAATAATGTCGGATATTTACCGTACGCAGAACACCCCTCCCACAGTCGTGAGCTCCTCAAGATACAATTTTTTTCCATGGGAGTGGACCTTGCAGTAGATTAGATATGCTATAATCTACTATATGCTTGATCAGCATACCCTATCTATTCTTACGTCAATAATACATAAGCATTTGGACGATTCCACATATAAAACATTTATATTTGGATCCCGCACTCAACCGAAACATCGTAAATTTTGCGATTTGGATGTTGGTATTATGGGTTCTACAGAACTTTCAGCTTCAACACTTTTGCAAATCAAAGAGGACCTGAGTAATTCCGATATTCCTTATCTCATCGACGTGGTAGATTTTAGAGCGGTGTCTAAGGATTTTAGAGAAAAAGCTTTATCGAACATAATATCATTATGACATATGTTGCCCGGTTTACAGAACTCAAGACTGCTTTTATTAGGCTGAAAGAAGCCATACCAGAAGTCAAAAATCAACTTGAAAAAGATGGAGCTATTCAAAGATTTGAGTTTGTCTTTGAGTTAGTTTGGAAAACGTTGAAAGATTACGCTGAAGACAAAGGTAGATTTGACGCCGCTAGTCCTAAAGATGCTTTTAGAGTAGCAGCCGATCTTGGGCTTGTAGATAACCCGTTATTATGGTTTGATTTTTTAAAAAGTAGAAACGAGGCAACTCACCTTTATGACGAACAAAAGGTTCAAGATGTTTTTTTGAAAATTCCAAATTTTATAGATGCTGTTGAAAATTTAATTTCAAAAATTTCCAAAGGGTTCGCATCCAAATGAGATATTGATCTGGGGACGATCATGAGAAATATTTTTTCAACAGTCTAAACTCTATCGTACGCAGAATACCCCGCCCACGGTAGTGAGTTCTTCGAGATACAATTCTTTTCCTTTAAAAAAGGATGCACTGCCGCCGTCCAGGTTGAGTGCATCTGAGATATTGAGTTTCTGATTCTTGTTTATCTCCATTAAAACATCTGGGAGATTTTGTAGAAGCGGTCCGGATATTTCGCTATCTGGTAAGAAAAGAGAGAAAAAAAGGATATCTCCGTTTTTAGATATCGCTGCGATACTTCTTCTGGCGAATTCGTCATTTTTTATTTTAAGCAGCAATGGCTTTCCATTGAGCATGAGGAGTGGGCCGGATTGGAGCGTGATATGAGTAGCTGAATTTTGTGTTTGTTGTATGTCCGCACGGTTGTTGTCATCTACCTCAAAAAAGCCATTGAGAAGCGCGCTTGCTATAGTCGCCCCAAATATTTTTTTATCAGTCACAAAAAGTCCCAAGGATTTATATGCTTTATCATAAAATCCTGCGTTTATTGCATACGTACAATTGTATTGAAAGGCGATACTTTTTGATGGCAAACGAGTGGCAAAATTTGGAATCAGTTCGAGTGTAGATGTGCGAGGGACGCGGAAAAAATCGTACGCATACGACCTGTCATTTACTGTTACCGTTTTCCACTGAGGGTTTCCCGGTGTGGGACCAGGAGTTTTCACATATTGCCATTGTGCGGCACCAGTTGAAGTATCGTGAAATAACCAGGTATACAGTGCGATATTTATTAAAACCAGTGCGATGATGATTTTTTTCATTTTTTGCTACAATTCTAGATATGTCTTTAGCGGTTGAAACATTAGTCGTCGGTCAGATGCAGACGAATTGTTATATTGTATCAGATCGGAATTCCCATGACGGGGTTATCATTGATCCGGGTGATGATGCAGAATTTATTGAATCTGCTATCGCAAGGTTTGAGATAACTCCCAAGGCGATACTCGCCACACACGGACATTTCGATCATATCCTTGCCGCCCTTGCCCTCCAACTTGCGTATGAGATTCCATTTTATATTCACGCCGGAGATGAATTTTTAGTAAAAGACATGGCGGGGCGCGCAAAGCATTTCTTAGGGATCGCGGTCGATCCTCCGCCGGTCATATCGGGACATCTTAGGTACGGACAGGATATTGCCATTGGCGTTGAATTTCTTTGTGTTATGGATGCAAAAGGACACACTCCGGGAAGCGTTTGTTTCCATAATGCACCAAATAAAATTCTATTTGTCGGGGACACTATTTTTCAGGGTGGGGAAGTAGGGCGGACAGATTTTTCTTATGCAAACCCATTGGAGCTCCAAGATTCTAATGATGCGATTTTTTCTTTGGATGAAGAAACGATACTCTATCCCGGACATGGAGAAGAGACAAAAGTCATATACGAGCGGCGTATTAAAGCGATGAGAGAAGCGTTCCTGCCCACTGAGTAATCATATCGTTGCTTTTCTCAATAGCAGAAAAGTATCCATCAATTTTTAGCGATGGGGCTATGAGTATGCCGCCGACGGTTTTGACAAATTGTTCCAGTACGTCTACTGCGCCGCAAAAATACGTATAGGAAGTGTCGCCAAGGCCTAAAATCGCGAATTTTTTTCCTGCATATTTTTGTATTTCGGTATCAGTGAGCATGCCATTAAAATCTTCGTGCGGTTGTCCCTCTTTTGTATCAAAATCCCAGCTCGGAGAGGCAAGAATGATGATATCTGATGCCGCTATGAGCTCGGCGGTAACATCTTTTGGATTTACAAGAGTCGTTTCGTGTCCATTTTTTTCGAAGGTAGAGGAAAGGTGTTTTGCTGCTGAGTCAGTTCCCCCGGAGTTTGTTGCAAAGACTATGAGAAATTTCATACATTTAGTATATCATGTGAAGAGGACACTTTTTATGCACCAAAAAGTACGCAATCATTTTGAGAAACATGATCCTCGTCTCTTTGAGGTGCTTATGAAGTTTGATGACACACTTCTCACCCCAAAAAAATCAGACGATTATTTTGTCAGTCTTTGCGAGGATATCATCGGTCAGCAACTTGGTGGAAAAGCTGCAGATGCGATTACAAAACGTTTTCATACGCTACTCGGGAAAAATGGCGTCAATCCAGATGCAGTTCTTGGTCATTCTGACGACGCCATTCGTTCTATCGGTACGTCCTGGGCAAAGGTGCGTTCGTTAAAAGATTTGGCCGCGAAGGTAAAAAGTCGCGAAGTAAGACTCGATATTCTTTCTACGTTCTCAGACAAAGACGTTTTAACAGAGCTTACAAAAGTCAAAGGCATAGGTCCATGGACAGCAGAGATGTTTCTCATGTTTTCTCTCGGACGTGAAGACGTGTTTTCATATGGGGACCTCGGGTTAAAAAATGCAATAATAAAGATCTACGGATTGAAAAAGGATCCATCCGTAAAACAAATTGCCAAAATTGAAAAAACCTGGAGACCGTATCGGACATATGCCTGCCGGATTCTCTGGGCATCGCTTGACAATAGATAATATGAATATCAAAAATACAAAGAATCCTTCAGGTATAGTTTCTCTCTTTCTTTCTCTTTTTCGTATTGTATTTACGGTTGCACTCATTCTTTTTTTTGTCCGTCCGTTTGTTCCCCTCATAGAGGAGCTTATTCCAGTGACGCTTCGAAGATACGGATTTGAAGGAGAAGATATAAAAATTGCCGGAACCGGGTCTATGTATCCTACGTTTCCAAAAGGCACCGGCGCTTCCGATATAGCCCGTGCCAAAGAGATCGTGGCGTTTTCTTCTATGAAGCGGTATCCGTCTGGGATTGAACTATTTGGAAAACGATATTTTGGATATGTGCTAAAACACGGAGATATTATTTCATTTATTACTGACAAAACAAAAGAATTATCGGCGAAGCAGTATGGTGAAGAAGCCGGATTTATCAAGCGCATTATTGCCCTTCCCAAAGAGACGATCGAGATACGAGACGGATTTGTTCTGGTAAATGGCGTGCGTTTAAAAGAGCCCTATACAGCACGGGCAAAATCGACATTTGGCGGTACAGTGATTCCGGATTGCGACAAAATTACGATACCAACAGGAAAGCTTTTTGTACTTGGAGACAACCGGGTTGCGAGTCTTGACTCCAGGTTTGAACTTGGATTTGTCGATATTTCCTCTGTGGATCACGTGCTTTCTTATTCGGATCAAAAAATATACTCCGCGAAATGGAGAGATCCGTCCCACGATGATGATCTTGTCTCTCAACCGACGCTTGATGCTTCTTCATACATAAAGTTGCTCAATGATAAGAGAGAAGAGTCGGATCTGCACCTGTTGACGTATCAATCGCTTTTGTCCGAGAGTGCGAGGAAGCGCGGGGAAGTTATGCTTCGGGATAACGATCTTTCGTTTGAAGCAACACGGAGCGGATATACGATGGAGCGGGCGATGGGGGATGTAGGGTATTCTAATATTACTTGGGGAGAAGCACCGATTTTGGGGTATTATACTGCAGAAGAACTCATAGAAAACAGTTTTCAGTTTCCAGAATCAAAGAAATTTTTATTGAATAAAGATTTTCAAGAGGTAGGAGTGTCTGCTGTGTTAGGGCAGATCAATGGGTGTCCGACACAGGTAGTAGTCCAGCATTTTGCGGGATACGTGCCGCCAAATTATGGAAAGGATGTCGTCGCAAGCTGGAAATCTGCACTTGCAAGTCTCAAATCCATTCGTCCCGGGTGGAGTTCGCTTCGAGACAACACCTCTTTTTACCAAAAGAACAAAGCAGAAGTGGATCAGATGATGCAGGTCGTAGATGCTCGCATAGCGAGCATGGAAAAAATAGTATCACGGATGACAAAAAATCAATGGCTTACCCATGAAGAGCAACGTCTGTCGGATGACGATATTCGATTATCCCGTGAACAAGAACGTCTTGCCAAAAGTTTAAATTCGAAATAATTCATTGTTGAGTATTGGTCATTGTCTCGCGGAGCGAGATCCTGCTTCGCAGGAGATTATTTGATTATTCTTATGAAGGTAGGTGCTCATGTATCGACTGCTGGAGGTCTTGAGAATGGATTAATTCGCGCACAAGCGATCGGTGCTTCCTGCATCCAGATTTTTTCCAGTGCTCCAAACCAGTGGAAATCGTCTACGCATACGAGGGAGGAGAAGATGATGTTTCATGAGTCATGTGTCATGAGTCAGGTGTCTCCAGTTTTTGTTCATGCGCCATACCTAATCAATCTTGCTTCGGATAATCCCGATCTTTTAGAAAAATCTGTTGAAGCGATGAAAAAAGATCTAGAGTTTTGTCATGATATCGGAGCTCTCGGCGCAGTCGTACATTTTGGAAGTTTCATTGGCGGGTGGAGTGCAAAGCGCGAAGAATTGACGAAACGTGTCAGGTCTATTTTAGACGAGACGCCAAGCGATGCAACACTTTTTATCGAAAACTGTGCTCGGGCCGGAGGAAAAATCGGCTCGACCGTAGAGGAGCTTGCTATGATGAAGGATGATGTTTCTTCTATGAGATTGAAGTTTTGCATAGATACAGCGCACGCATTTGTCAGCGGTTATGATTTACGAGATTTACAGAAGTGTAAAGAATACGTGGATTCGATTGGACAAAAAATCGGATGGGAAAACGTCGGGCTTATTCATCTCAATGATTCAAAGGCGGATTTTGATAACGGCCGCGATAATCATGAAAATATCGGTGATGGAAAAATTGGTTTGGCGGGGCTTTCTAATTTTGTAAAATTATTGCCATCAGATCTTCCTCTCATCCTCGAAGTGCCTGGAATTGAAAGTGATGGCCCGGACAGAGAAAACATAGAGAGGTCAAAAAATTATTTCAATTCAATTGAAATTGCAGTATGAACTGGAATGTCAGATTTTTTCAGACGGCAAGAGGAAGGTGTCCGGTACAAGAGTTTCTAGGAGAGCAGGATGAAGCCACTCAAGCAAAAGCTCTTCATCTTATCCGGCTTTTGGGTACCAATGGTCCATATTTGAAACCGCCCTTTGTAAAGAAAATACGAGATAAACTTTATGAGTTACGGATCAGTGGAAAAGTTGCTGTGAGAATATTATATTTCATGATTCGTAATGAGTATTGTCTATTGCATGCGTTCAAGAAGAAAAGCCAGAAAGCACCAGATAGAGAATTGAAGATTGCAATTGACAGAATGAAAGAAATGATATAGCATATATGCTATATGAAGAGACATCATTTGGATTTTACTGAGTGGGAAAAAAAGTCGTTAAAGAATCCGAAAATAAAGGCAGAGTATGATAGACTTCAGCCGGAATTTGCTTTAATTCAGGCGATGATTGACGCTCGTATTCACAAAAGAGTGACGCAAGAAGAGTTAGCCAAAAAAATCGGTACAAAGCAGTCGGTCATCTCAAGACTCGAGACTGGGAGGGGAAATCCATCCGTTGCATTTCTCAAAAAATTTGCCGATGCGCTTCATACCAGATTAGAAATCTATTTCACAGCTATATAATAAAAAATCCCAAATTGCTTTGGGATTTTCCGACCACATCTCTAGACGAGTTGTCCTCGGCACGCTTCCATCCGGTAACAGTTCAAGATACAGGTCTTTGTAATATGAGTGTAATATTATTGTCAAGCAAATTATTGCTTGCTCTATCAATCTAAACTTCCATTTTTGAAATGAGAAAATAGTGAGTAGATGATAGATAGATGAGCAGTTGGCCTGCGTAGGCAGGGGGAGTATAATTTGGCTATGTCAGACATAAAGAAACTAACCGAGTTAATCATTAAATTCCGAGATGCGCGTGATTGGAAACAGTTTCATAATCCAAAAGATGTTTCGCTTTCTTTGGTTTTAGAAGCTGCCGAAGTAATGGAGCATTTCCAATGGAAAAATAGTGATGAAATGGATGCTTATGTTTTTGAAAATAAAATTAAGATTGGAGAAGAGCTCGCAGATGTTTTGTATTGGCTATTATTAATGAGTCATGATTTAAAAATTGATCTACTCGATACTCTAGACAAAAAGATAAGAAAAAATGAAGTAAAGTATCCAATTATAAAATCAAAAGGTAATCATACAAAATATACGGAACTTAAATAATATGATTATTTACTCATCTACAAAGCGAGGATTCACTTCAGATGTGATGACTAATCAGATAGAGAAAACAATACTCTCTTCTTTCGTTCGTGAGATGGGTTATGCGACTGGCAAAGCAGAAGTTGCTTCTTGGCAAAATTCAATGCTTTATATGAATATTGTGTCTCATTCCGATATTCCAGATGATGCAGGTGTGGCTATCGAGTATAAGATTCCACAGACATCAAAACGCATAGATTTTATCTTAACTGGCTTGAGTAGCGAAAATAAACGCACAGCAGTGTTGGTAGAGCTTAAACAATGGAGTAAAGCTGAGATTACAGGCCTGGACGGAATAGTGAGAACTTTTGTTGGTGGCAGAAAAAGAGAGATAAATCATCCTTCTTACCAGGCTTGGTCATACGCAACTCTTCTAGAAGACTATAACAGCAATGTTCAAAAAGATGATATTTCCATGATTCCCTGCGCTTATTTGCACAATTACGAACCAGACAATGTAATACAAAACGAATTCTATAAGGAATATACGGATATAGCACCCGTTTTTTTGCGACCAGATGCATTAAAGCTTCAGGATTTTCTTAAGAAGTTTATAAAGCATGGGGACAAAGGTGATATTCTTTACGCAATTGAACACGGAAAAATACGGCCTTCAAAAGCTCTTGCAGATAGTCTTGCTTCGATGTTGCAGGGGAATCAAGAATTTATCCTCATTGATGACCAGAAAGTAGCTTATGAAATAGCTTTGGATCTTGCGAATAAATCTACTGGAAAAAATAAAAACGTATTAATTGTTGAAGGTGGACCAGGTACAGGAAAGTCGGTTGTCGCAATAAATTTACTTACGGAATTAACTAAACGAGGTAATGTTACACAATACGTCACGAAGAATTCTGCACCAAGGGAAGTTTATCAAGTTAAATTAACTGGTAAATTTACAAAAACACGCATAGCGAATCTGTTTAGCTCATCGGGCTCTTTCTACAATGTTGAATCAAATACTTTTGATTCGTTGATTGTTGATGAGGCTCATAGACTCAATGCAAAATCTGGTTTATTTAGTCATCTCGGAGAGAATCAAATTAAAGAACTTATTCTTGCATCTAAATTGAGTATATTTTTCATTGACGAAGATCAAAGAGTAACATTAAAAGATATCGGTACAAAATCTGTTATTACAGATTGGGCAAATAAACTAGGTGCCAAAGTTTACAATTTGGAACTTGCGTCTCAATTTCGATGTAATGGTTCAGACGGGTATTTGGCATGGATAGATAACATTTTACAAATTAAAGAGACAGCCAATGAGATTCTTGATGGTATCAATTTTGACTTTCAAGTTATGGACAGTCCATCACAGGTACATAAGATGATTCTTCAAAAGAATACTGTAAATAATAGATCACGTATAGTAGCTGGTTATTGTTGGAAATGGATAAGCAAAGATAATCCGGATTTAAAAGATATAATAATCGGCGATTATTCAGCAACGTGGAATTTAAATTCACATGGTCAAGCATGGATAGTTCACCCAGATTCAGTAAGTGAGGTCGGGTGTATTCATACTTGCCAGGGCCTTGAATTGGACTATGTTGGTGTTATTATTGGCCCAGACATGATTATACGAAATGGAAAAGTTGTGACCGATGCCACGAAACGTGCCTCAACTGATCAATCTATGAAAGGCTTGAAGACAAAAATGAAAGAAAATTTAAGTGAAGCGTGTCTAGTGGCGGATATTCTTATTAAGAATACATACAGGACATTGATGACTAGAGGTATGAAGGGATGCTATATTTATTCAACTGATCCGGAAACACAAGAATATTTTTGTAATAATTTTCGTATCAACAGTTCAAAGAGAAGTAACTACAGTGATATTCCTGATGGCGCATCATTGAATTTTGATAAATGAAGAATGTGATGAAAAAAACAAAAAGTTTTAAAAAAAATATCGGAGAAGGACATCGAAAGAGATTGCGGGAAAGATTTTTACAGTCTGGTTTGGATGGTTTTCTTGATTATGAAATCATTGAGCTACTTTTAACACTTGGCACTCCACGAAAAGATTGTAAACAGCCAGCCAAAGAAGCGATTTTAAAGTTTAAAGGCTTATCTGGTGTCCTAGGCTCAACAATTGATCAGCTTCAAGAAGTAAATGGAATTGGACCATCGAATGCATTTGGCATCAAGTTGTTTCAGTCTATTTCCGAAAGATATTCGAAAGAAAAAATTGAACCTAAAATTTTATTAGACTCGCCAAAATTGGTATTTGAATATCTTCGTGAAAAAATAGGTAGGGAACAGAAAGAACATTTTATTATTTTATGTTTTGATACTAGAAACAACTTAATTGTGAATGAAGTATCAGTCGGAACTTTAAATGCGAGTCTAATTCACCCAAGAGAGGTTTTTGGTCTTGCTATATTACGACATGCTTCTCATGTCATTGTTGCGCATAATCATCCATCTGGTGACCCAAAGCCCTCAAAGGAAGATATTGCTACCACGAAGAGACTGGTAGATGCAGGAAAAATTTTAGGTATTTCAGTTGCAGATCATATAGTTGTTTCTAAAGATGAATATGTAAGCCTGAAAGAAGATGGGTTCATAACATAAAATGCATACTAACGGTTACCAACCTGCTCAAAAATGGCTGAAAGAGCGCAAAGGATCAGCTCTTGGATATGAGGAAATTCTTCATTATCAACAGATAATAGCTTCACAAGCGAGAACAATAGAAATTATGAAAAAAATAGATGAGATATGAAAATAACTTCTATTGTCAAAAATAAAAAAATCTTCGATAATCAACTTATTATTTATCAAATTGAGGATGGGAAAATCAGACTTGATGTCAAATTCGAGTGAGAAGCGGCATGGCTTTCACAGGGTCAGATGGCAGAGCTGTTCCCGACTACGAAACAAAACGTAAGTCTTTATATTGGAAATATATTCAGCGAAGGTGAATGAGAGCAGCAATCAGTGTCAAAGAATATTTGACAACTGCCATTGACGGTAAAAAATATTTTATTGAGCACGAGCTGGATTTGGCAATGGGAATCTTATGAATGGAAATATGGATTTTATGCAAGTAAAAATATCTCTGAAAGATTGTTCACTCCCAGTTTGGAGACGTGTCATCATGCCGATCGCATCATATACGCTTTATGATCTGCATCTCGTCATCCAGGCGGTTATGGGTTGGACAGACTCACATTTGCATGGATTTTTTATTGATACCAAGCTATATGTGGACAAAAAAGCAGAGTGGGAAGGTGGAGTTGACGATGAATATGAAGACGAGCGGCTGATTGTTATTCGGTCATTTTTAAAGAGATTGCCAAAGCAGATCATATATACCTATGACTTCGGGGATAGTTGGGATCATGAAATTAAGTTTGAACGGTATGTTGTCTCCAAGATTGAAGCAACGTATCCGATGTGTATAAATGGGAGCGGTGCCTGTCCGCCTGAAGATATTGGCGGTATGGGTGGATACGGTAATTTTCTTGAGGCAGTAAAATATCCGAAGCGAAAAGCCAACCGCGAGCTGTTGAAATGGTACGGATATGAAGATCAGCACGAAGGGATATTTGACCCAACCGCTTTTGATTTAGATGGAGCGAATAGTGAACTACGAGAGTCTTTCAAGAAGAACAAAAGGAAAGTGATATTAAAATGAAAACAATACGACAAAAAGAACAGTATTCAATTTCAGATCGGTTATGGGGTGGCGTTGGGCCGTATTCGGAAACACGCTTGATTGTCGAAACTCGAATTCTTGATGACAAAGTAAGCAGAGTATTTGTCGTGGTAGAGGTGAGTATTAACCCATATACATACGAGTACATCCGTATTCATAGAGCCCTGTTTCAAAATGATGAGCTCGTTCAGCAATTACTTGATCATTCAGAATATCGAGGTCAATCGTTTGGATATGTTTCGATGGCATTTAGTGATGAATACACAGACGAACAAGTCATGGAGAATGCAAAACGTGCGGTGGATTGGAGTCAAAAAACTATTATCAAAATGCACAAATTTGTGATGCAGTCGTTCAACAAAGAGAAAATAAAAAATTGAGTGTTTATGTATGGAAATCAACCCGACGGGTAGTCCGTCAGCCGACGGAAGCTTCAAACCTCAGTTTGCTTCGGATATCTTGTGTTCGGGTATTTTTTGGAATACAGTAGACGTATATGAGTGAGAAAAAGACCTCTTTAGATTCAAGAATTGCGATGTTTCAGCATGAAACCATTCGAAGGCGCTGGGATGAAAAACGTGAGAAATGGTGGTTTTCTATTATAGATATTGTCGCTGTTCTTACCCAACAACCAGATTTCAAAAAAGCGCAAAGCTACTGGACAACGCTGAAAAGTCGTTTGAAACAAGAGGGAAATGAGTCTGTCACAAAATGTGACAAACTGAAACTGCAGTCTACTGATGGAAAATATTATAGAACTGATGTAGCGGATGTGGAAACATTATTGCGTCTTATTCAATCAGTTCCCAGTTCTAAGGCCGAGCCGATAAAGCTTTGGCTGGCAAAAGTCGGGTATGAAAGAATTCAAGAAGTATCTGATCCGGAAAAAGCATTAAATAGATCTAGATCATATTGGCAAAGAATGGGTAGGAGTCAGAAATGGATTCAGCAAAGAATGATGGGACAGGAAATCCGCAATAAGCTCACGGATTACTGGAAAACCCATGAAGTAAAAGAACAAGATGAATATGCAATTCTGACAAATATCATTCACAAAGAATGGAGCGATGTATCGGTTAAGGAACATAAAGCGCTTAAAAATCTCAAAACCGAAAACCTGCGTGATCATATGACTGACGCAGAATTAGTGTTTACCGCCCTTGCCGAACTTTCCACGAGACAAATTGCGGAGACGATGAAATCAGAAGGCTTGGATGAAAACAAAATTCCTGCCAGAAAAGGCGGACGCATTGCGAAAAATGCCAGGCTTGAATTGGAACAAAAAACCGGTAAAAAAGTAGTCAGTGCTCAAAATTATATGTTGCCCCGAGAAAAAAAGCAGAACGAGGTGTAGACACACACTCATTTTTTTTGTACAATTATCCATGTTATCCACGAATGCTTCCTCGTGTAGAGGAAGTTTTTTGTCGTTTGTAAACATATGGGTGCACCAAATACACAGGTTACATTAAACCGCGATATAGCACTTGAAAAAGTGCGAAATTTTGGCATCATTGCGCACATCGATGCCGGCAAAACCACGACCACAGAGCGCATCCTTTTTTATACCGGCAGGTCCTACAAAATCGGAGATATAGATGAAGGTAACACCCAGATGGACTGGATGGAGCAGGAAAAAGAGCGGGGTATCACCATCGTCTCTGCCGCTACCACTACATTTTGGAAAGGATTTCGGTTTAACATCATCGATACTCCGGGCCACGTAGACTTTACCGCAGAGGTAGAGCGGTCTCTTCGGGTGCTTGATGGCGGCATCACAGTATTGGACGCAGAAGAAGGGGTCCAGTCTCAATCAGAAACCGTCTGGCATCAGGCAGACAAGTATCTCGTTCCCAGGCTTTGTTTTGTGAATAAAATGGACAAAGTCGGTGCGGATTTTCGGGCAACGATTAAATCTATCGAAGATCGACTTGGTGCGCGGTGTGCTGTCATGGTCGTCCCAATCGGGCGCGAAAATGAATTCAAGGGGACGATAGACCTTCTTTCAAGACAGGCGTTTATCTGGGGAAGTGATGAACTCGGTGCAACGTTTGAAACGACAGATGTTATCCCAGAGGATTTAAAAGAAGAAGTAGAAAAAAGCCGGAGAGACCTGGTCGAGCGGATTTCAGAAACGGACGATGCGCTTATTTCAAAATATCTAGAAGGTGTAGAGCCGACACTCGAGGAGCTCAAGATTGCACTTCGTAAAGCAGTCATCGCCTACAAGCTCGTCCCGATTTACGCGGGTTCCAGTCTTCGAAATAAAGGGGTTCAACCCCTTCTTGATGCAGTCGTTGATTACCTCCCGTCTCCTATCGATGTTCCGCCGGTGAAAGGGACAGATCCAAAGACAGAAGAACCGATAGAGAGAAAACGAGTGAGTAACGAACACTTCTCAGGTCTTGCCTTTAAAATTCAGATCGATCCGCATGTGGGGAAACTCACCTACGTACGCATCTATTCCGGGACACTTTCATCCGGATCGTATTCATATAATTCTTCAAAGGGAATATCAGAACGTGTCGGACGGCTTCTTCTCATGCATGCAAATCAGCGGGAAGAAATAAAAGAAGCGTATGCAGGAGAGATCGTTGCAGTTGTTGGATTTAAGGATACTATTACCGGGGATACGATCTGCGACCAGGAGCACCCGATTATCTTGGAAAAAATTTCTTTCCCTGATCCGGTCATCTCCCTTGCTATCGAGCCTAAGACCAAAAACGACCAGGAGAAAATGGGGTACGCCCTCCAGCGACTAGCAGAAGAAGACCCGACGTTTAAGATTAAATCAAATCAGGAGACAAATCAGACCATCATCTGGGGCATGGGTGAGCTGCATCTTGAGATTTTGGTAGACCGTATGAAGCGAGAGTTTAAGGTAGAGGCAAATGTCGGAGCTCCCCAGGTGGCGTACAAAGAAACAGTGAAAAAAGAAGCCGAAGGCGAAGGAAAATATATTCGTCAATCCGGCGGACGTGGTCAGTACGGACATGCCTTGGTGCGTATAGCACCGAAGGCCAAAGGCGAGGGGTTTGAGTTTATCGATGCGATAAAAGGTGGGGCGATTCCACGGGAATTTATCGGACCTATCGAAAAAGGCGTGAAGGAATCTTTGGAAAATGGAGTTATCGCAGGATACCCGATGGTTGACGTATCAGTAACACTGTACGATGGATCGTTTCATGAGGTGGATAGTTCAGAGATTGCCTTTAAAATCGCTGGAAGCATGGCGGTGCAGGCGGCGGCAAAGAAAGCAGAGCCAGTTATTTTAGAGCCGATTATGAAAACAGAGATCACAACTCCGGATGAATTTATGGGAGACATCATGGGAGATCTTGGGTCAAAACGAGCACAGATTGTCGGCACCCAACAGCGGGGAGTGTCTACGGTTATCGTGGCTGAAATTCCGCTTGCAGAGCTTTCAGGATACGCGACGACCTTACGCAGTATGTCCAAAGGCAGAGCGACATTCTATATGGAACCAAGCCATTATGCGGAGGTTCCGCGAAATATCGCAGAAAAGATCATTGCGAAAAAAGTGTAGGATGTGTTAAAATTGCATATTGTAGTATTTGATAAAGGAGGCATCATGGCAGACCAGCAAAAATTTCTTCGAAATAAACCACATTTAAACATCGGAACCATTGGGCACGTTGATCATGGAAAAACCACGACTACGTCAGCCATTACTCACGTTCTTGCCAAGATTGGTCTTGCCAAAGCGCTCAAATACGAAGATATCGACAATGCTCCAGAAGAAAAAGCCCGAGGCGTCACCATCAACATTCATCACTCTGAATATGAGACGGCCAAACGACATTATGCTCATATTGATGCGCCGGGACACGCAGATTACATCAAAAACATGATTACGGGAGCCGCTCAGATGGATGGTGCGATTCTCGTGGTTTCCGCTCCAGACGGCCCTATGCCGCAGACACGGGAACATATTCTTTTGGCAAAGCAAGTGGCTGTACCAGCCATCGTTGTCTATATGAATAAAGTAGATATGGTGCAGGATAAGGAACTTTTGGATCTCGTTGAAATGGAAGTCCGAGAGCTTCTGACAAAATACGGTTTCCCGGGAGACAAAGTTCCGGTTATCCGCGGTTCATCGCTCAAAGCCCTTCAGGGAGATCCGGAAGCAGAAAAAGCTATTATGGATCTTATGAATGCGGTAGACGAGTATGTGCCGACGCCGGTACGTGAGCTTGATAAACCGTTCCTTATGCCTATTGAGGACGTTTTTTCTATCAAAGGACGCGGTACAGTGGTTACCGGACGCATTGAACGAGGCCGAGTAAAGGTGAATGATGCTATCGAAATTGTTGGCATCAAAGCCACACAATCCACAGTCGTCACCGGTGTTGAGATGTTTCGAAAACTTCTTGACGAAGGGCAGGCAGGAGACAATGTCGGAGTACTTCTCCGCGGCATAGAAAAAGACCAGGTAGAGCGAGGACAGGTCTTAGCCGCAGCTGGATCGGTCAAGCCTCACACAGAATTTGAAGCAGAAGGATATATACTGGCCAAAGAAGAGGGTGGACGGCACACGCCATTTTTCAAAGGCTACAGGCCGCAATTTTACATCCGAACGACCGATGTGACAGGAGAAGTGACTCTCCCATCGGGAGTCGAGATGGTTATGCCTGGAGACAGTACAAAAATGACAGTCAAACTTATTACTGCAGTCGCTTTAGAAGAAGGACTCAGGTTCGCCATCAGAGAAGGTGGACATACAGTAGGAGCAGGAGTTATTACCAAGGTTATTGCGTAAAACGCTTTATTCTGCCTAAAGCTGTTTTACAGTGATATATTACAATGCCGAAAGGTCGAATTCGTGTACGTTTAAAAGCGTATGACAGCAGAATCATAGATGATTGTTGTCAGAAAATATTAGATACAGCAGTCCGCACAGGGGCAAAAGTTGTCGGACCTGTCCCGCTTCCGACGGATACAGCACATTTTAATGTTGCCACAGGACCGTTTATCGATCGCAATAGCCGTGAGGATTTTACGATGAAAACACATAAACGGCTTGTGGATATTTTAGAGCCTACGGACAAGACAATCGATCAATTGATGCATTTGGATCTTCCGGCAGGTGTGGATGTAGAGATAAAGATGTAATTTTTGAATTAACGTAGATACTCTGGTATAATATATGCTTGATATGGTAGAAACCTACAACATATCGTAGAACGTTAGTACCAAAAGTCTCGGATGAGCCAAACGACCTCAACCGAGGTCGCTTTTTTTTGATCAGAAGTTAGCGAGTAAATTCTTATTTACGAGCTTACATCTGATCAATCCGCCTCTGGCGGATAGAATTTTATGATGAATTCTTTTTTTGGACGAAAATTAGGACAGACACAGATGTTTACCGTTTCCGGTAAGCGTATTCCTGTCACGCATGTTGATGTAAGCGCGGTCAATATTACCGCGATTACGTCGTTTCCGAACTATCAGGCTATTGAACTTGGTTTTGGAATTCGAAAACTTCTTACCAAGGCAATGCAGGGAAAAGTAACAAAAGCGGGGCTCACAACAAAGCCTCGTTTTTTTCGGACTGTTAGAATAGAAAATGGTACAGTCTTAAAACTTGGCCAGGCGATCGAGGCTTCGGAAGTATTTGCCGTAGGAGACAAGGTTACGATTACCGGTACAAGCAAGGGGAAGGGATTTGCCGGAGTCGTAAAACGACACGGATTCGCAGGAGGGCCGAGAACCCATGGACAATCAGACAGAGAAAGAGCTCCAGGATCTATCGGTCAGACCACTACTCCGGGTAGAGTCTACCTTGGAAAACGAATGGCAGGACATATGGGTCAAGAAACAGTGACGCTTAAAGGTCTTCAGGTTATTGCTATAGATACAGAAAAAAAAATCATGACAGTGAAAGGTCTCATCCCTGGCGGGAAAAATGGTGTGATACGAATTGTTAAACAAGTATAATATGCCAGTCAAAGCGAAAAAACCATCAGTTGCTCCGAAGAAAGCTATTAAAAAGCCTCGTTCTTCATCCATGTCTGCCTCAGTTTTTTCGGGCATTGGTAAAGAGGGTAGTGAGATGATGCTTGAAAAAGCTGTGTTTGGGGTGAGAGTCCCTCAATCTCTTTTGGCTCAGGCGGTGCGTGTACATCTTTCTAATCAACGATCAGGCTCAGCATCCACGAAAGGCAGGGGCGAGGTTGAAGGGTCTACCCGAAAAATTTATAAGCAAAAAGGGACTGGAAATGCGCGGCACGGCGGCATCCGGGCACCTATTTTTGTCGGCGGAGGCATTGCGTTTGGTCCGAAGCCCCACTCATTTAGACTCAAATTTCCAGATAGTATGAAAAAACAGTCTCTTCGGGGTGCTCTTTCTATGAAACATGCTCAACACGAATTATTCGTTGTCGAAGAGTCAAAAAAATTGCCACAAAAGACGCGCGAAATGGCGTCTCTTTTTGACGCGCTTGGTATTGTCGGAAAGACGCTCTTTGTGACACCAAAATCATCGTATGAGACAGTACGCGCAGTTCGAAATATTCAGGATATAGATGTCATAGGTGCAGAGGATGTAAATACCTATGTTTTACTTTCTCATAAGACTATTGTGTGCACCAAAGACGCGATTATGAGCATTACCCAAAGATTAGGAGAACAAAAAACATGAACACACTTGTTCGTCCATTATTAACCGAAAAAACACTGGTACTCGCAGGCACAGGGTGGTATACGTTTAAAGTAAAAAAAAGTGCACGAAAAGAATCTGTTTCTTCGGAGATTGAAAATGCATATAAAGTAAAAATTACCCAAGCACGGTCTGTCTCTATGCACGGAAAAGCGAGACGATTTGGTAAAAAACAATCGCCAAAACTCATGCCGGACTGGAAAAAAATTATGGTTCGGGTGGCAAAAGGGCAAACAATAGACGCATTTGATGTATCAGCAAAAGAAGAAGCAAAATAATATATGATGCTATGGTAAAACTTGCATAACTCTCACGTTTAGCAGAAAGCGGTAGAATCGAAGGATTACTAACCAACCTCTGCTCAGAACAAAGGAGAACTATGCAATACATAGGGATAGATATACACAAGAAGTATGG
>JACREM010000094.1 GCA_016218215.1 Candidatus Gottesmanbacteria bacterium | reverse complement strand
TTTCTTTTTGGTGTGTGGATGTTGATTCAAACACCCAAAAATAAGATTGCCGCGCCGTAAGAACGGACTCGCAATGACATCTGAGCAGGTTTTGAAATAGACAAGATTTCACATCGAGAGCAAAGAAGCAAAAGAAGAGAGGGTATGCTATGGTGCATATTTTTATCAGAAAAATCGCATATTCCATGCATGGATGCGAATTTTTGATTTGACACACCAGGTTGTAAACCTGAAAGAAATGAGTATTGCCATATTTTGGCGATTTATCATTTCCCGTGTGCCCTCTCTTCTGCAGTTTTCCCCATATGAATCTCTTCGTATGTATGATATAACACACAAAACATGTTCGATTCCTGCCAAATAGCACAAAATGACGGTACGCAGTGAAACAGAGTATGTCGCTCGATTCGGTTCATTTGAGATGCCGTCAATGAGCGATTTTGCCATGCAGGTCGCCCCGGATAGCATTCTGTATTATTCAAAAAAATAGTCTTTTCCATCAGTCTCCACGATTGGAAGATATGATTGCCGAGCTTCATGCAGTAGGTGTGTTACCCGATGATCTTTTACTGTCTGAGTCAGAGAATATAATGTATGACATACGATCGATCGGATGGACTCCTGAAACTGACGCGGCCATGAACGCTTACGCAGAAGTAGGAGACTTTCTTTATCAATGGGTCAAATTTGTCATTTCAGATCCTACTACAGTCGAAAGTCTTAGGGCTCATATTTTAAAAGGAGACAGACAGGCATGTTACTCGACAATTTCGGATGCATTAGATGGACAAAACGGCGAGTATCTTCGAGAGTTATTTGGAGAGGAAGTGAATGGTCAGTTTGTGACGCTTTTTCTTTCCGCGATAGATGATCGTATTGCCCGAGGCGCTGAGCCAGTGGTTGGGAGAGAAGCTATATGGAAAAAGCTTATGACATTTCGATCAACAAACGATCCTGGAGACGTAGGGGAGATCCAGGAGCTCGTGACTTCGTGCTTGGCATTATCAAAAAAATACCCTGATAACACACGAATACAAGAGCTTTACACACAAGTCCACGCAATGACGGTATTTTGTGAAAATCAACATCAGGTCCTCGATAGGCCGGAGCTGGATCATGATTTTTTTGCCATACTCACGAATGCCTCAGAGTACATAAAAAATATAATGAGTTCATTGCCGGGTATAACGCCAGCGCAACTTTTGCGGTTTGCGATCGAAAAACACACATTGAGGTCGAAGATTGCAAAAAATGCGAGAGACGTATTGCGCGATGTGCCCGTAGATGTCCGAGCAGTGACAAAAGGAATCACCGCTCTCTATGAGCCGTATCTGGTGTGGATATATATGACAAGATATTATGAACTAATCGAGGATGTCCACAGTGAGGACGTTACACAATCGCCTTGACCTGACGAAGGATGGGCAGGATGACTTCAAAGGGAAGGCCGATCACATTTGTAAAGCTGCCGTCGACTTTGACGACGAGATCCCAGGGGGTTTCGTTGAGAGCGTAGCCTGCGGCAAAGCGGGTAAAATCAAAACGGGAGACATAGCTATCGATTTCTGCAGGAGACATTTTTCGTAGGTGGACTTTGGTATGGTGCATTTTGTCCCAGATTTTTTTGACCGCGTGACCCTCGAGGTAATATACAGTGACGGCGGTAGTAAACGTGTGGGCTTTGCCCATGAGTTCCTTTAAAATAACCTTCGCGTGTTCTCGGTCGGTCGCTTTGCCGTACGTCTTTTTTCCGACTATCGCCATGCTGTCTGCCGCAATAATCAAGTTCTTGGCAGACTCATCCAGCATATAGACACGCGGATTTTTGGCTACCTCTGCGGCTTTGGCTGCGGCCCTCTTTTTTATCATCTTGTGCGGATCTTTATCGGTAATGCTATCTTCATCGACGCGGGAGACCACGACGCGAAATCTGATACCGAGTTTTTCCAAAAGTGATCGTCTGCCGATAGACTGGGAGGCGAGGATGATATGAAGCGGCGGTTCGGCTTCCTGCATGGCCTGTTGCTGTTGTTTGGAGACGAGTTTCATGTGTTTTGTGTTCGGTTGGCAGGGGTAATTTGAATTTATTTTAACTCTGTCTAGTATACCTTACATTGAGGCATATTACCATGCTGAATTTTAGCCTCAAAATACGTGATAGTTTGTAAATCCTTAGGACACGTGCATGTCAAATATACAAACTAATTGAGCAGAGAAGAATACGTTCACGCGTTAGCAGAGAATCGATAGGCATTCTATGGAGTGGCACTTCATTTAAAGATGGAGGGAAAGATAGCGTGCGTAGGCACGTTTGTCTGGGAAATTTGGCGGAAGAAGCTCAAATGGGAGCTGAGGGTCGTCGTGAAGGATAGACAGATAGGAAAGCATGGCGGACACTGATGGCGCGGAAGATGCTGGAAACACCTCCAGGTACTTTAGATACCGTTTTTCTAAAATATTGAGCGTATACACTCGTGCGACGAGATCGCCGAGAGATTCCTCTCCGATCGAGCCTCCTATGCCAAGATTTGAGATGAGGATGTTCCCAGGAATAGCATGAGTTGCGACCTCTGCCTTGAGAATGGTTGTAGGATTGTACGGAGTCATATACAGGCTTTCTTGAAGTTTTGCCCCGCTGAGAGACCTGATGATGTCTCGAAGAAAATTTCTTTTATAATTCACCTTTGTCGGTATATCATAGGAAATAAGATACACATGTCCATCCCATGGGCGAATAGATCTATACTTTGGGACGATTTTATCTATATGCTTTTGTCCTTCTTTGGAAAGAGTTACATCAAGGGTTAATCGTTTTTTTGATCGTGTCACGAGTCCTGTACGGGTAAGATGGTATAAAGCGGATTTTATCGAGTCGTAATTCGTCGTGCCGATAAAATCGTGCGCTTCTTCTTGGAGACGGAGAATATCGAGCGGTGTTTTTTTACTCGGTAAAAGGATCATGAAATAGAGCATGACGAGGGTAAGGTCGGTGGTAGATCGAAGAAAGGATTCTGTGGTGTCTTTGAGTACCTTTGAAAAAGGGGGCATATATAGTTTGTATATCACGAGGACACGTGCATGTCAAAAATACTAACTAGGAGGCTAAAAGTAGGGGGTGTCGAGAGGAAAAGTGGAACATTTTGGAGGAAGTCAAGGAGACGGTGGAAAAGTTTTTAGAAGATTTGAGTAAAGAGAGATACATGAAGAGATATGGCGGTCTTTTTGGTCGGGACGGGCAGATTTGCTCACATAGCAGTTGACGAGCGAAGCGAGTCTTACTGCGATGTAGTCCCGCGAAATCTGAGCGAAGCGATTTGAGAAGTGGGAAACCGCCGACCTCACGGTCTCCGCCTGCCAATACTTAAGTCAGGGTGGCGGGATTTGAACTCGCGACCTCTTCGTCCCGAACGAAGCGTTCTACCAACTGAACTACACCCTGGCGATGGCGGACAGGCCGAACTTCATGTTCCAACTGAACTACGTCCCGTTCGGAGATACTCTGTTGAAGATCAGTACATATTGTAGCATAGATTTTATCCTTCTTACTGATAGCGAATCTGTCGAGGGATCAGTCTAGAAGGATAAATACCCGTAACTGTTTCAACTGTGAAGGGTATACAGTACAATATTGATGACATTTTGCTCTCGTAGCTCAATGGATAGAGCAGAGGTTTCCTAAACCTCCGATGTAGGTCCGATTCCTATCGAGGGCACAAGAGAATCGGTTACTTCGTTAATTCGCTCCGCCAGCTGGTGGATTCGTTCATTCGCTACTTCGAGATTCGATAGTCGGAATTTAAATATAAAAAACCGCCTGACAGAAAACGCAATGGTTCGCACCATTTGCACTATCAGGACGGTTTGATACGTTTATTTTTTATTTCCCCGGCGTGGGCGGTGGAGTGGGTGTATTTCCTTGGTGTATAAATAAATATCCTTTCACTCCATTTTTTGTCTCCACCATATACCATGTTCCATCGATGATGATGACGAGAATTTTCAGTTCCTCGCCTTTTTTTATTGGCTTATTTAAATCGAGGAATTTGAAATTTTCCTCAAAGAGATAATCATCATTTGCAGCGATGATCGTTGTTGGTTGAGGCGTCGATGTCCTAGTGACCGTCGGCGTTAGCGTAATGGTAGGAGTGATGTTTGCTGCCAGGGTCGGCGTTATGGTTGCCGTGGGAGTAATTGTGGCCGTTTCCGCTGGTGTCGGCGACGAGTTTGATCCGACTGGCGTTGACCGGAATCGGCCCTGTGTGTTTATGCCATCACAGGCTGTGAGAAACACAAGTCCGATCACACTCAATATGAAAAAATGTCTGGCGTTCATGAAGTCTCCTTTGGCCGTGCTGAGTTGAACTTCTCCCCTTCGGGGATTTCGCTTCGCTCAACTTTCATGGCTCACTATGCGTCGAGGGTTCGGCGCTTTTTGGGGGAAATATTTTTAAATCAAGGTTCTTTCTGCGACAAAGAAAAATCGCGCGGGTGCGATCGGTCGCGAATTGATAGTAGTGCAAAGAGGCAAAAATTGCAAAAAAAAAACAACGCGTAGAGGTCCGGGTTTCGAAAGATTTCGAGTTTGATTGGACGTGCGCGTTTGTTTGGTGACCTTTACGGTCGTCGTTTGCCAGTGAGCAATTCAGCGAACTCATCTTGCGGGCGTTTTTTATAATTGTATAGAACTCTTACGAAAACCAACAGGATCGCGAGTACGCCTAATCCGAGGCAGATGGTTCCGAAAGCGGGCAGTAAACTTCTGAGCCACTCAGATGACGCAAGAGCGAACGATGTTGCGCATGTAAGAATGCAGCAACTCAGAATAAAGAGCCCTGAGATTGCGGCGGCGCGATTGCGAAAATGCACTTCTGCGTGTGCCGTAAGTAGTTCAGTACTCTCATCCGAATTGTAATCTGGATCATCGTCATCGTTTGGTACATGGTTTGGGATTAAAACTTGAGCCATTTTTGATTCCTCCGAATCGGTTAAAAAATTAGAAATTTTTTAGGATTTTCCGATATCCCCTCATGTTTACTCGCAATTAAAAACTGGAAGATCCCTCGATCCGTCAGCTGACGGACTCGGAATGACAGGAAAAGAAGTGTGCAAACACGAGAGGAGATCGGTGGAGGGGATTGGCACCTTCAACCTTCACTTTATGGAAATGTGCGAGAGATTTCAAAAAAGCGTGCTTATACGTTTTGAATCTTTGAGGGGATTGTAGCGAAACCCATAGGAAAGGACAAGGAGAGAGATGCTTAATTTTTTAAGGCCAGGCCTTTAAGATTCAAAGTTTACCTCAAATTCACACTATAGAGATTGGGGAGCGAGGAGGCGGTGGGGTTTAAGTTGGTGAGAATCACAAGCTTCATGCCGGTGGCCCAGGGGGTGACGAAACCGTCGAGGAATGGCCCTGCGTAGACTGTGGCACGGTTGGTACCGTCGTATTCCATGATGTCTATGCCCTTGCTCGTTGCTACAACGAGGTGAAGGGAGGTAGGGAGCCAGGACAGTTGGTAGCTGGAAGAAAATGATTTGGAAGATCCCTCGACTCCGCTCGGGATGACGGAAAAAGAGGGTTCGTTCGTTCGTGGTTTTGTTGTCAAAAAGGCTTGATTATTTGAGGTACGTGTAAATGCAGAGGTCGGGCCCAGGGGATAGTTTTTGTCTTCTTTGATGTCATACACATAGAGATGTTTTGGAACCAAAACACGATCCTCTTTGGTAGGATTTGATCCAATAAGTGATGGTTTGATGATAGGTGGGATTGTCCCCGAGACGCTTGCTTCGTAGAGAATTTTGGTTTCATCCGGAGAAAAGGAGATGATGTTCATGCTTGCGGTTGCGACGTTTAAAAGCGATTCTTTTAACCCTCCAATTTTTTCTTTCTGTTTTGTTTTTTCCAGTTCCTCCCATTCGCTCATCAAAACATCTTTGTTAAAGATTGGGCGGGGTGTGTCGTTGGTCTTGTCCGGATCAAGCTGAAACAGTGTTTGCCCTGCGGTGACGAGGAGTTGTTTTGCGTTTGGCGACCAGGTGAGGAGGGCGTTGGACCAATCGAGTATTTCATTTGAGACGATCCTGCGCGCGTCGCGATTGAGGAGTGACAAAGGCTTGTCGACGAGATCGAGCACATAGATGCCGGCACGTTTTTCGTCCAGTCTCGCGCTTTCCGACGCATTGGTGCCATTGGGGACGACGAAGGCGAGTTTTGTGCCGTCGGGAGAGACGGACGGATGCGAGACGCCGGTGGTCGTGATGGTGGCAAGAGACGGATTGCTTGGGAAAAGCGTGGCGTCGGCGCGGGCGAGTATTTCTCCCTGGACGCGTATTTGTTTTTCCCAGGGGATATAGCCCTCCTTGATAATTTTAATGGCGTACCAATTCGGGGCGAGATTTATGGTGGCGTTTGTCGCGGTGATGAGTTTGTTATCTACCAACAGTTCGCTCCCCGTCGGGTCACTTGTCGCAACCAACAGTCCGGTCGGGGTGAGAGACTTTTTATTGATGTCGATCCTATACCCGCGTCCGTAGGCGATGAGGCCCGCGGCAGCAAAAAAAATAGTACATACAAGAGCAAACTGGATCAGAAGAGGTCGGATTTTCGTAAAAATCATAGTTGAATTGTATTCATAGTATACCGTTTTTTATGCTAGAATGCGAATAGGGGAAGAAAATCAAAAATTAAAAATTAAAAATCAAAAGTTGAAGGAAAAAAGAGATATGTTGAATATGTTTACGAAACGACTCGGAATAGATCTTGGCACAGCAAACAGTCTTGTCTGGTTGGCTGGCACTGGTGTGGTACTCAATGAACCGACGGTCGTCGCTGTGACAGCCGATGACAATAGAGTAGTGGCTGTCGGCAACGAAGCCAAGGAGATGCTCGGACGAACTCCCGGAAATATCGTTGCGACCCGGCCGATGCGCGACGGGGTGATCGCTGACTACCTCATCACTGAAGCGATGCTTTCGTACTTTATCGACCGTGTGGTCGGAAAAAACAGGTTTTTTAAGCCGGAAGTCATGATCTGTGTCCCAAGCGGGGTGACGCAGGTCGAGCGTCGGGCGGTGCTCGATGCGACCCTGTCTGCCGGGGCGAAGATGGCGTATCTCATCGAAGAGCCGTTGGCTGCGGCAATTGGCGCCAAAATACCCATAGCACAGGCGTCTGGTCACATGATTGTGGATATTGGCGGCGGATCGACTGAGGCTGCCGTCATCTCTCTTGGCGGTGTGGTGGTCCATAAAAGCGCGAGGGTGGCCGGGAATAAAATAGATGAGGCGATATCACTTCATGTAAAAAAGAAGTTTAATCTCGTGATCGGTGAGCGGATGGCAGAGATGATAAAAGTGACGATCGGAGACGCGTTGGGAAAATCAAATAGTAAAAATCAAATATCAAAAATAGATGGTAATATTGATCTACAAAAAAATACTGATGCTATGGAGGTGCGGGGACGGGACTCGGTGACGGGACTGCCGCGGATGATATCACTTTCGCGGGAAGAAGTGACGAGTGCTATAACGCCGGTGCTTGTGCAAATCGTCTCAGCAGTCAAAGCCGTCCTCGAGGAGACCCCGCCGGAGTTGGCCGCTGACATCATAGACAAAGGGATCGTCATGGCGGGGGGGACCAGTACCCTGACCAATCTCGACCGGCTTATGACGCAGATGACGGGTGTCCCGTGCCATGTAGCCGATGACGCGCTTCTGTGCGTTGTCCGCGGGACGGGGGTCGCCATAGAAAACATAGAGCTGTATAAACGCAGTGTTGCGAGAAAATAAATTGAATATCTTATAACATAATCCCGCAGGTCTCGCGAAGCGAGATATGTATCAGTTTGATATACTTATAAAAGAAAACTTATAATAATACAGGATAGAGCAGATGTTGCCGAGGCTAGTAAGTGAAAATCGTATCCAACATTTTGTACTCAATTTCGGTCTCATGATAAGGATACGATGAATGAGCTATGGTATAATCATCATACTATGAGACGTAAAACGGGAAAAATACTGGGAATATCCATAGATTTTGATACAAAAAATACTATCCTAGAGGAAGTGAGAAAAGGATTAAGAAAGTCGTCAGCTATCAGCTATCAGCTATCAGCTAAACCGTTAAAACCGCTTGTTATTGTCACCCCAAATCCGGAACAGCTCGTCCTTGCTCATGAAAATCCTTGGTTTGCTCAATTATTAAATCGGGCCGATGTGGCGCTCCCGGACGGAATAGGACTCGTCGCCGCGATGCGGCTCCTCGTCAAGCTATCAGCTATCAGCTATCAGCTATCAGCTATAGAACGGATCCCGGGGGTGGAGTTCATGGAAGATCTGGTCGGGATAGCCGCAAAAGAGCGCGTCAGAATAGGACTTATAGGCGGAACAGAGAAAGTAGCAGTCGAGGTATTTGAGTGCTTACGAGCCAGATGGTCGGGGCTTTCAGGGTGGGCGATGGAAGCGCCGGAAATAGAGATAGAACAGAGTATGCAGAATTTAGAATTTAGGGAAAGAGACAGGAATAAGAATTTAGAATTTAGAAGCTGGAATGTAGAGAATAATAATGTTGCATTAGCCCAGATTCTACATTCTAAATTCCAGCTTCTCCCATCGGATTCATTTGATTCATATATAAAGAAACTTGCCGAGATTATCCTTGCCACTCAAACACAGATGGTATTTGTGGCCCTGGGAGCGCCAAAGCAGGAGATATTTATCCAAGCACTCAGTCGTCAGCTGTCAGCGATCAGCTCTCAGTCGTCAGCTGTCAGCGATCAGCCAGTAGCTCTCAGTATAAGCTGAAAGCTGAAAGCTTTAGACTGAAAGCTCCCATTATCCTCATGTCCGTCGGTGGGGCGTTTGATATGATCGCGGGCAAGACCAGGAGAGCACCAGTGTTTATACGAACGATAGGGTGTGAGTGGCTCTACCGTCTCATTCTCGAGCCATGGCGGTGGAGGCGTCAATTAGCACTTCTTAAGTTTATATTTCTTTGTATAAGATATCATTAAGTTATAGTTTGATATAAAAGATAATCCATGGGGAGTACGAGGTTGGTTTTTGGGCACACCCGATGGAATATCTTATTTGTTAATTTGCTGAAAAATCAGCGCAGTTTCTTGTGCTTGCTTCTATTCGATAAGGATCTGAAATTTGAGTCATGAATTTGATTTCAGTTTTATACTTTTTGATCGTCTCCTCAACGCCTCGGGCGATCTCGTCAATTGTATCCTTATCAATTTCATTGAGACGTTGAAGTCGCGTTTCTGCCTCCTTGAGACGAGAATAAGCATGGTCAGAAGGTGTATGACGACAACCATATGTTGGTTCATTTTCGTGATTGATCCACCCACAGTCTTCGCAACAACCATTTTTTACTTTCAGTTGGTGAGCGTAGGGAAAGCGACTGTTATGTGGTTGATACAGTACATAGTTGAAATAGACAATGCGATCATGAATTTTTCGTTTTGTATCTTCGAGAGCTTCACGCAATACTTCTTTTATATCTTCAATATTTTCTGCCATTTGAGTCATTTCCTTTCGGGTTATAGGGTATTTGTGCAACAGCACGCGCAGTCTACGAGTGTCATAGACTCTGTGTGCTGTTGAACGCTGTCGTACTCCCCATGGTAAAGTGCAAATCACTATTGGCGTAGGCATGCTCGCGATCGAGTATGTATCCAATGAGTATGGGGATCGTATCACTCCTACTCTCTCTCTGTCAAGTTACTATAGGATTACTATATGTTTGATTAGCGGTGTTTCCTGAGATGTTCTGATAGGATGTGGGCACCATGGGAAATCCTGAGGATGAAGTAACTGCAAGTCTCGTACTCTATGAATTTGACGAGCGGGCACAGTTATTTATAGATTCATTAATCGCCAGTATTCCCACATTGAAGACTGATCATGATCTTGAAACTGTTGATTTTTGGGATGAATCTGAAGTTCGGACGACTGGACTTGGGAAGAGGGCAGCTTTTCTTCGAGGATTAATGTTGTACGATGATGCCTTGGTCGCACAAAGAGGATCTGACAGAGAAGACAGAGAATCCGCGCATCGGGAATTAGTGGGAGTTGCGTGTTATGGCAAAGTTGAGTTGAAGATTTCAGACGCATTAGACGTAATACAGCAGATGGCAAAGGACACTGAAGGATATCCTTTTGGTCAGGACGTATGGCAGGATTTTGACCACGGAGACATGGTCGGGATCCGATATTTTGTGTTTAATGGGTGAAGTTTTTTTGTTATTCCTACGGTCTAAAGTATTTGATTTGTAAAACTGATCATATGATCAATCGTACAAAATAAATCATAAACAATTGATAATTTTTTCTTAGTCCTCTTCTCCGGATTTGGTGGCTGGTTCTCCTCGAGCAACTTGTCCAAGTTGGCGGCGGGCTTCTTTTTGGGCGGCATTGGTATTGATACCTGCTTCGCGAGCGGTTGTGACCATGTTCATGAATTTTGCCCAGATTTTGTCTGCAAAATCTCTATTTACTTTCGCTTCGGGAGTTGAGGGGGGGGGTGATTTGTGGTTCGGATTCGATCATGAGTATAGTGTAAAACAGAATCAATCAGAACGCTACAAGAGGTCGATTTTGTTTTTTTATCAGTTCTTGCTAGAATCCTCTTGCATGCAGATGGTCTATAAGCGGATCAATATGTGTGTGCGGCACGTTTCCAATACTTTCTTTATGATTTAGGCGAGACAATTGGGGAGAAAACTATTTTTCTTTCGACCTGTCTCGCTTAGAAAAACAAAATTCGTACGACCATGAGCTGCGAGGCGCTTAGACTTTCAACAATAGATAAGGAGATACACAATGGAAAAAGGTGGTAGATGGAGAGAAGAAACTGTTGGAGGCATAGCCATAAAAGTGTCGTACGAATACGACGATGAAGCTGGCTATCGCTGGAAAATTGAAGCCGTTTCAAAGAGATGGCCTGTCGAAGACGAGTGGTGGCAGGAGGGTAGCAATGAGGCAATTAGCGACAAGGAGGAAGAAATCTCAGCGTGGCTCAGGCAGGAATTTGGTTTTGGTGAGGAAGAATGTGAAGAAGTATTGCAGATTATCCGAGATATTGATCCCTAATCAACATTGAGATCAGTCTCTCTTTTATTTTGGCGCGTCGAGAAGATGCAGAGGTTTTTTGTCACAGGTGGTGACCCCTTTGTTTTCTCTTTGACGCGTTTTTTTGTGGTTATTTGAATTTTTCAAGGCCAGGCCTTATACGACTCCTCGCGTGGGTCTTGACATATGTATATGTCCCGCATATACTTTTATCATGAAGGTGATACCGGAGCCGGTGAGCTTTGAATGGGACGAGGGGAATGCCGAGAAAAGCGTCCTGAAGCATAAAGTCATCAATAGTGAGGCTGAACAGATATTCCGAAGCGTCCCTGTCATCTTTTTTGAAGATCCAAAGCATTCCGGGCAGGAGAAGCGGTACATGATCTGGGGAGAAACGGAGACGGGGAGGCGACTCACAGTGATTTTTACCATCAGAAAAAAGTGCGTACGGATTATCTCTGCACGCGATATGCATACGAAAGAAAGGAGGCAGTATGAGACAGAAAAAACTAAAAATGATTCCACCGTTTCAGACTGAGGACGAGGAACGAAAGTTTTGGGCTGCGGCTGATTCGTCAGAGTATTTTGACTGGACAAAGGCTAAACGTGTGATATTTCCAAACCTGCAGCCGAGTACAACGTCCATCTCTCTTCGGTTGCCGGAGTCACTCCTGGCCCATGTAAAGCAGCTTGCAAACTCGATGGACGTGCCGTATCAGTCATTAATCAAAATATTTTTAGCAGACAGGATAAAAAAAGAACTTTCCCTCGGGCGCGGTCAGACTGCTGCATAATGTATGAAAAAATTAAAAATAGCCATCCTCGCCCCTATCGAAGAGACAGTGCCGCCGACAAAGTACGGCGGGACGGAATTGGTCGTTTTTAACCTCATTACCCAGCTTGTCAAACGCGGGCACGATGTGACGCTCTATGGGACAGGGGATAGCGTTGCACCCTGTAAGATTGTTCCCATAGTCGAAAAAGCAATTCGGACGATACCACCCTACGACACAGATCCTAAAGCGCGTGAGACGGCGAAATGGATCGGCATAGGAAAGATTCTCTCTGAGGTACAAAAAGATGAGTATGATATAGTCCATAGCAACATCGGGTGGCGAATGGCGCTGTTTGGGAAAAGTGTCAAAGCGCCACTAATCACGACGCTTCATGGACCCATTGGCGACCCGTATACCTCTGCGGCATATTCTGCAGTGCCCAATCTTCCATTTGTTTCAATTTCCAATAACCAGCGAAAGGGACTCCCATCACTCAATTTTGTCGACACGGTGTATAACGGCATCGATGTATCGAAATTTCCGTTTGTCGAAAAGCCGGAAGAGTATCTTTTATTTCTCGGTCGGTTTTCACCGGAAAAGGGGCCTGAGATCGCCATAGAGGTGGCCAAGCGGACGGGCAAGCGGCTCATCATTGCGGCGAAAATTGACCAGGTCGACCGGGCGTTTTATGAGAAACACGCTTCAAAAATCGATGGGAAACAGATTCAATTTGTGGGAGAGATATCGTTTGACGAGAAAGTGAAGCTCCTGGGTGGAGCCAGTGCGCTTCTAGCTCCCATACAGTGGGAAGAACCGTTTGGACTCAACGTAACAGAGGCGATGGCGTGCGGTACGCCGGTGCTTGGTTGCCCGCGCGGATCGTTCCCCGAGATTATAACTGACGGGAAGACAGGATTTCTTTCCGCGACTGTCGATGAAATGGTTGGTCGTGTAGCGGATATTGCTTCAATCGACCGGCGTGAGTGTCGGACACGCGTAGAAACATATTTTTCTATTGAAAAAATGGCTGATGGGTATGAGAGAGTGTACGAAAAGGTGATGAGAGTTTAGAGCTATTATTATTTTTTCAAGGCCAGGCCTTCTCCCGCGAAGTGGGATTTCGCTTCGCTCAACCTGCGAGGCCAAGCCATTTTAAGGCCTGGCCTTTAATAGATAAGACTGGCGCCGCCGCGCCCCTTGTCAAATCTTCCATGCACCGTGATATGATGGACTCATGCTAAAAAGAATTGCGATGCTCACGGATAACGCGGATCCGCTCGTGCCTCTGGGCGGGATCGAAGCCGGCGGCGAGAATGTGTACGTACTTGAAGTATCCCGCGCACTCGGGCGCCTCGGGTGGACGGTCGATGTCTTTACCCGCTGGAGCTCGCCCAAGACCAATCAGATTGCAAAAATTTCTCCGAATGTTCGCGTCATCAGACTACAAGCCGGGCCCATAGAGTTTGTACCCAAAGAACAGCTCGCGCCCCTTATGGACAAATACGTTCAGAGTTTTTTTTCGTTTCGCGAGAAACATAAGCTCGAGTATCTGCTGATCCACGGAAATTACTATCACTCGGGGATTGCGGGTCTTGAAATTTCCCGGCTTTTAAAACTTCCGATGGTCAATACGTTTCATACGTTAGGGCTTGTACGACGGGCCGCACTGGGCGCGCACGATGCGTCGGCGGATGACCGGATAGCAAAAGAAAAACAGGTCATGGACTGCGTGACGCGGGTGATTGCCACAAGTCCGCCCATGAAAGAAGAGATGATAAAAATGTACGGCGTGCCGGTGAAAAAAATTGCGGTAGTGACCGAGGGCGTAAATCTCAAACGGTTTACGCCGGTAGCACAGCACCTCGCGCGGCGCGTCCTGCACCTGGACGTCAATTCTCTCATGGTGCTGTTTGTCGGACGCATGGAACGGCGAAAAGGGATCGATACGCTTCTCTGGGCGATAAAAGACGTGGCAGACAGGCTTGGAGAACGAAGGAAAGTACTTATGACCGTGATCTCCGGCGGCGAGACGAAAAAACATTGGAAGCGGGCATCGGTCGTTGAAAAAACGGAACGGGAACGTTTAAGCGCGCTTGTGGAAAAACTTGGGATCGGCGATGTCGTAAAATTTATCGGCGGGGTAGACCGAGAGGAGTTGCCGTTCTACTACTCTTCAGCGGATGTGACGGCCGTGCCGTCTTTTTACGAACCATTTGGCCTCGTGCCTCTGGAATCTATGGCGTGCGGGACGCCCGTGGTCGCATCAAAAGTCGGCGGCATGCAGTGGACGATCCGGGACAACGTGACCGGGTATCTGGTCACAGCGCGCGATCATCATGCTTTTGGCGACAGGATCTATGAACTTCTCACGACGCCAGAGACGGGCAAACGCATGCGCGAAAACGGCATCGATCGCGTACGGCATTTATTCACCTGGGAAGAGGTGGCGCGCCAGATGTCTTCGCTGTACACTGATCTTATCATTGAATATCTCTACCGGCAGGCAAAGGGGAGTTAGAAGCGTAGGGGCAAGGGGTCAGTATTACGTATTAAGCAAACCCATATTTCCCCTAATACGTTATACCTATCCCTTAATACTTTATCTATGCGGCTAGCACTTTTAGCATCCAACTATTATCGCATTGATCGGTCGATTGCCAAAGGCACAGAAGCGTTTGTGTATGAGTTTGCCCGAGCTTTGGATAAAAGAATCAAAGAAACCGGCGCTGACATTGACATTACCGCGTTTGCATCCGCTGATAGCGATCTGCCCTTTCCCATAGTCTCAAATCATCCGGTGGCGACCACGCTTGATCCTCTCGTGAAAGATCAGAAAACAGTGGAACGTGCGCTTGTGACTGAGGCTTTTTCGCGGGCACAGGATTTTGATATCTACTGTGTGCATATCAGTAACGGTGAGAGTGTGCTACCCCTCATCGGGGAGATGAAAAAACCGGTACTCATTTCACTTCATGGTGGTGTAGAAATGGCCTACGATTCGTCTTTATTTGCTCCTTTGAAAGAATTGAAACATGTACATTTTGTTTCGATTAGTGATGCTCAGCGGCGTCGTTTGCCTGATCTGCCATATATGCAAACCATTCATCACGGGATTGATGAGAAAGTATTTCAGTTTAATCCGATTGGGGGGGAGCGGATGGTCTGGGCGGGGCGGGGAGTCGCGGAAAAAGGACTTGGCGTTGTACTCGATGTGGTGACCACGACAAAGCATTCGCTTGGGATTGCGGTGGCGCTTAAAGACCAATGGAAAGCGTGGTATGAGACGAGTGTCGAGCCACGAATTGAGACCTTGGGCCATCGTGTAACCGTGTCAAAAAATCTTGATCGGGCAGTGCTTCCGGCGTTTTATTGCAATGCAAAATTGTTTCTTTTCCCGGTCGGATGGGAGGAGCCGTTTGGGCTTGTGACGATAGAGTCCATGGCCGTCGGAACGCCGGTCGTGGCGTACGCGCGCGGATCGCTTTCAGAGATCATCGAAGACGGGAAGACAGGGTTTTTGGTCAATCCCTCAGAGAGTGATATACGGGGGGATTTTATCGTCAAAAAGACTGGCGTCGAGGGGCTGAAAGAGGCGGTGGAGCGGATCTATGCCATGTCTGTTGAAGAATATAAAGCGATGCGCCGCGTATGCAGGACTCACGTAGAAGAAAAATTTACCCTCGAAAAAATGGTGGATTCGTATATTGCCCTTTACAAAAAACTGGTGATTCCTCGATAGAATAAATTCAAAATTTAGTATAAGTAAAATTTGATACAGTTTGATAGGAGCGTGCAAGGACAGTCCTTGCAAGGATATATTTGGAATACAACTCGAGGCTTAGTTTGTAAATCGTTGGAACACGTGTATGTCGAAAATACAAACTAGGAGGCTAGAAATTAAAAGCGATAAAAGATAGCGAGGAGAACGCATTGAATAATAATTATTCGTGTTATGGGTTTAGCCTATTGATCTAGTTTGATCTGATTAATAATGATAATTAGCCATGAAAGGCCCGGCCTTGCATGGAATTATAGGAAAACTGCAAGAGAGGAAGACCGGGAAGAAAAAGATTGTTGATTGACCGGGCAGGGGTCAACGGTTGGTCTTTTGGTCTTCCTCTCTTTATATCGTCCCGTAAGACGATTGAAGATTATATTCGCGCTACCCTGGAGGCAAAAATCGTTCAGCCAGTTGCTCTTTTAGTAGTCTCGTAACCTCTTGGCAGTAAAGAGTATCTCCGCAGATATATTTCATTATATTTTCTATACCCTCGGTCACATTTTTTTGTGTGCATTCGCCTGGGAGTACAGTTCCGTGGGCGTCGTTGTTGCTTTTCCAGTTTTCCCATCTGAAACGCTCATCTTTCCATTCGGAAAATATATCAAACGAGCATTTCTTTTCGATGGATCCAAATGTGTACCACGCCGCTTTAATCCGCTGTGTTTCTCCTTGAGGGATAGTCACTGATCCATTTGCTTTCGGGAACGGAACTTTATTAGGCGTCGAGGTTGGGGTGAGTTGGTTGAAAAGAATCGTTGCGACAATTAAGATTATTGTAATCGCCGATAAAATCCAACCAAATGAGCCCAAGGGCGGCAAGTGGAACCGCGTTGGTTGTTTTGTTAATGCTGTCATCACAATTTTCCTTTAGCCCGCCCAGTTTTGCCCGATTGCCTTTAAAACCTCGTTTAGCCATTGAACGTAGTCCGTTTTTGTCACGAGCGCCGGATCTTTCAAACCCTTGATAATTTTTGTGAGCGCTGCAGGGCTACAAGGTTCTATCGGTTCAAGTGGACTGCTACCGGTAGTGATGATTTGGTGCAATGACTTTGTACCTTCATTGCTAAACATAGAAACATCGCATCCGGTAAAGCGTTGGATGACGCGGATGAGAAGGTCAACACCCTTTGCTGTTTTGCCGCTAATATCCGTCATTCCCACTTTTGGAAAGGTTTTTGGGAGCGAGACGACTGGCTTGGCGCGTGCTTCTGCGAATGGTTGTTGGATCGCAGCTGAAGCTGATTGAATCTGTTTCGCGGGGAAGGGAAGTGCGAAGTACAGGAGCGTTGCGATTGCTAATACTCCAATGATCCCAACGATCCATGGAACTGGTTGTCTTTTAAAAAAGTCGAACATAATGTCTCCTTGTATTTTTTCTTACCCAATATATCAACGATCAATGAAATTTTTTGCCACATCTCCTTTCGTGAGTTTCAAACCCGATTTGAAGAGAGAACGGTTTCTCTTTTCGGTTTCGGGTTTGAATCCTGGATCCCCGATCAAGTCGGGGATGACAGGAGAAGAATATGCGCGCGATGTGAATGTGCTCCGACGCGTGTGTCGGATCTGGAGAGGATTATAGCATGACTGGAAATCATGAGCATCATTGCTAAGAGTAGAGGATGAAGGTAAAGACTAGCGGCGTGGGTGGAGCCAGGAGACGAGTTTAAGTATTAACACAGATAATAAAATCAGCAGAACAAAGATGCTTGCAGGAGGGTACTCGGGGTGAGCGAGTTCGAGGTTTGCTTTGACAAGTCCCTGGGACCATTTTATCCAACCCTGATATTTCATGACCACAAGGTGAACGAGGATGAAAAGAAATGCAAGCTGTGCGCCGCTTCTTTGAAGAAACGTCCAGAGAGTTGTACCGAGTGAATCCCTTTGTTCATGGTGTGAAATGAGTGCAAGAACTGACCAAATCAGGACGGCTCCACTCCCTGCAAAAAACGGGATGAGTTCGCTTTGGTACCAGGAGAGAGGAAAGCGATTGCCTAAAAAAAGGAGTGACGTCGCCATATGGAGGAGTGCAAGTATCCAGGCTGAAAGGCCTAGCTCGCGTCTGCATCTGACGAGATGAGAAAAAAGGAATGGCTTCCATCGGGCGAGGACTCCAGCTGAAAGAGAAAGTGCGGCTAAAATAGCCGCTGTACTGCCAAAAACTTTATTTACAATGTATGTATTAACGTATCCGCGTCGGAGAAAGAGATATGCTGAAAGAGCAGAAAAGATAACGATGATATGGAGACTCGCAGTGAGCCAGGCCTCGTAGCTTGGAGGCTGACGTGCTGGACTGGATTTTTTCCTGGATATGCGTTTTTTATGTTTCATAAAAATAGTATGACACACATTGGGGGTTTTCGGGAGTAGTGGGTTTGTTACGATAACGATTTTTTGCCAAGCGTGGTGGCCTGAGTGACGAAATAAGACTTAAGTTCTGAGAGCGTGAGTTTGGTTTTCATACGCGGGAGCATATCAAAGGATTCTACAGCGAGAAAATCCGATGCGATGAGAAGTGGGTCTATTTCCAGAGAAAATTTCTTTTTGGCGCCATTCCGTAGATCCCAAAAGGTAAAGGTTTGAAGAAGATAATAGAGATCGACAAAGTCTTTGACTGTAGTACGCTGCGTTATAGTAACAAGCTTGTTGACTGCGATATCAAAAAAGCTGTCAACGGCGATGCCAGATATTTGTTTTCCCGACTTTTCAAGAAGAGGATACGGATAGTACGTAAAATCGACTTTCAGACTTTTTTTGTTTGGAAATGAAAGGACGAATATGTAGACCGGATCCACGTGTTGAGTTGAGAGTGTACAATTCTCTTTCTTGGCAATTTTTGTCATGATAATCATGAGGGCTTGGGGATCAAAGGGTATTTCACTAAAAATATCTATGTCATCGCTTTCTCTGTGGTGGAGAAAAACTTCGGACAATGCGGTGCCACCAGTGAAATAACTTGTTTTTACTAGTTTTTCGTCGCGCGAGAGCGCTTTTAAAACAATGATTTGTTCGCGCGTGAGGATCGTTTGCCCCATAATAGTAATTCCAATAATCGTTTTTGCTTTGGGAAAAGTTGTAATTTTGTCCAGTATTTTTTGATATCCGTTTTCTTTATTTTTTCTTTTTTGGGTCCAAAGTTAATGAGGCGCTCAAGAAGCAGGATACGTCCAGATTCGGTTTTGGCTATGGCTTTTTTGTTGTAGTCCCAGACGAGAGGCATACAGATAGTATATCACGTTCTATTACACCTTCGTGTAGTAGATCGACCTGCCGTGGCCGTGGGGGAAGAGGAGGCCAAGACCCGTGAGGCGTGAAAGATCGCGGGAGGCGGTGATCTGGGAGATGGCAAACCGTTTTTGTACTTCGGCGTTGGTGATCGTAGCCTCAGGATGAGCAGAGAGTTTAACGATCTCTTTTTGCCTCTCTGTGAGGTCAAAAAACGATACGGGGAGTGAGGTAGAATATTTTTTTTCTTTGAGATCGGTGATCGTACTCGTGAGACTTGAAAGGCAGAGGAGAAGATATGTTTCGATCCAGGGAGTCAGGGAGTTGTCATCGATAGACGTCTTGAGCGCCTTTGCAACAGTGTTTTCTTTCCCAATCCACGCCATGTCTGGCGCGAGCAGGCTACGGACATCCATGCCACCATGACAAACGATTGCATGTGCCATAAATCTTCCGGTCATGCCACCATCTTCAGAAAATGCCGGGTGGACAAGAAAGAGGTGGCTTGCAATCGCAGCTTTTATAAACGGGTTGATGACTGATGAATCAAAAAAGGTGACGAGGTCGCGTATATCGGATTCTGCTGATCGCGGAAGTCGATTTGACTCTTTACAGTGAGGTGAGAGTGAAAAAAGCGTGAAGATCGCCTGAAAGTTTATGGGTTTCCCGTTATTTTTCCATTCAGTATCTATGTGGTCAAGGACGTTTTTATACCGGATGATTGTGAGTTGTATCCGGGATGGTTTTTTGGGTCTTGCAAGAAGCGTTTCTGATATATTTCTGACATCAGTTTCATTGCCAGATAAAAAAAGAGACGCGCGGATACGGTGCACCGTTGCTTCAAAAG
>JACREM010000093.1 GCA_016218215.1 Candidatus Gottesmanbacteria bacterium | reverse complement strand
AGTGTTTTTCCGGCAAGGATCATGTCGCGGCTCGAACGAATGAGATTACTTGTTTGTTTTTTTATGACGACATCAGCTGTCAGATCGAGAGCTGCGGTGATGGGTAATCCCGATGATAAAAGAAGGAACATACTTCGGGAGAATCGTGTCAGGTCTATTTCTTCTATAAGATGGGAAAGGAACGGAAGATTGACAAAAAAAGACAGAAAGAACGGCTTGTTTTTTTTATACAGTGAAAGTGTCATAAGAAATATTCCTCCGATTCCAGCGATAACCAACAGCGGATAGGTAGTAAGCGTATGAGATGCAAAAATGAGAAGTTTTGTCGGAAGTGGAAGGTCTACGTTGAGACGAGAAAATATATCAGATATTTTTGGTACGACAAACAGAAGCATAAGAAGAAGCACCAAGAAAAAGACGACCACGATAAAGATGGGGTAGAGGAGAGCAGTTTTAACTTTGTCGGTAAATTCCATTTCTTTTTGTATGCTAATCCGTAGGTCTTTTAGTGTTGCATCAAGCGTCCCTGCTTCTTCTGATGCATGGATGACATTGACCGTGACGTTATTAAACACGAGGGGAAATTTTGCAAACGATGATGAGATCCTGTTTCCCTGCATGAGATCCTCGCGGAGAACTTCGAGGAGTTTTTTTTGGTTTCCCTTTGCGTCGCTTAAGATGGAATCGACAGCTTCTATAATTGGAATGCCTGCCGAAAGCATAGTTGAGAGATTAGAAATAAAACTTATGGTGTCTGCTCCGGAGAGCGTTAATGTATCAGTTATCATAATGATTCGACCTTTGTGACCCGGATAACTTCCTCTATTGTTGTCTGTCCTTTCATGACTTTGACCAGGCCGTCGTTTAACATCGTGTTCATCCCGTTTTCCACAGCGGCTCTCGTGATCGCGTCTGCATCGAGTTTGTCTGTGATAAGTTTTCTGATTTTTTTGTCTACCTCTAACACTTCAAATATGCCAAGTCTCCCTTTGTATCCGGTCATGTGACAGATTTTGCACCCTTTTCCTTTATAGAGGTTATACGAAGGCCCTTCTCCCAGATATTTTTTGATCGCGTCTTCCGGAATGTGTTTTTTTAGTTCATCTAGAGATAGAGTATTAATCGACTTACAGTCATCACAGATTTTTCTGACGAGACGTTGGGCGATGATGATATTTATTGTCGACGCGACGAGGAATGGCTCGACTTTCATATCAGTGAGGCGGGGAATTGCTGTGGCAGCATCATTTGTATGAAGCGTCGAGACGACTAAGTGTCCGGTGAGTGCGGCATTGACCGCTATTCCTGCTGTTTCATTGTCCCGAATCTCTCCGACGAAGATGATATTCGGGTCCTGGCGGAGAATCGATCGAAGCCCGTTGGCAAACGTAAGATTCGTTTTTGGATTTACCTGGACCTGACTTGCGCCTTTTATTCGGTACTCTACAGGGTCTTCGATAGAGGTGATATTTTTTTCCCTAGTATTTAATATTTTTACTATTGCGTAGATAGATGTTGTTTTTCCGCAACCAGTTGGACCTGTCGAAAGAATCATGCCGTAGGATTTGTTAAACGCATTTGTGACCTTCTGAAGGTCATTGTCAGACATACCAAGGTCAGTGAGAGTAAATTGTCGTGAATTAGACGATAAGAGCCGCATAACAATCTTTTCTCCATCGACGATGGGGATAATAGAAACACGGATGTCTAATTTTTCTTCGTCTAAGGGGACGCGAAGTTTTCCATCCTGAGCTGCCAGATGTTCGTCAGTGCGAAGTCTCGAGAGGACTTTGAGTCGGGTGAGCACCCGATCATGGAGGTTTTTTGGAATTTTGAGTACGTCGTGAAGCACGCCGTCGATGCGAAACCGTATGAAAGAAAAATTTTCCTCCGGCTCTATGTGGATGTCTGATGCTTTGTCTTGGTAGGCTGCGCGGATGAGCTCGTCGACTATTCTTGCGATTGGCGCTTCTTCTATGACACTTGTGCGTTCTGCGGAGTGCACGACTTCATAGAGAAGTTCGTCGACTGTTTTTTGAAGCGCCTGTTTATACATCTGAAGCGCCGTTTCGATATCTTTTGCCGTGGCATAGTAGAGCATAATCGGCTGGCCGGTTTTGCTCGCAAGCATGTCGGGCAGGCGTTTATTCACCGTATCTGACGTGGCGATTTTTATCCCCTCGGAGTCTCGGGCAAACGCGACAACTTTGTTTTTATGTGCTACCCGTTCCGGTATAATGCGAAAAACATCTTCCGGTATGGTGATTTTGGAAAGCGTTATGATAGGGAGATGGAGAGATGCTGCAATAATCGGACCAAGCTGATCTTCGGTGATAAACCCTTTTTCTACGAGAGCATTTTCAAGAGTATTTTCCGAAGATTTTGCATATGCGGACACTTCCTCAAATTCTTTGTCTGTTATGAGGCCTTGCGTGACGAGAATAGATTTTAACTGATCTATGGGCAGGGGCATACTCTTCTATCATACAGCAAAACATCGGGTGTCCATATAGTTTCGAGAGGCTATCTTATTTTACTCCAGTATTTTGAAGTTCTTGAAACAGATGGTCTTCAATTTCGATCCAACCACATTTAAGCGATGCATCTCTGGTGTCAAGGGTGCGTTCTCCCGGGATGCGAACTTTTTCTCCAGTTTTTGTTTTTGAACTTCTCATTTTTTCCAGAAGAAGAGATACTTTATCTTTAAATTCATTCTCACTCATAAATATTTTTGGATTGAAAGCAATGAATAGGTTTCCCCAACCACCTTTGTTGTTTAAGCCGGAAAAATCAGCACCAGTCCAAAGTCCTGAGAGGATTTCAACCATCATTGCTAAGCCTGCGCCTTTATATGAGTTATCAAATGGGAGCGTTGCCCCTTTCATGGCCTCTTCTGGATCTGTTGTTGGATTTCCATGTTTGTCTATTGCGACGTTGTCAGGAAGTTTTTGGTTCAGCGTTTTTGCTTTTAGCATGGCGCCGAAACTAATTGCAGATGTTGCCATGTCAAAAATGAGTGGTCGTGGCTTTGATGGAATCCCAAAGGAGATGGGATTTGTGCCAAATAGCGGCTCAATACCGCCGTATGCCGGAGTTGAGGGTGGGGACTGTGCCATAATGATGCCGATGAGATTTTCGAGTGCAATTTTTTCCAAGTAATAAGAAAGACATCCTGATGACGTGTTTGTGCCATTGGTTCCCACTAATCCAATCCCTTTCTTTTTTGCGATTTGTATGACCTCTTTTACTGCTATCTGACCCACAAGCATACCCGGGTTTCCATAGCCTGTGATTATCGAAGAGAGTTCGCTTTGAGTCGTAATTTGAGGTTTGCTTGTTGGATTTTGAGATAGAATACTTGAATTTCCAACGAAAAGTCGAACAATACCATGAGAGGTTTTCCCTGATAATTGTCCAAATAGTAATACCTCGGTCATTGATTGAGCATCTTCTTCGGCATATTTTTTCCGAAGCGAAGAGAGAATTAATTGTCTCAGGTCAGAAATCTGTATTTTCATCTATGAAAAATTGCAACCCTCAATAACAGGAAACGGTTTGTCCGTTCTCCTTTTGTTAAAGGTTTTGGTTTGTAAATATTTCTTAGGCCTTTGCCTTAACGAATTTAATCAACCATCTATCCGTGAACAGCT
>JACREM010000015.1 GCA_016218215.1 Candidatus Gottesmanbacteria bacterium | reverse complement strand
TAATTCTGTTTTCCATATCACTCCTAATAGAGATCTAGTGAACGAATTTTTTTAAAATGTTTTGTATTGCGCGTTATCAGACGAAGAGAGTGCGTCACGCATGTCGCTGCAATCATGGCGTCTCCTATCGAATCCACATATCCTTCACATAAAAATTCCCCAGCTAAAAGCCCTGTAGACTTAGTAATATCCTTTATAGAGAAAGAAAGTAGAAATTCCCAAGCGAGCTTCCGTTTTTTTTCATCATGCAAAGATCGATCAGCCATAAATTCTGAGATGACAATGGGATTAATAAATAACTCTGCATCTCCTGTATCCTGACGGGTAAAAAGCGTCTCTAAAAAACGACTATGCCCTTTGGAGTAATCTATAAGGATGTTGGTGTCAACAAAAATAAGCGTCATGTCCTATTCCGAAATCGTGTTATTTTCCGTTTTTCCGTAGAAGATCGACGAACGCGATTGACAAATGCATCTCCTGTTTCTCCGCTTCCCATAAAACCAAAAAATCTGGTCACAGGGAGATCGACTTCTTTCGTATATGGCTTTACGACTACGATGGGTTTGCCAAATCGATGTACGACCAGTGGCGTTGCGGTTGCGGCTACATCTTCCAGATATCGGGACAAATCTGCTCGAAAATCAAATGTAGACACTGCTCTCATATACAAGCACTGTACCAGATGAGAAGTAAGTTGTCAAGTTGTACAACTGTACAATTTTTGTGGGCTCGCTTGGGATCGGACCAAGGACATCTATCTTATAAGGATAGCGCTCTACCACTGAGCTACGAGCCCGCACACGCAACCAATAGTGGCATTATACCAGAGGGAAAACGAATCTGTAATATCATACAGATAAACTTAAACTATCGAATTAACGAAATAACGAAGCAACGAAACTGCTATGTTTTCAGCAGCTCCTCCATCCTCTGCTCTATCTCAAGCGCCTTTTTCTTTGTTTTTCCAAAGATGATGTAGGCGAGTTTATCGAGAAGAAACATATTTTCGGAGATGATGACAAGACCCTCTTTTGTCTCGCGGTCAAACAAAATAGACAAAAGCTTCTCTCTCACAGAAGCAAAGGATGGATTTTTTAGATGCGCGACGTCATACGAATTATTAGACAATATATATGCCGCATACATATAATCTTTCCCATAAAATCTCTGTGCCAGAGCGTGGACGAATGTTCCGCCGGTGCTCCTGACGTTTGATTCCGTCACATACAACTTTCCATTTTTTCCGGCAACAAAGTCTACGTCGAAATACCCTCTGTATCCTGCTGATGCAAACTGTTCAGCGATGTAAAACCCGGTATCTACGACACGCGCCGTGATCTGATCGGATATCGCATCGTTATTTATCTCCATGCCCTTGTATACACCTTCCTTACTCATCCGCATGCCGCCATAGTAGAGTAGCTCTATTTTCCCGTTTTTTAAAATTTTATACTCAACATTCGGATAGCCTCCGCCAATTGTTGAATTTATAGAGATAAGCTCCTCTATGATGATAGGAAATTTCCCCCAATACGATTCTTTTTGAAAGAGGGTCAGAATCGATTTTACACAGTCGCGGTATACAGTCGGCAGATCCCCTTCGCGAAAAATCACGACTCCCATCCCCGCATGTCCTTTGTTTGTTTTAAGCACGACGCCACTGTTTTTTATGTACCGTCGTGCGGCGATTTTTGCCGCATCGTCGATTCCAAAGCACACGACCCCACCGGCCATCTGAAAATCCGGCTCGACTGAGCTACTCTGTTGGCTTAATTGCCGTATTCCGGATTTACTGCCAAAAAAATTCACCGTCCACGCATCATCCTCTTCCGGCGCTTCAGGAGTATACACTGTTATTCCACGATCGCGAAGCGCCTGCATGAGTTTTAGAAATTGCGGTGATGTCGCGTAACTTGTAATTGTGAGACGCTTCGAAGAATTTGCCGCGTCTATAAGCGCCGTCATAATCCGGTCATCATTTAAAATATCTTCACAGATGACGCCGCTATGGTATTGTGTTGGTAAAATAGTGAGCGTTTTTCGTCCCACGATCTGTTGGAAGTACTCAAGGTATTCAGGACTCACGTTTCTTGGACAAAGAAACAGCACATGTGATTCTTCATTGGCAAAGAGAAATAACCGAAGATCTGCAAGGAATGTATTTTCCTGTATCTCAAGTTGCCTCGCCTTTTTATCGGTGATCGCCGCGATAAATGGCCACACGTCTTCAGACATGTTAAAAATGTAGACAAGCGTTTCAGGATGTTTTACTGGTGAAGAATTCTCAGGTGATGTATCCATGAATATTAATTCTTGATAGTATCGAGAATATAGTATTCCAAAAAAATGTAAAGAGGGATTATGTTAAAGATGTGACCGCTCCTGTATCTCAGCTTCTACGAGCTCCCGTGATCTTCCATACTTGAGGCGTGATAGCTGGATGATCGCCTCTGCCACTTTCGGATTTTTCGCGGTAACCATTTTTTTCATGTCTTTGGTCAGGTCCATGCTAAATGGCTTCACCGGTTCGTTATGCACGGTCGTTTTCACATACGCATTAAATTTATCGATGTTGATGAGATCAGTTTCGGCAAAGGTCGGTTGAAACTCATGCTGCAGATAATTTGCATCTGTCACGCCCACGCGAAATGACATGAGCGTCCCGACGTTGCCAAACACCGCATTTTTCACCTCTTCATCCATCTGACCGATAAATTGATTCGCAACAATGAGGTTGAGTCTGTACTTACGTGCTTCAGAAAGAATCTGTGCAAAATCAGGCGTCGCAAAATTCTGAAACTCGTCGACATAGAGATAAAAATCACGCCGGTCACTCTCCTGCATATCTTGTCTACTCATGGCAGAAATGAGAATTCTCGGGACGAGAATAAGTCCCAGGAAGTTGCTATTTTCTTCCCCTATCTTGCCTTTTGCAAGATTGATAAGGAGTATCTTCCCTTCATCCATGACTTTACGGAAATTGTAGCTTGAATCAGACTGACCTATGATATTACGCATAAGTTTATTGGTAACAAACCGTCCGAACTTTGAGACAATGTAGTCAAGCACCTCAGACTTATGAAAATCCGAGGTCTGAGCTATCTGATCTGTCCAGTACCTGCGGATAATCGGATCAGTAAGTTTTGGCAGGAGCTCCTGGACAAATGCACTGTCAGTCAGTACTCGAACGACCTCCACAAATGTATTCTTTGGATCTACCATGACAGTCAGCATGGCGTTTCGGACCGCGTGTTCAAACCGAGGCCCGATGATACCCGTCTTCATCGGATCGTAAAGTTTGTACATAAGTCCAACGATAGATGTGACGACAAAATGTTTCTGCTCCTCGGTTCCTGCTTCAAGCATGTTGAGCCCCAACGGTCGTTCGCCGTCAGACGGATCAAAATAGATGACATCTTCGGCCCGCTCCGGCGGAATTCTTTGTAATATGCCGTCAATGAGGTCTCCGTGAGGATCGACGACCGCCACTCCCTTCCCGCTCACGATATCCTGCATCACCATCTCCTCGAGAAGCTGCGACTTTCCCGTTCCCGTTTTTCCGATGACATACATGTGGCGTCTTCTGTCGTCGTCGTTTACGAATATCTTCCGCTCCACGCCTCTGTATTTCGATACGCCGATAAAAAGACCGCTATTTGGTATCTGCGATGGCGCTGGAGCGCGTTTGGCGTTGAGCCAGAAAATGAACGCAGTCTCGATGGATTTATTTGGCAGATGAAAAACGCTTGCAAGCTCGTCGCTATTGAGCACACTATACTGCTCAAAAAATGGGAAATTAAAAAGCGGAAAATAGCGATAGACAAAATCTGTCATAAAAAGCTGCTTCAACGGCGTTTTTACTTTGGTAAAGTAATTATGATCAGAGGTAAATTGGCTAAATGAAGACATGAGGTTCTCGAGATGCATGTCAGCGGACTCCTTGTCCCGTGCTGATACGACGAGACGGATGACTGCATTAAATCCGGGCTTACTCGTTTTTTGCTCTATCGCCTCAAGAGTTTTTGGATCCACCTTAAAACTCGCTTTTTCAGGGTTTGATTCATCTTTTTTTACTTTTGTAATATACGATCTTCCCTGGGTACGCCATTTGCCATCAGACGGCTGAATAAGCACCTGCACCACTGCCCCCTCTCCTGCTTGCATCTTCGCAAGAACCGACGTAATAGATGAGAGCGGATCAGTAGGGAGTTCCCGAAAAATTCTGATCGGCTGAAAATTTGAGTACTTAAGTTTTAGGCCCGCAAACGCAACCTTTCCCTCTTCGGTAAATATTGTATATTCCTCAACTTCTTTTATATCCGCTCCCGGGTAGGCACCGTGAATCTGCTTTTCTACTAGATCCTTGAGCTTTTTTGGGACTGAAACATAAAACCGTATATCTTCGTGTCGAGCGACTATCTCAAACGACAGGTGCTCCTGCGGCTTTAAAAACGACCAGAACCCATGATGTGAAATACTGGCTAAACTCGCAAACATCTGCTCTGCCGCATCTATTTTTATCTCATTTTCCCGCGGCACCGCTATTTGCATGAGCACGTATTCTAGTGAATGTTTTTCTCGGTCACGATACTTCCAGAGGATAAAAAGAACATACCCGACTCCGGCAAGTCCCGCCACAAAAAGCGCCATGACGAAAATAACGACGCCAAAAACTTCCAGTTTCCAAATAAGATCAACAAATATGTCTGGCATAATTTCCTATTCCTGCACCCGTACCGTCTTCCCTCCGATGGATCGTATGGCCAAGTGCACCTGACGAAGCCTCCTTACACACCACTCGGAAAGCCACCGTATCGAATCCGCGACACCCTTATGCAGTCCCGATGTAATCTGATCATCAGACAGCGGCAACACGATGCTTGGTGCATTTGATACAGGCACAGCATTCCCAACAGGCTTTACCCCCAGAGATGAGACTGCTTTGGGAAGAGTCACAGAGGCTGACTGCATTTTTACTCCGGACGAGATGACTTCTTTTGGAAGCGGGACGTCTTTTCCTAATTCCCGCACTATGGGGGTCTCAGAGCTTGAGAGAGAAACAGACTCTGACTCCTTTCCAAGAGAAACAGAGATAGATCCGGTCGATTGGACTGGATTTGTTGAATTTTTAGTATTTGAAGTATT
>JACREM010000092.1 GCA_016218215.1 Candidatus Gottesmanbacteria bacterium | reverse complement strand
TATATATTCTCGTATATCATTCATAATGTCAAGTCCACTTGACATTATTCTAAAAGAACACTCAAGAGTTGTCAACTTTAAGAATCAGAAAAAACGTATCGGCGGGAATAATTTACATATCAATGATTTCATTTTCAGCGGAGGGTACAGGATTTGAACCTGTGCCTCCCTTGCGGGAGAACAGTTTTCGAGACTGTCGCTTTGAACCGCTCAGCCAACCCTCCCTTTGTGGTCAGAAGCCCACCATGTCTTACTGTTTTGAATGTCGTCAATGCGTCGAGTCAAACTCGACAGCCACGTTTGACGTGGCGCTCTCGGACAGAGTCGAACTGTCATCACAGCCTTCGCAGGGCCGCATTCTATCCATTGAACTACGAGAGCAATGAGCGTATTGTACTACGGGAAAAAAAAAGCTCCAACGAGCTAGGACGTTGTCGATTCGAGAGGGATTTTTTTTGTAAGCCAGTTTGCCGCGTTATCTACCCATGTCTTTTCCGGGTGCTCCCGAAAAGGTATGTGCTTTGCGACAAACGTACGAACCATCTGCCGCTCCTGATTTCCTAAAAGCAAAATAATCCGTGTCCCAAAATATGGTCGTAACACGAGAATATACTGATCCCACTGCTCTTCCATCCAAAATTCCACGAGCTCTTCCCACCGATAAAAATGTCCCGCACTCTCTATGCCAAGATTCGTAATTCTATGTTCCACTTCTTCCGGCGGGACGGTAGAGAGAACATAGATAAGAAACACGATAGAAAGTACCGCAGCAACGAGCAAAAACTCGCGAGCAAATACCAAAATAATCGTCAGAAGAAACACAATCGCGCCGATATTGGTGAAATATTCTTTGTTTCTCTTTTTAAACAATCGGGACGGAGAAGACCAGGTGAGATAGACTTCTTCTTTTTGCGGCTTAGGTATCCCGGCAGGAGTTTCCATACTCTAACTATACACTAGATCATTCGACACTTCTACAGCTTTTGAATAAACCGTAGGACGCGACCGTCGGTGCATCAAAAATCTTTCCATCTTTTATCAGATCCTCAAACTCCCGAAACGGTATTTTTACAATTTCCATGTCTTTTTCTGTCAATTCGCGTTTAGTATTGCAATCCATCAGATCACGGGCGACAAAGACGTACAGCTTCTGACTGGTCAAACCAGGACCAATATAGAGTGACCCGAGTGATTCAAGGCTCATGGCATTTTTTCCGACCTCTTCTCTAAGTTCTCGAAGAGCAGTATCTTCAGGCTTCTCGTTTTCTTCCATAGCCCCTTCGGGAATTTCAAGCGACCGTTGATTTATTGGGTATCGAAATTGAGAAACTAAATAAATATTGTCATCTTCTAAAACAAGCACTGCTACAAATGGCTGACGCTCAAGGACGTTGTATATACCCTCATTTCCATCAGGCTGAATCACACGATCTTCGCGAAGCGAAAGATATGGACTACTGTATACGATTTTTGATGAAATCTTTTTCCAAGACATAAAAATTACCCCATTCATTTAAATTTCATTTGCGTGTAACTATTTTCTGATATTCTTTTTCTGAAACGATGTCTTTATTTGATTCGAGTCTATCAAGAAACACAATGCCTTCGAGATGATCAAATTCATGTTGAAATATTCTTGCGATAAAGTCTTTATATATTTTTTCAACAACCTTTCCATCTCTGGTAGTAAATCGTACGCGAATAGACTTGTATCGTGGAACTAAACCACGAATACCGGGAATGCTCAGGCATCCTTCCCAATCTTTTTCCTTATCTTTCGAATTTGAAAGTATTTCCGGATTTATGACCGCTGTCGGATTCATTTTCGGAGCGTTTGGATAGCGCGGATTTGGATTGGAGGCAACGACAAAAATCCGAAGAGATTCATAGACCTGTGGAGCGGCCATACCAACACCATGAACATCTTTGATCGTAGCGAGAAGATCATCAATAAGCTGTTGAATCCTTGTTTCTTCAACATTGGATACGGGGACTGCTATTTTCCTCAAAACAGGTTCGCCAAGCTGTGCAACCTGTCGCAAAATTCCGTTATTCTTCATACCATAGCCCACAGTATACGATAAACAATCATATAAGGCCAAAATGTTTAAAAATATTCAAGACGCCATTTTCATTTACGGATGTTCCGATGTATCCCCTGTTGCCTTTTAAATGTACTTTCTCTTTCAGTTCAGTGACTGCATTTCCCATCGCTCCTGCATATCCGCAGATATCCATAAAGTGCCAATCTGTCATACCATCTCCAATCCCTAATGTCTCAAACAATAAGACACCAGTATTTTTTGATATCGTTTCCGCTGCCTGCTTTTTAGAAATACCCGGAAGAGTGAGAAGCCCAAACTGATGCGGCAATGCCGTAGGATGTACGCCCCACTGAAGAGATAAAGATGACTTCGAATCCTGAAACAATTGTATAATTCTCTCTTTATCTTTTTCGTCCTTTGCTATAGGCATAATTTTTACCACTTCAAGTGTTTTTCCTACCTCTACTAAGGATTTAACAACAATTGGTTTTCTCAATAATATATCTTCATGTTGTTTTCTTGTAATTTCAGAAATATTTTTTTCTTCAATATAATAGCCGTCTAAAGTATAAAGCTCGATATACACACCTGCCTCCTGAAACAGATGTACCATCCGGAAAACATCATCTGAAGGGAGAATATGTTTTTCTATTACTCGATTTTTTAAAAAATCTACCACGACTGCACCGCCATCGCCGATATGAAGATTATCAAGATGTGCCGCCTCAACAATCTCCCGCATCGCAAACGTTCCTTTGCCGGTACAAAGACTGACAAACATCCCCCGCTCGCGAAGTGACTTTAGCGCGTAGATAACATCAGGATGAGGAGACGGCCAGTTATATCCGTTTTTATCACCAATAAGTACCCCATCGACATCAAGAATGAGAGCTTGAATCATATATTTTTTGAGAGTAAATACGTTTTCAAGAATTTATATGCGTTCGTGCATACTACAGGATAGTATGCACGGTAAAAATTCAAATCGAGCTGACCGGTGATATCTATAGCACTTTTTACTACGTTAAAGGAAACAGCATTAAAATGACACACAACATTTACCGCTGCTGATTCCATGTCTATACCAAAAAAATGAAATTCTCGTTGCAAACGATTGAACGTCATCTTTTTTGTTTCAAACGTATCTTGCGAAATCATCCGGCCGGACAATATTGACGGCATGCAATTTTTAATTGACTCAAAGTTACATATATAATCCGTTTTTATCCAGTTGACTAAAGAAATATCTGTTTTGAATTCTTTAAACAGTATTCCGTCTCTATCCAACTGAAACTCACCTTTAGTATACCCAAAACAGGTAATATCAAAATCAGACTGAATTGTACTGTCTGCAACTATGACATCTCCAGGTTTTACGCCATGCATGGTGCCCCCACAAGCACCAATAAAATAAATATGATTGGGATGAAAAGTGTCAATGAGAAATTGAGTAGACAGAGACGCTAATACTTTCCCAATACCAAAAGATCCAAATATAATCCGCTCGCTGACACCCTTTAAATATCCGGAATAAAATGTAATACCGTTTAATTCCGCAACCTGTTTTTTCTTCTGAATATCTATAAACAACGGTTCTAATTCTTTTCGAAGGGCACTAATAATGGCTATCGTCTGCATGAGCAGATTATACTACGTAGATGTTCCAACATTGTTACCCAGAAGATGGATTTGGTTTTCTATCCCATCGATGATTTCTTAGCTCACTGATTAATTCTTTTTTTAATGAACCATTTTTTACAGCTTTAACATTTCCATCCACATTTTTCACTTTCCTCATTCCCGGAATCGTCGTACTGACATCAGTATTTGAAAGAATAAATCGAAGAGCCATTTCCGGAAGAGACATATCCGGAGGCATCTTTTTTTCAAGTTCCTTGGCACGTTTGACACTCTCTAATAAATTTTCCGGGTTAAAATATTTGTTACGCCAATCCCCTACCGGCCAATGACTATTTAAAGTCAGAGATCCTGTAAGTGTCCCTTCGTCAAACGGTACCCGCGCTATAACTCCGACATTAAATTCCTTACAAATTGGGAAAAGCTTGTCTTCCGGTGCCTGATCAAAAATATTATAAATAACTTCTACGACATCTATGAATCCTGTTTGAATTGCTTTTATCGCATTTTCCGGCTCCCAGCGGTCTATGCTAATACCAAAGGCCTGAATGAGTCCCTTACGCTTCAAATCCATTACCGCTTTTTGCCAAGATTCATCATCTGCCCACACGTCATCCCACCCGTGAAGTAACACAAGATCTAGTTTCTCGAGTCCTAAATTTGATAAACTTCTCTGTACATATTCTACGAGATGATCCGATGGATATTCGTCATTGAGCTTATATTCCGGCTTCATGGGATACCGAAAACTTTTTGGAGGAATTTTTGTCGCTATGTACAATCGTTTGTTGTGATACGCTTTAAGCAAAGAGCCGAGAAGTTTTTCACTCCGGCCATTTCCATACACCCATGCGGTATCAAAAAAATTTACGCCCAGCTCCACTGAACGATGAAGCGCATTCAATGACTCCTTGTCATCTGATCCAGTCCAACTCCCCATGCCCCACATGCCATGGCCGAGTTCGCTAACTTTCCATCCGGTTTTACCAAGCATACGATAATTCATAGATGTTCCTCTATTATTATAACGTAAATCAGAATGTAACAACCAGAACTGCACACAGCAGACATAACAAAAAAACGATATACTATAAGTAATATGCACAATTGGAACACGCCAAAAAAACAGTTAACCCGTTCAAGACAATCTACAATCTGGAAACTGAATCAGCATATAAATTTCGGTTTAAACGGAATAAAACTAAATTTTCGACTTATCCGAAAATATTGGAAATCGCTTTCAATTGATCCAAAACGAAAGCAGTATTTGCACTATCTCCTATGGGGAAAACTATCCTAACTGCGGTTCAACAAAAAACACTCAATATTATCGCTTCGGACGTTATAGTGAAAAAATATTTTTATCTATCCGGAGGCACGGCGCTTTCGGAATATTATCTTCATCATCGATTATCTGAAGATTTAGATTTCTTTAGCGAGACCGAAATAGATGCTCTGTGGCTTAATACAATCGCTAAACGAATAAAAACTAATATCGGAGCGTCTACTGTGGACATACAACAAAATTTTAACCGAAATCTTATATTTTTTCATGTCGGAAAAACCATACTAAAAACTGAGTTCACATATTATCCTTTCACACAGATTGAAAAACCATTAGTAAAGAATATTCTACGGATAGACTCACTTCTTGACATTGCCGTCAACAAATTCTTTACCATCTATCAAAAACCCGCAAGTCGCCATTTTTTAGACTTATTCTGTATACTTGAGTCCTCAACTATTCGATGGAGCGATCTATCAGAACTTGCCCGCATGAAATTCGATACGGTTATAGACCCTCTACAGTTAGGAAGCCAACTCATGTTGGCAAACACCGTCGGTCAACTTCCGCACATGATTTTGCCTATCAAAGAATCACAATGGCGATTGTATTTTCTCAAAAAAGCAAAAGAGTTAAAAAAAGATATCGGAAAAGGATAATTACTATTCTTCAACATTCACAACTTTCTTCAGATAACTATCTATAACATTTTTTGCAGAAGGAAAAAGATTTTTTGGAATATGCGAAAAATCAAACCACTCCCATTTTTCCCAATCTACAGGCATTAAATTTTTCAGATCACCTTCTATATCTGCTAACACTCCAATCTCAATATAATGATTACCGTATACATAATTTGAATTAACAGCAAAAATATTATACTTGGTAACGGAACACCCTAAATCTTCTAAAATATTTCTTTTAACTGTATCTCCGATTTTTTCTCCAAAACGAACATCTCTTCCGGGAACACCATATACTTGTTTATTATTGTAAAGCCATTTTTTCGACAGTAACCCAAGCAATATTTTATTTTCTTTTGTTACGACTATTGCAACACCGGTTTTTATGATTTTATTTTTCATAGTAAGCTTTTAAAGCGTCAGAGAAACCAGACTTTAAATGATACGAGTAATTATTTTTATTCACCCAGAAATATTTGTCGTGTTCACGACTTAATTTAATTTCTCCTGAAGCATACATACATCTGTATCCAACATTAAATATCTTTTTCCCTGCGCTTCGATGACCTGAATCTAGCGGAATAGTAAAAAACCATGTATAAAATGGTTTTTCAACAACAATCTCTAATCCAGTTTCCTCTTTTACTTCTCTTTGCAATGCCTTTGATAAATCCGATTCCCCTTCCATAACCTTACCACCAGGCAAGTCCAATCCCATAGAAGGATCATGAAGAATGAGTAGTTCCCCATCTTTCTCGATAAACGCCTTTTGGCCGATAAAGCAGACAAGGTCATCCATAGTTTTTTAGTGATTTTCGACACTGCCCAGATAGAGTGCGATATCAATGTTGGTAATAATCGACAAGGGAGAAGGAAGAGCATCGAAGGAAAACCACCCAATTTCATCACACTTGTCAGGTTCCATAATTCGTGGCATTTTGTCACCGATTATTTTACAATGAAAACTCGTCGGAACCCAATGCTGTTTTTCTTCAGGGATAAAGTGATCCTGTGCCGGAAACTGTTTGATAATTTTTATGTCAATATCGTACTCCTCCTTTGCCTCCCGTTTGGCCGCATCCTGCAGAGTCTCACCAAAATTCACTTTTCCCCCGGGAATTTCCCATGTCCCTCGCTCATTCGTCGCGTGCTTGCTTCGCTTTGTCAAAAACACCTTGCCCTCATCATTGATGATAAAGACACCAACAGCGACACCGATATAATCAATTCCTGGTTTCATAAAATTTTGCAGCATCTTTTCTGCCTAATTTTAAAAAGTAATTTATCATTAACTGTCTGGATTGCTCTTTTAAGTCCTCAAACGGTTCGTTCGTTAATTCTATGTGTTTAAAAAAATGTTTAAACTGACCTAAAGTATGTAAATCGCTCGTTCCACCCTTGTGGGGATCTTTCAATGCTGAAATTATATATTTGATATTCGTTCTCGCTATAAAAAAACTGCATCCAAAACAAGGCTCAAGCGATGAAAACAGATAGTATTCTCCGAGAGTATCCTTATTTACTTTGCTACCAAGTTTTCTAATTCCAAGGATCTCAGAATGAGCGGTCACATCCGCATTTGTAGAACACTGGTTTCTATCCCTCGACTCGATATTGCCGTTTACATTTACAATAAGCGAGCCGATGGGATAATTTCCCTCTTCTGAAGCTTTTTTCGCTTCATCAAGCGCAATCTGTATATACTGTCGAATTTGATCTGATGAAAACATAATTTAAGATTATCCAATAATATCATGTTTCTTTAAAAACGCTCGTCCCGAGCCAGATTTAAAATATTTTTCAAAATTAAAGGCGGTATATTTATTTGAAAAAGCAAAATAAGAAATGAGTTTTATTGGCAATCTTTCTTTTGTTGCCGGAACGTTTCCCTTTTGATGTCGATTGATTCTATCTCTTAAATTGTCGGTGCAACCGGTATAAGGTAATCCATCGCTACATCTCAAAATATAGACATAATAAAAGCGGACTGCGTCCGCCGAAGGTCGCCCATTACTATCGATAGTAACCTTAGACATAACAGAGCTCTATGACGAAGGTCGCCGTCGCTAAAGCTTTGGCGACCGAAGGCGGAGAACTATTTACAACGCTATAACCTATTTTAAGACCATTACATTACCTATAAATTAACTTTTCTTATTTTGTTTAAATAATTCTTCTGTGCCGAAATATCTGGTATTTCTACCATTTTTTCTTCTATAAACAAGGTTCTGTGCTTCTAATTGCAGCAAATCTTTTAATGCTGTGACTTTGCTAATTTTGTATAACTCAATATATGTTGACGGGGTAACATAGTGATCAGCACCCTTAATTAAAAGATATCTCGCCAGCTCCTTCTGTCTATCATTAAGTTTATATTCTTTATCTAAAAGATCATCCAATACCGAATTTTCTTGCAATTTTCTATGAATATAATCATCAAAATTTTTCATTGCCAGTAGTAATTTTCGCATATGAAAATCATAGAAATATGTAATATCGAGGTCGTCTTGCTCAGAATATATAAAAGACTTTCCGTACTGGATATAGGCATTTTTAATAACTAAAGATATGGGTAAGTATTGAATTGCCCAATACCCTTTTTTCATCAGATACCAATAGAATAGAGTACGCGCCATCCTGCCGTTGCCATCATAAAAAGGATGTAAATATCCAATCCAAAAATGGATAAATATAGCCTTAATAACCGGATGAATAAAACCACCTCCATCCTCATCATTTGCATATTCTATTAGCTTCGGCAATTCAGCTATGAGAAATTTTTCATCAGGCGGAATATGATAAATGTGATTAGTACCATCATTCACACTAATGTTGTCTGCATTTGTTCTCAAACGACCAATCTTATCGGCCTCCAATGTGTCTCTTGTTATTAATTCATGAATTTCTAATAATAAGCCTTGCGATAGTTTTTGGTCTTTATATTTTTCCTTCAATGCTTGCATTGTTTTGTAGTTATTTACAATCATTCTTTCTGATCTATCTCGAGGTGTTCGGTTTTCAAGCAACATTCTCTTCGCGATTGGAGTTGTGGTAGCGGCACCCTCTAACTGACTTGAGGCTATAGATTCTTCTATAATACTTTTTGTTAATAGGCGTTGTCGACCGTAAGGGGTAATTATATGTGAGTAATGTTGAAATATTTCTCCACCGAGTTTAACGTCTATTTTATGAAGATTTTCATCTGCAGAGTACGGTCTCTTCCAAGTAAAATAGTGGCCAGTTTCCGTTCTAATTGAAATTTTTCGTGCCGTTAATTTCCTAAATTGCTTGACTAGCCACCAATATTCTTTAATGGTTAAACCCGATGGTGGAGTCTTGTGTTTTATAGAGTCCCAATATAGATAATCTGGCTCTGAAGCGCTATTAAGAGCCTCGCCAATTTCTTGTGTTTTCTGCCCAAAAAGATCCATCACCTTAGCAGGATCAATTTTACTTATGTCTGGTTTCTCCAGTTTAAATATATCCATAGGTATATAATAGGTAAACTAAAGGTATATACTTTACCTATTTTAAGCTAAAATCAATGATTAGTCAAGTATTGGTAAATAATGAGTAAAGAACTTACCTGTTTAGCCTTAATTATTGTTACTGCGGAGGGGACAGGAGTCGAACCTGCAAGCCCTTGCGGGCGCCAGTTTTCAAGACTGGTGGAATACCATTATCCGACCCCTCCCAAAGCTATCTTATATTCCATTATTCCTTAGCGGAGAGTACAGGATTTGAACCTGTGCGAGCCTCATCGGCTCAAGGGATTAGCAATCCCTCGCTTTTAACCACTCAGCCAACTCTCCTTATGCGTGAGGGTATTATATCATTCATCCCGACTCTGGATGAGAAGGGCGATACCGGAAGAAATATTGATCTGGGCCTCTTTTTCAACTATTTCATTGCTCACTCCTTGTGATTCCCCTCGTTTAATTTGTATATTGTCCCCATTATATTTACATCCTCGTATAGACACTAAAATCTCTTCTGACCACGAAAGCAAAGAAATATATTTATACTGATTGCTTTTTGGCAAAATAATTTTTCCAGAATAAAGTATAAGTTCTGACGTTTTCGTAATTATCTTTGCAGATATTTTTCTCTCAAAGCACAATGCAAGAAGAGAAACTCCTGCAAGAGAATGATCGAGACGTGATCCAATTACTCCAAATATTTCTATCCTCTCGGGTTTTTTAGAGCAAGCGAAGGTCACTGCGAGTTCAAGGTCAGTCTCATTTTTCTCTCTGGAATATTTCTCAACCGGAATATGTGCCTTCTCTAACTTCTTTAATTGATCTTCGGAAATCGAATCAAAATCGCCAATGGCGATAGTTGGTTTAATTCCATGAGAAAAAAGCCACCACGCACCTCGGTCAACACCAATAATAAATTCGGATTGTTTAATCCTATCTAATAAAATTTCATCAAGCACTCCCCCTGCAACAATAGAAATCTTCTTCATATTACCGTGCCATTGTAACACCCCAGACCCACGGTATTCCTGCTTTTTTTAATTCTCGAGCGGCAGCGCGAAGTGTTGCGCCAGTGGTACAGACATCGTCTACCAAAAACACGCCTTTTATATTTTGTATATATTTTTTATCAACAACAAACACGCCATCCATGTGCTTCATCCGCTCTTCACGCGTCTTTTTTTCTACTTGTGGCTTTGTATATTTGGCTCGTTTCAATATATTTTTTATAACCGGAATAGACGTTCTTTCTGAGAGAAATTCTGATATTTTTTCCGCCTGATTAAATCCACGATGCCGAAGCCTACGAGGGTGAAGGGGAACGGGAACGATGACAATGTCGTTACTTCGTCCGCCAGCTGGCGGATTCGTTAGTTCGAGAATTCTCGATTGAGGGATAATAGAGACAAAAGTCGAGACCATGTCTGAAACAAATTTATATTTTATCTGTTGGACAAAATTTCGAACCGGACCTTTATAGTGGAAAAAAGTTGTCAGGCCATCTATGCCATAACGAGTCCTGCAGTAAGGATGTGTCATACCCATCATGGCGGGTTTCTCGCAAACTGGACAGATCGTTTCCCGCTGTTCAATCGGTACAATATTTTTTTGACAGGATGAACAGATGTATGCTCCCCATCTGCCGCACGAAACGCACAACTTGGGAAAAAGAACATCAAGAAGATGCATGACTGTTTATAAAAGAGAAAGTATTTTTAATAATATTTTTCAATTGATCCCTTCCGTATCCACTTTTAAGAAATACTTCTCTTGCTTTCGCGTCTTTTTGATTTATAAAATATTCGTAGTGAATAAGAAGAAAAGGCGCGCGAATTTTTGTCGAAGCCACTTGTCTCTTTGAATGTTGCAAAAGCCTCTGTTTTAAATCTTTCGTAAACCCTATATACAATCCTTTATCAAAAAACTGTAAAGAACATATACATAAAACCGTGGTTTGTTTAAAACAGGAGAAACGTCTGACGTTTCTAACATATTCAATATATTTCAGAGGTGTCGCGTCAAACGCGACTACCCCGTTTGACGGGGTGGAGATGCCGGGGAGTGAGCCCGGGTCCGAAGAAATACACGAAAAACGTCTACAAGCGTAGTCAATTTGGTAACTCTTTACCCTAAAAATTGACAAAAAAAGTAAAGAGGTTCGACCTAAATACTCCGAAATCTACCGATCAATAGATTCCTGACGCCTCGGCTGTTTTTCCACCTTCCGCATTTCACCGAGAAAAAATTACGAAAGATGATTCCTTATGCTCGTGCGAATGCAAAAGCTCGGGAATTTCTGAAAGCAAGTTTTTGCTCAAGAAGAGCAAGCTTTTCTTCCAAAAGTTCTACTGTTTTATCAGCAGATAGTTTTGACAAAATTTTTGCCCTTCGATTACTCTCAGGGTAAACGGCTCTTTTGTCATCGCCGGCTTGCAGTTTTTAATGTACATGCTTCGTCGAATCAATTCATCCCCTCGTCGAAGACTCCTCGGGGTAAACCCCAATTAATCTCCTATTTTACCTTTCCCCGAAACTGCTTTTCGAGATCTCTGACCTCGTCGCGCTTTTTTATCACTTCCCGCTTCTCATACTGTTTTTTTCCGCGTGCAAGGCCGACGTCAAGCTTAATTCTGGGGCCTTTAGTATACCAGGATAGCGCTACAAGCGTCAAACCGGCTCCATCGAGCTTGCTTTGAAGTCGAACGAGTTCCTGTTTGTGAAAAAGAAGTTTTCTCGTACGAAGAGGGTCGGCGATCTCTGGCCGCGACAACACGTACGGAAAAATCTGTGCATTTACGAGAAATGCCTCCCCGCCGATAATCTTCACGTACGAGCCTTCAAGCTTTGCGTGCCCCGATCGAATGGACTTTACCTCATGCCCACGAAGCTCCACCCCTGCTTCAAAATGTTCAAGGATTGAGTAATCATACAATGCTTTACTATTGGTTATATGTTTCATGGCTTCTCCTTATCGAAGGTCAACGGAAAATATTTTACCATCTGAAAGGAGGAGAATCTTGCGCTGTTCTTCTGAGACTGCCATATCTACCGGAGACAGCGACGTTTTCCATTCATACTGCGCTGCATACACCCCGTCTTTTTCAAGCACAACCACTCGCTTCTGAGAAGCATCAAGGACATACACTCGCTTAAGATCATCATTGGTATACACTCGTATCTGCCCAGAAAACTTCGGGTCAACTCCCTGTGGGGTAAACGTATTTTCTTTCCCTTGGGTAAATCGAAATATGCCGCCGGTGTTCGTCCCTACCCACACTGATCCGTCTATTGCTATACCAAGCGCCCCGGAAAAATCCGGCAAGGTGTCAGGGTTGAGGTACTCGCGGATCTCTGAAAAACCAGTGTCAGTGGCAACATATTTCCAGATTCTCCCTTTTTGTGAGTCCAAAAGATAGATATTTCCACCATACGAAGTCATGGATACGATCGTTCCCCAATCTTCAGTTTTTTTTATGATACCCTGTGTTATCGCTTTTGTTTTTAGATCAATTACGGCAATCGCGTCCGGAGAGAATATGTATCCACTGTCACCATGACGCGCAACAAGCAAGCCTGCCGAAAGTGCCTGACCACCAGCTAAAATCTGTGCACTTTTTGATGATAAAGAAAGCGTCATGAGAGATTTTGCCTTTATATCAAGCAAAAGTGCCACATCACCCTCCAGAGAAAAAGTGCTTATCTCACCGTCACCTCGTAGAAGTGACGCGTCGTAAAAAAGTGCCGGCTCGATAGCATATGTATGGGACGCGCCAAGGATAGCCTCTTCGATCTGACGCGAAAGCTCGGTGCTGTCCATAAATTCTTTCGAACGGGGACGAGCGGAAGAGAGGGCAAGAGTGATAGATTCTTTCGCTTTTAGCAGTTCGTCTCTTCCCTTTGGGGGATTGACCTCTGCAAGCGCAACGCCTTCTTCAAAGGTACGTTTCGCGTCCTGCATACGCTTTGTCGTTTCTTGAAATCGTTGGTCCGTCATCTGACGCCTGAGCCCAATACCAACACTAAACAAAAATAATAAAGACAGAACAGTCGCAAGAATGACGCGTTTTCGACTACTCAAGGGGAGTGCAACGAACCGAAGGCGAATATCCCGAAAAATGCTTTTAAATAACGGGATGAGTGCATCTGTGAATCGTTTTTTTTGCGTCATCTCGATCTTTGTAGAACCAAAGTCTTCAGAAACGCTTCCCGCCTCCATCGCGGGAGTGTTTCCATCGCCTCTGTCTTCGGACCCATCCCCTGAAATTACTCCCAGTACAAGTGCCGCACCCCCCAAGCCGCCCCCCTCCTGATGCCAGGAAAGTATCATCCGTTCAGCAATGACTGAATAAATTGATCCGTCTACCAAAGAAACAACACGAGACCTGGGAAATACAGCTGATGCACCGTTTGTCAACAACAGACACACATCGCCATCTTCGATTTTCCCGCAAATTGCACCAGGGCCGGAGAGAATAGGCGCAAAGTGAGTATTTCGCCGTAGATACAGCGCGCCTTTTCCATAACAGACCATAGAAGCAACCGACTCTTTTACAACCAGAAGCACCAAGGACACAACGGTCTCATCAACGATCTCTTGGATAATAAGAGAAATAGCGCCTGGATCTGACGGAACACCCTGTAATCGTCTATCCAGAAGTGACAATATCTCAATTCCGCGCTTCATCGCCTCGTCGCTTTGAATTTCAATGACGCCATACACATTTTGAGACAAAAGCGCCTGTCCCCACTGATCGGCGGTGGCACTGCCAACAACAGGGCGAGCTATTATACGGATATCCTTCATTACCCCTATGGTATCACGATAATGAGAAAAAAATCGAAATATTTTTTCAGAGGATTACGGTAGCTAAAAAGAAAAGTCCGAGACTAAAAAGAAAATGAACTACGACAATGATTTTTAACATTGGCTCAAACGCCTCATCTAACACGCTTGCCATCAGCTGTTCCTGACGAAATACGACAAATGCAAAAATAGCGTAAAGAGACAAGCCAATGAGTGTCAAAATCTTAAGCCCAAAAAATGCAGCCGGGAGAATGGTACTGGCGCCGTTCATAGCCCCTCCTCCTGCTTCACAAGTTCGCTTATGGTTGTCACCACTTTATCCGGATTTGGCACAGAGGCAAATTCAAACTCCGGCATCTCTCCCGCGGTCTGTATATGCACATCGCCAAAATTAAAGACAGCAGCAAATACACCGCTCGTTTCGTACGAAACATCCTGAATTTTAGAAAGTCTCGCTTCGGAAAATCGTTTAAACAAAAGCTGAACAAAATCTATATCAACTATTCTATGATTTGTGACTATATAAATATTAAAATACCACTGAAGAAAATTTACGATAATAAACCCTGCTGTCGCCAAATACCAAAAAAGCGTGCCTATTACAATATAGCTTGCCGGAACGGGAATCGGGAGGTGAAGAAACGTAAACAAAAATGGAATAATGACAGATGGAGCCAATATTAAAACTATACTTAGTATAACCCACGGAACATTCGTCACAAGGTGCTGCCTCATGAACAATATGACGTCTTCATCCGGCTCCTGGGTCTCAAAACGAAGTTCATCAGGGCGTACGACATAACAGGAAAATGGATGCACGTGGCTGCTTGCCGATGGTATCGGAGGAACCCTTTTTGACTTCTGACTGCTTTTTTGCTTAGCCTCAAAGAGAGTTGGCATTTGGAGTATTATATCACGGCCGCGCTATCTCTTCTCCACATTGTACAGCGGACCCACTATCTGAATGGTTGCCGGAGCACGCAGATTAAAGTATGTTTTAAACTCATTGCCGTCAAAGCTATTGCTTCCCGCATTACCGGAAACAGTGACCTGTGTCGTCCGTCCGGTAACCTGATCCCACCCGATAGATACATCGCTCACAGTTGTATATGGCGTTCCCCCTCGGCTTGCTAATTCTGAGCGTACACGACCTGCATCCCACGTCTCTGCCCCGTCAGGGTTTGGTTTATCTACCTGCACGAGGTGATTTTGCGTCGAACTATCGCGTTTTGCAAGAAGCAAAATATTGACGATATCTGCAAGCTCTTCGGGTTTTAGCCACGCAGTTTTATTGTACTGGGCACGCGAGCCCCAGTCGCAGTAAAACCAGGGAGAGGAGCGGTCGTATGCCGTATTAAATAAATCAGAAAAACTACTGATGCCGCCTGTCGCGTCGACCAGTCTTTTTGTCCAATCTGTACTATTCCAGCCTATATCTCCTGACGTAAACGAATATCCGCCGTGAGTCGAAGAAAACCACGCCTTAATAGGCGTTCCTCCACGAGTAAGCACAACCCCCGAAGTATCACGAACAGCTTGTTGCCAGGATTCACTATTCAATTCCTTTTTTACTACCTGACACTGCTGACTCGGACAGATACTTCCCGATCCGTTATTGGTATATGAGAGTGCATACGATCGTGCCGCGATTACCTGCGCCCGAAGCGCCTCTGTAGGCCAATTTGACGGCATCTCATACAGATGTTTTAAGTATTCTTCGATGTTCCAATTCTCATTAAACGACTGTCCGTATTCATTATTACCGCTCACATGAATATTTATCCCGCTGTTATACCCGGTCGTATAATCAGCACTGTAATAGGCCGAAAGGATATCCCGCGCATTTTGTCCAGCCTCCGCTCTTCCTTTTGCCCCGTATTGATTCAGCCCGATTCTGTTTGGTACGCCAAAAGTAAAAAGCGCAAAACGCGGGCTAAAGCCGGGATCGACGTTTCTATCATCTATACACGCGCCAATGCTGACTGCGCTTCTTGAGATATTCAAGTTTGAAAGTTTTGCCGCCAAAAACTGCTGCTGCTGGGCAGAAAGCGAGGCGAGTATACTCGTCAGCTTTCCTTGATACGCATTAGCATCACCGACAAGTTTTCGTATAGACACCGCCCGTTTATCTGTTTCCTCTTTTAGATATGCAAGCGATCCTTTCTCTTCTTCCAAAGTTTTCTTCTTTTCTTCCAAATCTTTTACCGATACCGCAGTCTTTGCAATCATTTTTTTGTCTTCATCTATCACCGACTGCGAGTACCCGAGCCTACGAATAGCGTTTCCAAGGGTATCTGACGTAAATATCTCGATGAGCGGATTAAATGCACGGGAGCGTATATACATGTTGCGGATTCGTCCTCCCGCAAGGCCTAAAAATCCGGATAGGGCTTTTTCCCCATCGGCGATGGACTGGGCTTTTCGTATGGTATCTGCCTCTATAATCTTGATCCGTGCCTGAAAAGCGGCAATATCGTTTTCCATCTTCCGCAGAGCGTCCACATGCGGCTTCTTCGCCGTTTCCATCTGATTCCATGCCTCCTGACACTTTGCGATCTTATCCCGACACTCGATAGCGTTTGCGCAGGATGGGTCACAGGACTGAGCAAAGACAGGAAATATCCAAATAAACAAAGAGACAAATAAACAAATAAATCCTGCGAAACTGGATCCCGACACACGAGATAAATAGAAAGAGACTTTTTTCATTTCATTTTATTCTACCACGCGCTATCGCGCGCCTTTTATTTTTTCATCCTCTCTGGTACACTTAGAATATGAATCGATTAGGTCGTTCTATCGGTCTATTTTTTGTTGGAATCCTCATTTCTCTTTTTGCATTCCAATCAAAATCGTATGCATGGTGCACCCCCGCGTGGCCAGGACCATCCTGCACATGGCCGCTTACGGCAATCTGTTCAGGAAGCATCTCCTGGTGCTGCAGTCAAACTTCTGAATGCCCAAGAGAAACATTTCCTGGTGGTACTTCAAGAAACGCACTCATATGCGACTTCACAGACGATAAAAAAGCAGCTTGCCAGTCGTGTATGGCCGGAGGCAACAATATTTGGACGGCGGCAGGCTGTCTTCCGGCAACCCCAGAAAAATTCGCGGAAAAATTCCTCGGCATAGCCGTAGGATTGGCCGGAGGAATAGCATTTCTCATGATACTTTTCGGCGGATTTCAGATGATGACAAGTGCCGGAAACCCAGAACAACTCAACGCCGGAAAAGAACTGATTGGATCTTCAATCGCAGGACTACTTCTTGTAGTGTTTTCAGTCTTTATCCTTCAGTTTATCGGCGTAAATATTTTAGGAATTCCAGGATTCGGCTAGCATCACTATGACACCAATACTCGCACAAAATCTAAAATTTCCGGGTCCGAACGGACAGATATCATTAAAAGGTCCTGATAATTTTCTCTTCACAAATATTGCAGGTATTATCGGCGGAGCAATAAAATTTATTTTTATTTTCGCTGGCATAGGACTACTCGCGATGCTCGTTTTTGCAGGTTACGATTTTCTGACAAGCGCCGGAGATGCAAAAAAACTTGAAACAGGAAAACAGCGCATGACCAATGCGCTCATCGGATTTGTCCTCATATTCGCAGCGTATTGGGTGGTACAGATTGCAGGAAAAATTTTTGGCCTATCTATAATAGACACTGTCTTTAAATAATATTACTTTCCAAATCGTCGTTTCCTTGTCGCGTATTCCACTAATACCTCGTCTAACTTCTCTTCGGTAAATTCCGGCATGTACCAGGATGGAAAGTACAGCTCACTATATTCTGATTGCCATGGTAAAAATCCGCTGAGTCGCTGTTCCCCTCCAGTCCTGACAATGATCTCCGGATCCGGAATGCCTGCGGTATCAAGAAACTTCGAAAAGCTTTCAGTCGTCAGCACACAGTCATCAGCTTTTATAGCTTTATTTGCTGCCCTGACAATCTCGTCCCGACCTCCGTAATTAAGAGCAAAAATTACAGTGATAGTTGTATTATTTTTTGTCTTTTCTACTACATTCTCAAGTCCTTCGCGTATAGCCGGATCAAATTTTGATATATCACCGATGACTTTGACCTTCACGCCTTTTTCATGAAGCTTACCAAGTCTTCTCGTAATGACATTTTTAAAAAGCTTCATAATCCCCATCACCTCTTTTTCATCCCTCTTCCAGTTCTCAGTAGACCACGCCCAAAATGTCATAAATTTTACGCCTTTTTTCGCTGCATATTCTATAAGAGGTTCCAGGATCACATCCGTCACACGTCTGTGTCCTTCCAACACCGGAAGGTTATGCTCCCGTGCCCACCGACGATTCCCGTCCATGATAATAGCGATGTGCTCTGGAATAGTGGGTAGTGGGTAGTGGGTAGTGGGTAGCTTCATAAATAATTAAAATAGATGAGTATTAATAAGATGAGCACCGGAAGACGGATGATTTATTATAAATGATTCTATGCCCTGCAATTTCTTCACTTTTTCTAACACCCGATTTTCATCTATTGCTTCACAGATGAGGTGGACGTTTGGTCCTGCATCAATCGTAAAGTAAACAGAGATTCCATCTTCCTCTCTCCAGGAAACGACCGACTCCATAACCTTCTTCGTCGTATCATTCCAATAAAATAAAGGTGGAATTTGCGTCTGCATCACGTGGTGCATATCGAGACAATCTTCTTCCATAACCTTTCCTAACAATTTCATATTTTTTTCTATCAATGCTTTTTTCGCTTCTTCTAGTCGCTTGGGAATTGATCGAAGTCTCTCTCGTAAAAATGGACTTGTCTCTACTCCCTTCATACCATCTGTCGTTGATACTTTTTTCATAGATGAATCAACGATAACGAGTATGTCCCGAAGATCCCAGTGACTCGCGGGAAACAATGAGTGAGCATAAGAATTTTCTGAAGAGTCCCCTTTTTCCCAAATCACAAAACCGTCTGGGATACTTCTGCAGGCAGACCCTGATCCCTGCCGTGCAATAATTGTCAGATCTTTTTCTGATAAAGATACGTCTGCAGCACTTGCTGCTGAAAATCCGGCAACTGTGAGTGCCGCAAATCCCGATGCAGATGCAGCTGATCCTGCACCCTTTGGAAAAGTGTTTTTTGTCGCAACTTTTGCCTTCCATGAACTATTGGCGCTTTTCCGAATCAAATCCAGTCCTTTGATAACCCGCAATTCTTCTTTTTCTGAAAAATTTCCGTCGATAATAGTTACTTCATCCGCTTTAAAATTCTTCGAAAATTCAACCGTCGTTGTGGTCGTCGCTCCGGAAAGATTCATAGAGATTGAAGAATTGAGAGGCAACCGCAGAACGTCGTCCTTCTTCCCCCAGTACTTGATAAACGCGATATTTGCAGGCGCTATGGCTGTCGCTTTCATAAGAATTTTATCCTCTTCAGGCACTCATAGGACAATTCCGTAAGTTTAAACGTAGGATCCAAAAGTTTTCGCGAAAGTTCATTTTTTGAAAAAAACTTTACCTCATCTATCTCATCTGTATTTGGAGTAAACGGGCCGTTTGAATTTGCGGTAAATACAACATCTATCTCTGTTTCATGAGGATACTCAAAAAGAAATTTTTCTGCCGTCGTAACTGGCAAAACAACTCCAAGTTCTTCTTTCATTTCTCGTTTTGCCGCATCCTCATATGTTTCCCCTTTTGATACATGACCTCCAACCGACACGCCCCAGTATCCCGGCCGTGTGTCTTTGGTCATGCTTCGTTTTTGTAGAAGAATCTCTCCATTATCATTAAAAATGACAACATCAAGACTCCTATGAATAAGCGTTTTGTCGCTATGACAATCAGCTCGAGAGCGATATCCAATAACTTCATCGTTCTTGTCGACCACGATAAAAAGCTCTTCTTGGTTATCTGTTGATGCTATTTTCGCTCCGTCAACTCCCAGGAAAACCCGCATCACCGTTCCACCGGATTTTTCAATCGCATCTTCAACAGCTGATTTTTTTTCGTTTGACACCAACGCAATCATGCAATCCCCTCGTCCAGCTCCTGAAAGTTTGGCGCCTAATGCACCGGCTTTTTTGGAGACTGATATAAGTATTTCAAGTTTCTCAGAACTTACCCCGAGGTCACGAAGATACTCCTGATTATAATTCAGAAGTATCCCCAAGCGAGTCGCATCGCCATCTTCAAGCGCTGTTTTTGCCTGTAGCACAATATCGCCGATCGCTTGAAAAATTCTATCCACTTTTTCAGTATATTTTTCCCGCTTTTCCGCCACTTCTTTCACAATAGACACTGTATCAGCCTTCTCCCCGGTATATCCAACGACAAATGAATACCCGGGGAGATTCATTAACAAAAGCTCAATTCTTTTCCCTCCGAACTCATAAAGAATAGTGCCGCCATAAAGAGACGATGCTACGTCAAAGCCGGAGCCTACCCCTTGCACAGATAAAACGCTTGCGTGACACGCGTCAATAAGTTCTTTCTGAGACAGATTTTTTCTTGTGAACAATGAAAGTGCCTTCATAGTAGCCACGGTGACGGCTGATGACGACCCAAAGCCAAAGGAGGATGAAAATTCACTTGACGTTGACAGCATGCAGTGATCAATCTTTAGGGAGAATCTCTTCTCAAATTCTTGTATTGCAGCATGTATAAATCTCTGATCAGAAACCCCGGGCGTTTGTATCTCAACGCCGCTCTTTTCTGATTCATATATAGTTACCGTCAGTCGATCGCTCACAGAAGAGACAATACACGGATACCCATATACGACGGCGTGTTCACCGAAAAGAAGCAATTTACCCGGAGCTGAGATTGAGATTGTTTTCTGTAAATTATCCATAAAAAGTATTAAGGGTTCAGTATTAAGTATTAAGCAAAATCCCCTAATACTTAATACTAAATACTAATCCCTAGATTCCAACTGCACTCCTTCTTCGCCTAATTTCACCTGCTCAACTTTATACCCATACGATGCGCCAATAGCTTGAATTGCTTTCTCGTCCCTATGATATGCGAGGAGGTATCCGACCGGCCCCTTTTTCCCACCTCCTCCAAGTATCTTTGCGGCCCCCCCTGCTAGCTCAATCTCCCGTATGATTTTTTGTGCACTATCACTTACCACTCCCATAGTCTCAAGGGTACATTCTCCTATTTTAATTGCGTCAACCAGAGTTTCTTCATCACTTTCTTTTATCGCAACTGTAATTCTTTTCGTCTGCTCTTCATTCAAGACAAAGGCAGATTCAATCTTTGATCTTTCATCTTTCATCTTTGATCTCACTATCTCTATCATCTCTTTCGTCGATTCTTTTGGTTTTCCGGTTTTGATAAGGAAAAAATTGTTCAAAGATGGATCTATATGAAATGGGAGCTGAAAAATGCTACGCAAAAATTCAAACTCTTTTCTATACCAGACGAGTCCACCAAATGTACAGATAGTATTATCTCCTCCGGAAGGATTTCCATGTTTCATTTTTTCCGACTCGTAGGCTATCTGATTTGCACGCACCGGATTCCAAATATGCTTGAGAAAATAAAGTGCCGCAGATGCCACGCCCACCGCCACAGCCGCCGATGATCCAAGATGATATCCGGACGGGATATCTGACTGAATTGAAATTTCCATAGGCGGAACCGTTGAAAACCCTAGATCTTTTTGGACAAGAGAGAGGATATGCTCAGCATACTCCGGATTTTTTGGTGAGCCGCTTGTGTCTTTTCGATCTAATACCGTCACAGTCAATCTTTTGTCGATTGCCGCAAGAAGCGCAGGTTTCCCATACACCACCGCGTGTTCACCCATAATATTTACTTTTCCTGGAACAGAAACCTTTACCATATTAAACAGGTTTTGCCTTTACACCGTATGGAATAACGCCATCATCCGGAGACTCTATCACCCGGCGAATAACAAGGGTGACTTTTTGCCCGGAGTGTAAATCCTTTGTATCCCAATCAACAAGCTGACAAACTATACGCGATTTTTGAAGTTGTACGAGCGCCACGGGGTACGGCGCCTGACTGGAAAATCCGGACGGGGGGACGCGGATCATGGTCCAGGACACGATGACACCTTCACTCCCACGTAGTGAACTAATTTTTTTCTGATTTCTCCAAATTTTTACGGGACTAATCATATAAGTTATTTCGTTTAATTGTTATTTCGTTACTTCGTTGTTTAGTTAATTGGTTAATTCGTTAAATTGCTGATTCGAATAGATATCGAACTAACGAAGTAACGCTTCTTCGAATTAACGTCCCAATATGTGGACTACCGCTGTAGCTCCACTTCCTCCTACATTATGAGCAAGTCCGATTTTTGCATCTACGACCTGTCTTTTGCCGGCAGTACCGCGCAGCTGCTCAACGATTTCAACAATCTGTTTTACCCCCGTCGCGCCTACCGGATGTCCGCACCCTTTGAGTCCTCCTGATGGATTTATGACGACCTTTTTTTGAGATCCAAGTGTCGTTTCTCCTCGTACCACCGCGCCAGCAGCTTGGCCTTTTTCATAAAATCCCAGATCTTCCATTGCTAAAATTTCTGCAATAGTAAAACAATCATGCACCTCGCAAACCCCAATATCCTTTGGCCCAACACCCGCTTTTCGATAGGCACTATTTCCCGCCTCTATCGTTGCCGCGAGCTCAGTCAGACTCTTCCTTTTGGAAAGACCGAGCGAATCCGTTGCCACCGCGGAAGCAAAAACTTCAATACTTTTGACTTTTGACATCTGACTTTTGACTTCTGTTGTAAGTATCACCGCGCTCGCGCCATCGGTAATCGGAGAGCAGTCTAAAAGCTTCAGAGGATCGGCTATTTTTGAACTCTTCATGACCTGTTCTAGCTTTAATAATGATCGAAACTGTGCATTGGGATTGAGCGATGCGTGGTAGTGATTTTTTACGGCGACCATCGCCATCTGTTCTTCGGTTGTCCCGTATTTTTCCGAATGCGCCTGAGCGAGGATTGCGTACAGCCCGGGAAACGTAGCACCGGAAAATCGCTCTTCCTCACTTCCTGCTCCCATAAGCGCCCGCGCTACATCTTCCGGCGAATGATCAGTCATCTTTTCAACTCCGAGAACCAGAACGGTGTCATATTGCTCACTTTCGATCGCAAGTACCCCGGTATGCATAGCAAGCCCCCCGGATGCACATGCTCCTTCAATTTTTAGCGCCGGAACGCTCAACCCAAACTCATCTGCAAAAAACGCCCCGAGATGCTCTTGGCCCCCAAGCATCCCCGACAACATATTCCCGACAAACACTGCTTGGATATGTTTCATTTCTATATCCGAATCTATCAGAGCCAATGCCACAGCCTCTTTGGCAAGAGTCCGCGGAGACACATCCCAGAGTTCTCCAAATTTTGTCGTTGCTACGCCTATTACGTTTGTTTTCATATCTTATGTGTATGCTTCAGATATTCTGTATACGATATATTCGCCGTATTCTGTAACATAACTTTATATAAAACAGAATGATGTTTTCGTTTCTCCTGAAATTTTAAAATTTCTTCGGTCGTTTCAAAAATAAACGCATCGCTCCCGGCTCCTGACCCATACGATACCATGAATATTTTTTCATTCGGCTTAGCCTCGTCGAGCACTGCCACGAGACCCAAAAGAGAAGACGCTGAGTAGGGGTTGCCAATATCGTCTATGACCAGTGACGGCGCAAGCTGCTCTTTGGTAAATCCAAGTCTCCGGGCAACGTCTCGGGGAAACTTCGCATTTGGCATGTGAAATACACAATAATCAAAATCAGAAGATTTGCACTGAGCTTTTTCAAAAAGATGAAGAGCAGCTCCCATAACATGGGCAAAATACGCTGGCTCACCGGTAAACCTCCCGGCATGCGACGGAAACCTCATCCCGTCCCGTCGCCAAAAATCCGGAGTGTCAGAAGAATAAGAAGTATATGATGTGACACTTGCAAGAAGCGGCGTACTTTTCGGATCGTCTTTACCTAAGAGAAATGCCGCTGCAGCTGAGGCTGAGGTATATTCGAGTGCATCATGAGGTTTACTCTGAGCTGTATCCGTCCCTATGGCTAAGCCAGATATAATCTGACCCGATGCCACAAGTCCTAATATTGCCTGTACTCCGGCGGTCCCGGCTTTACACGCAAACTCCAGATCCGATGCAAGGTAATTATGCCCTATACCCAAAAATTCGCCAACTATCGTAGAAGTAGGATTCACCGCATACGGATGACTCTCGGAACCCACAAATAATGCTTCAATGGCTTGTGGATCAATATTTGAAATAGACAATGCGCTTCCGGCGGCTTCAATCGCAAGTGTTACAGCATCTTCATCTATCCCCGGGACTGATTTTTGTAAAATTCCAAGAGACATTTGAATCTCATCTCCATTTTTCTTCCAAGCCTCGGCAATGTCAGAAATACTGACGCGGTACTGTGGTACATATGCGCCGTATGCACGTATGCCGATCATATCTTTTCTCCCCGTGCTAGTGACCGATGAGCCCCCGCCAAAGACCCAATACTTAATGAGGCAAGAAGAGAAATTTCCCCTGCAAGGACAACTCCGCCAATAATTTCAGCAAGCCGTACTCCATTCTTCCCGTCTTCACCAGCTGGCGAACCACCCGCAAGACCCATAATGGAAAGTGCTTCTTTTTGTGTCGCAAGTCCTGTCCCGCCGCCGACAGTACCAACCATGAGGTCAGGGAGACATACGCTTATATATAATCCATCTCCATTTTTTTGATCTTTGATATTTGATTTTTGATCTTTTTCTATCTCACATGTAGTAATTCCCATGCTCGCTTCGCCCACGTGGCCCAAATCCTGACCGGTAGCAAGAAATATAGCAGCCGCAACATTGGCATATTGTGCATTAAATCCCATAGACCCGCTTATCGCGCTTCCGACCATACACTTAGCAAGCCACACATCATATACTTTTTGTGCCGTAGTTTTCAGCACGCCTTCAAGAACTGAAGAAGAAACGGTAACTTCTGCCCAGACCTTGGTACCCCGATTCTCGATAAAGTTAAGCCACGCAGGTTTTTTATCTATATCAAAGTTTCCCGCAAGCGCAAGGCAAACTACTCTAGTCTCTTTCTCAATGTATTCAGTAAGAGCCTGGGTTGCGATTGTTACCATGTTCATACCCATGGCATCTTTTGTATCAAACACAAAGCGGACATAGCGATATTTTCCAACCCCCCTGGTTAATAATTTTTCAAGTTTAATATGGTGAGATGTTTTCGAAGCGACTTTCTGAAAATCACTCAGGTGATCTTTGAGATATCGATAAAAATGCTCACTTTCAGTAAGGTTTTTCACTCTAAAAACTGGGCCACGCGTCGCTCCAATCCGATGGCTTCCGACTATCGCTCCCCCAGACTCTGTTATTGCTTTACATCCGCGGCTAATGGACGCAGCGAGCGCCCCTTCTGTTGTTGAAAGCGGAACAAAGTACTCTTTGATCTTTGATCTTTGATCTTTGATCTTGAGTGGCCCTGCCACGCCAATTGGGACCGTCGTCACTCCGATCATATTTTCACAATTTCGCTTCGACGCAACTTCTTCGCTTGTGTACGGAGTTCCTATTGATGACAAAGAAATACCAAGCGTTTTTTCCACCGCCTCCCGACGCTCTTTTACTGTCTTATATTGTCTTACATTCATAAAAATGGCACCCGAAATATCCCGAACCGATACATGAATACGCTATAAACAAGCGCTAGTGGTAAAAACACGGCAAGAACAAGTAAAATTTTAGGAAGCGTCAATCTCATGCCAAACCGAAGACTAAGATATACAAGCGTCCCCTTCCACAAAAAAACTGCAGCCGAAAAACAGAGATATACGAAGCTAAATCCTATACCCAATACTCCGTTCGTCCGTGGAGGCGGAAGGACAACATACAGGATGGACGTGACCAAAAACCACACCAGCGTTGGTACAAGCGTATACCCCCAAGACACCAGAAGCGATCGTACTGTTCCTTTCCCACCAAGATTCTTGCCTACAAACCAAAGAAGGAGTACTGATAATCCGTAGCTTACCCCGATCCAAAAAACTAACGTCAAAAATTGACCGGTAAGAAAAAATGGACGAAATTCCTGAATTTTGACTATGCTTGCGAGAGCCACATATAAAAGTACCAAACAAAAAAGAGGGACGAGCTCAAGAAGCTTTGACCGTTTTACCACCGAACGCATTGCCTCATACGGATGCACGATACTCCCAAAAACCGAAGAAGCCCACAAAAAACACACATCTATCATATCTATTCAGTCGGAAAAACAGGCTAAAACCTGCGGGGTTAAAAACCTTTTTGCAACAGAGACACGAAAAACGAAATTCTCGCACCAAAAAAATACAACATACCGAAGGCTATGACTAGTCCAAAAACCGCATAAACAGGTACGGGCATAGACTTTACCCCATGAACTAGATCTTTATACGAAGACGTAAAAGGTCCAAGCGTCTGAGGCGGGAGATCGGTCACCTCTTCCCATCGCTTTACAAAATTTTTATAGATTCTATCCTTCATAGTTATAACGAAATAAAAGCCTCTACAAAGGCTTTTCGTGCCCGAAAAAGCTTTGACTCAGCGCTTTTTATCGTAATTTCAAGCTGATTTGCAATATCAGAAACGGACAACTCTTCGATATATTTTAACGATAATACTTTTTTATAAAGCGGCAGAATTCGGAAGAACGCTTTGCGAATCTTTAGCTTCATATCTTTCTTTTCCATGGCGTCTTCAGGAGCCAGAAGCGGGCCTATGATGCTTTCGATCCCGGGCATATGTGAAAATGCGATAGAGCGAATTTTTTTTCTCCGGTAGTAATCTATCACTTTGTGCCCGCAAATAGAAAATAAAAATGTCTGAATTTTGGCTTTCCCGTGAAAATCTCGGATAGCCTCAAGAAAGGCAAAAAGCGTATCCTGTAATACTTCCTCGCCGTCCCGTTCATTTGCTATTTTTCCACGGATAAATCGGGACAGCTTTGGAGCATACTGCTGATAAAACGCTGCAAGAGCAACCTTGTCACGGTCGAGAATCTTTTGGATTATAACAGAGTCATCCATGGTGAGAATGACGTCTACTATACCACGGGGATTGCTCTTTCACAAATCGTCAGCTACACTTATATCATGACTGTTTATGCTGTTGATATCGAACAAATCTTTACACCGGCAAAATCATTCCCAACCATCGGCAGCATGGTCAACGTACTACTCAAAAATTCACTCGTCATTGCGGGCATCATTGCGCTCGCTTTATTGATTTTCGGCGGATTTGGCGTTATAGTAAGCGCTGGCGAGGGTGACACAAAAAAGCTTGAACAAAGCCAGCAAACTATCACAGGAGCAGTTACCGGACTTATTATTATTGTGGCTGCAGTATGGATCATACAGATAATAGAAAAACTGACAGGACTAAAATTACTAAGCAATTAATTTCATGAATAAAATTCTCGCAGATCAATGGGCAAAAGATTCAACTCAAACGGTTGATTCAATAGTTGGTACAATTACAAATCCCCTCCCTGGAAAATACGCAGGAATTCCAGGTATCACTGTTTTTTTTACAAACGTACTTCGCTTGGTTTTTTTGGGTGCGGGCATATTTGCACTCCTAAATTTCATCGTTGCAGGCATGATGTACATGAACGCCGGAGGAGACGCAAAATATCTGGGCCTTGCCTGGGCAAAAATATGGCAAACGCTCCTGGGCCTTGCGATACTCGTGTCCTCTTTTGCTATGGCTGCACTCTTTGGATATCTTATGTTTGGCGATGCCGGATATATACTCAATCCTGTCATATACGGCCCTAAATAATATGTACACCCTTCTTGCAGACGAAACAAAATTAGGACAAATCGGCGGAAGCGGTCTTGGTCCGTGGGGAGACATAGGAAAATCTATCGGAAGAGGAGATGTTGCCGGCGGCACAACTGCACTCGTCGCAGTAACAAAGTCTCTTTCAAGCATCATTGGCTTTATGACCATCGCCGCAGGGGTATGGTTTATCTTCCAATTTATCATCGGCGGATTTTATTGGATTACGTCGGGAGGCGACAAAAACAAACTCCACGAAGCACGGGAGCGTATCACCAACGCAGCCATTGGACTTCTCATCGTCGTCGCCGGATGGGCCATCCTCTCTCTTGCAAGCCTCTTTACCGGGGTTGACCTCATCATTTCCAATCCCGGCAAAATCATCGAACAGTTGAATATTAAATAATATGATTACCACAAGTCACATTTTAGCCCAACTCAAAAACCCAGTCCTTCCGGGCCCGCTTGGAAGCGGCTCCTATGCCAATAGCGGAAATGTGGTCGGAGCGCTGCTTTCAAATATCATTTCTATACTTTTTCTCATCGCGTTTCTCACGGGGCTTATATTTCTCATCACTGGCGGATTTTTCTGGATCACCTCCGGCGGAGACAAAGCAAACCTTGAGAATGCCAGAAACAGAATCATCCATGCGATCCTTGGTATCGTCGTCACCGCCGCAGTCTGGGCTATAACAATAACAGTCGGTCAGTTTTTGGGGTTAGACTTTACAAAACTTCCTATCCCGATCATGGGACAGTAAGAAGAGATTGACAAGGACAATTTCTTGCACCAGAATAGAAAGTACGATATAATAATAAGCAGTTGTTAGTTTGAGGAGGAAACAGTATGGGAGTTGAAAAAGTTTTCGCACAAGTAAGTCTTAATATCGGACAACCAACAAATGTAAAAATTGGCAACCTCGGCACGCTTATCAGTGCACTCGTCGGTACGCTTCTTATCATCTCTGCACTTCTTGCATTTTTCTACCTCATCCTCGGTGGTATCCAGTGGATCACTTCCGGTGGAGACAAGGCCGGCATGGAAGCTGCACGAAACAAGATCACCCACGCAATCGTCGGACTCGTCATCGTCGGCGCCGCATGGGCCATCATGATTCTCGTCCAAAACTTCTTGGGAATCACAATCATAGGCTCAGATGTCGCACTTCCACGACCATACTAACGACATATGTTTCTTCAGAAGGTCTTTGCCAAAGAACTGGAAAATCTTCAGTACGGGGATGTCGCGACTATAAAGTCTCTTGAAACTTTATTTGTAAACCTCGTCAAAACCGTCGTTGCGCTTTCCGGTGTTGCACTTTTTGTTATGCTTATTGTGGGCGGTTTTACCTTTCTTTTTTCGGGTGGGGACAATAAACAGCTCGAGCAGGCCCGCGGCACGGTGACCAATGCCATTATTGGTCTCGTCGTTATCGTCAGCGCATACCTTATCCTACGCGTGATCCAGGTGTTTACGGGAGTAGATGTCACTAAATTTAATATCCCGCAGTAGCCAAATTGACGCATGTACGAATATAAGGGATAATTCAAGCTATGAACGTCCGCGGATCGCTTTTCACTATCATTGCCTCGATTACACTTGTCTCATCTCTTCTGTTTTCTCCAATGAAGGTGCATGCCCAGGGAATTGGATGGGTCAACGCGGGATGTGCTCAGGAATTATTTGATGCCATAAAAAATGGCCAAATCAATGGATGTGGCTACATCGACTGGGGCGGCACAGCTTGGCTAACCACCATCGTCAAATGGATCGCAGGAGGAGTAAAAGGGTTAACTGTTCCGCTTGGTGCATACAAAACAGACCCGCAATATGTACAGCAAATGAACAATCAAAGTGCACTCGGTGGCGCCAACCGTATGATCGCATCAATCTACCAGAATAAACCCGTAGATCTTGCGCTCTGGATACAAGATACAGGACAAATCCTCGGATTCATGCCAAAACAAGCATACGCTCAGGGAGTAGGATTTAAAGGTCTTGCCGCTATCCTTCCTATCTGGAAAGCGTTTAGAAATATTTCGTATCTATTTCTTGCTATTGTCATGGTCGCCATAGGGTTTATGGTGATGTTTCGGAAAAAAATTGATCCCAAAACCGTCGTCACCGTCCAAAACGCACTTCCAAACATAGTCGTCACTATGCTTCTTATCACGTTTTCCTACGCTATCGCGGGACTGATGATAGACATCATGTATCTTGTGATCATCTTTGGTGTCAATCTCCTCGTCCCCCTTGATCAAGGCGTTTTTAAAACAGGTCTATTTCGCTCTGATCAAAATACTGCAGCACAACTTATGACCGGCAATATGTTTACGCTTTTAGGTCAGATGATCTGGGGCACAACTGGTGCGTTTGATGATCTCCTACGTTACCTCGTCGCCGGAAATCCTCAAAATTGGTTCCAGGGACTTGTTGCAGTAGGAGCGGGGGTGCTCGCCACACCATTTCTCATCGTCATTCTTGCCGTCGCCATCCTTTTTGGCTACATCCGCATCATCTTTCTATTAGGCGGAGCATATATCAATATCATCATCTCGGTCATCTTTGCGCCAATTCTTATTCTCATGGATGCCATCCCCGGAAATCAGAGCTTTATCTCGTGGTTTAATAATCTTTTAGCAGACCTTGCCGTATTTCCTATCACCATTATCCTGCTTCTCATTGGCCTCATCCTCACTGGGCAAAACCAGGTCGAACTCTGGAATCCGCCGCTTGTAGGTATCACCTCTACTGCGACTAACGCCAACGCCGGCGCTCTCGGCCTCATCGGACTTGGAATCTTGTTTATCATCCCCGGTGTCGCAGGAGGTCTCAAGGAAACGCTCAAGGCCAAGCAAGCTATTGATGCTGGCCCAGGCGCTATAGCAGGACCGATGTGGGGTGGAGGCATGCAAGCTGTGCAACTACTCTATCAAGCATCATTCTTAAGGTCGGCATTCAAGCATGCGCCACCACCACAGACAGGAGCACTTGAAAGAACAGCAAGTAGTCTAAGAAACCCCAGGGTTCCAGGGATTGATTCAGAAGGACACACAAACTAGAACAATCAGATAACTAAAAAATTGGCTTAATAGTCAAAAAATTGATCTTTCTTAATGAGAGGATCCTCCACTCTTCGTTTTCTTTTGAGTTTCTTCCATAGCAGCGACTGCTATTGTTGCAACAATTAATGCCGGCCAACCTGCCCGTACTCCAGATGCGAGCCTCCATGGAAATGAAGCGTGATATTTCCCAAACAACCTATTCTTATCCAGGTGTCCATCGTGGGTCGTAAAAAGCTTCAGTTCTTCCAAGGTTTCTAGATACCCAGCGGCGCGGGACTCGGTCCACCTATTCCCCCCTCTCCCTCCCCATTTTACGTCGTAGGACACCATTTCCTTGAGTGTTTGAGGCCATGATTCCATATCTATTTTTTCAATTCCTGCTTTTTCCACAAAAGAAATACCGCCAGGCATATTTTTCAATAACGATATTGCACCTTTTTTGAAAGTCCCTACGCCACCAAAAATATCGGTCGCATTTCTCATCAATGTCACTGCACCAGGAATCCATCCCCATGGGCCAAACACGGCGGCTCTATTTATATTCCAATCTACAATTGTTTCTGCCGTAAGCGCTACCGCCGTATCTGCTGCATCAGGTCCAGAATAATCAATAATTGCATGCCATAATTCTAATAATTTTTTAGCGGAATCACCTTCTTTTCCTTCAGGCATAAACAAAAACTGTTCCGGGTGACCAAAAAAGATATCTCGTCGAATATTTGCAGCATTAAATTGGGATGTGTAGTCATTTATACGTCTTTCAAGTGAATATCCGCCAAGACTCGTAAAATCAACATCTTCTTTCCAATCCACCTGACTCATGCCAAATATAAAATTACTTCCAAATTTATTTTTGGCCCAAAGTGAAAGTCTTGTTGGAGTATCTGAACCAAATCGATAGGCTTCTGGTTTATTTAAAATAAAATCCCTCACATTACAAATCACATGAAAATATTTATCAACCTGATCTCTTGGCAGCTCACTTCCAAATACCGACTTCATTACAGAAGGCATCACTTCATCAAATTGAGCTCTATCTGTAAAATCAAATTTTGCGTACTTTCGATTTATGTCTCTCCAGAGCTCTGTCTGCGCTATTGATAACGACCGTTGAAACAATCCCCACTCTCTATTTCTAATCGAAACCCCGGACGCTCCGGCAACTTTTGCAAGATTATCACCCAATATGCTCATAGCCTCAAGCGGCTCTCTCCTTATGAGTCTATCTAAAAAAACTTCACTTTCCTTCGCTGAGGATGAAGCTGCGATTTGAAAAACAAGACCATGATGTTCCAATGACGCCCCTTCTGGCAAACGACCTTCTGCTTTCAGTTCAAAAAATCTTTTACGAATCATGTTGTATCCGATAGTTTCTTGCCTCCAGCCAGTAGATGCCTGCTGAAGTCCGGTCACTAAAGCCTCTGGTCTAACCACTTCACTGTATGGAATCCCCAAAATTTCTTCTGCATATTCTGCCAAAATTACCCACTCTGGTATCCCCTGTTTTTTTGATTGTTCAATTTTGTCTTTATATTCTGTCGTCAAATTCTTATCTTTTTTATAGTCATACCCAAACTTCCTAAATGCATTTGAATACTCTAAATTTCTAACATCATCTCCCATTGGACCGCCCATTCCGAAATCATCTTCAAATAAGTTTGGATTCAAACCTCTTTGCCACTGTTCTGCCCATCCCCTATTCATAAAATGCTTTGGATTTGCAGATCTATGTAGAATATATCGCAAATCCCGAGAGGAACACCGTCCAAATTTCGCCCCAAGCTCCATAGCCTCACCCATTCCAATAGAAATCTGACGAGCAGAACGTATCGCTTCATTAATTTTCCATCCTTCCTTAGACAATACTTCATTTATCTGAATCTCACTAAAATCAGGGTGAGCCTTCTGAACATCATAGCGAAGTTGATCAATTATTGTAAACCTTGCTTCTATCTCAATGGGCGACATCCCATACACTGCACTCATGGTTTTTATGTCCCTAGAATCTATACGTGCATTCTTGTCTCGCGTCACTTCTTTCCAAAGCCTCTGAAGCTCTGCCTCATGTCTTGCTCTTTCTAAAATCAATATTGCTCTCCCAGGGTCTTCAGAAGTCATATGACTCAATTTATCATCAATTTTTATTACCTCCTCCTGTGCCGCGGTAGCCATCCTATGATGTTCATTTTGAAATTTCATCTGATCATCCCGAAGTAGTACCCCAAGTCCAACCCTATCGACAAGAAGTGTCAACTCTTTTCTTTCAGTTAGAAGCTTCGTTCTTTGTTCCGGAGTCATTGCTAGATATTTTGTTCTATACTCAGCAAGCTTCTGAGGACTCGCGTGTACTGGCGTTCTAAACTTATGAAGCATTTCATCTGTCGTAATATCGTTTTCTGCAAAATATACCAAATCAATAAATTCATTATTTGTAACTTGATGATGAGCATCAAATGGATTATCTCGTTCCTCAAGGAGTTTTTCAAGCGCTAAACGTTTTTCTTCAAAATCACCTCCCATAGATATCAACATAGCATTTCTTAGATGCGATTTTCCCAAGTTTGCATATTCTTTATTTTTTAATGCGTCTAGAAGTTCTTTTGATAAATATCTGTGTGCCCTAGTATATTCCTTGATATCTTGTTTTGTACCAAAGTCTACTGACTTTATAATTCCATCAACTTGTTCAAAATCCTCCATCTCTTTATCAAGTCTTTTAATAAAATCATTCTGTTCCTCACCGCCAAGCCACCTCATGACATCCTTTGCAGCGTCCCATTCTCTTTTTTCATTAAGATCCATGCGAAATGGTTTTTCAGCTTGAGATTTTTCAACTCTAAATCTTGCTGCATACTCGCTCCATCCATCTCTGCCTCTCCTAAACATTTCAATCTGCGCCTTTGTAAAACCAGTCTCTCTAAACGGCAATGTTTGATTAAGTTTTCTTTCTGAATTGTGAAATCTATCAACTAGCTCCTGATCATATATAATTCCCTGTCCTGTTTCTCTTATGTGTTCAATTGCTTGTAGATGTCTTTGTCTATCGTCTATTGTAGCTGATCTCTGAGCCTTTAGAGCATCTGCTACTGGTTCAATCTCGCTTTTTCTTTGCCATATTTTCTCTAGATATTTTGTACCCTCAGCTTCATTGATCCCTCCATTTCCAAATCTTCCCATTTTGTCTTGAATATCTCTTTCTGCTCGTCTCAATTGTTCAATCTCAGCATCAAGTGTTTGTCTGTTGGGATTATCAATCAATCGCTGTGCCCGTAGAAGAGTTGAGTCTAAATTTTTTGCCTGTGCGGCTTTGTTACTTTCCTCTTTCCAATGATTGTATTTTTTTACAAAATCAGGATCCTTTCTATCGTAAAATGTCTTTCCGTTTCTCCCCTGTTTTGATTCAGGTTGCGGTTCATCGCCAATTTTAGGAATCTCGATACGCTGCGTTCTATAGAGGTCAAATCTCCGGTCATATCCTTTCCACAATATATCATCTGAGATAATGCCAGGGTTTTTTGCACGAACATGAGCATGTGCTTTATCAAAAAACTGACGCACCTCTTTAAATTGTTCAGATGGCAGCTCTGCCCACTTCATGGATGCATACGCCTTGCCAAGTTCAACATACACATACGAAGAATCGTTGATCAGAGATTCTGGACTCATGAGAAGTCGCGCCGTAGCTTCTGCTACGACAGGGTTGTTGATTTTCTCGATATCAGGAAGCCAATCAGGAAGTGTACTATATTTTCCTTTATATATAGCCGCAGCCTTATCCAGAAGCGGCTTCATGTCTGGCATTTCAACTGACTTATATGCTGATCTTTTTATTTCACTCTCAGCTATATTATGAACGCGAGAGTCATCGCTCGTTGCCTTATTGAACCAATTTTTTGATTTTGTTTTTATCTGAGACTCTGTATCACCTACGAACCTGTCAAATTTTTTCAACGCTTGTGTTTGCTCTGCATCTGTCTTCTTTTTGTCTATGAGAAAACGCAGAAGCTTCAATGCTGCATCTGCTGTGCTTGGAACTTTATCTAATCTTGGCTCAATTTCAACCATAATAGCTCAATAATACTATACATTGTATCCGTCAGAATGAGCAAAACAAGCTCAAATCGCGAACGACTAAATTTTCGGTGCGTGTATCTTTTTCCCATACCGCTCCCGCTTACTCCTAGTATTCATTTCACCGTATTGATATACGAGAGAAGCTGCCCGCAGTATGTCGTGTACTGAGACAACGCATCGCCAATCGATCGATAGACAAGCTTGGTGTCAAGATTATTGTACCCATGCACTATAGCATTTCGAAACCCGGCACTTTTGGCTATCTCTTCGGCAAAAGACTGAGGCAATATACCCATCTCTTCGAGACGAAGAAATGTCTGCCGATAATCAAGTGGCGAAGCTACACCTGCGCCTTCTGATTCCGAGATGATATGTTGGTTGCAATCAATCGCACGCCCGATAATCTCCATGAGCAGAAGTTTTACGACGCTGTACGCCTTCCAGTCTTTGGCGACTGTATCAAAACTCATGGATGAGTATTCCTGCAGTCTCTCCAGGTCGCGTTGGATCGACTCAATTTTAGTTCGCAGAAGCTCCTTGTTTATCATAGATGTTCTCAAGTTTTTTCTGCCGTTTCTCCTGCATGCGTTTCATAAGTACATAGAGTGGTTGAGCCTCCTGATAATCGCGATATGCATAGAGATAATATTCCTGAAACTTCTCCGTATTTCCTGCAATCAGTATGCCATTTTTCATAACTTCGAATCGAAACAGGGGATCAACATCGTGTAATAATTTTATATCAAGGGCTTTACCGAAAAACACTTTCTGAAGCTCAAAGGAAAGAGCCAGATATTCATCTGCATCTATTCCGCCGCGCCTGTATAAACCAAGATCAATATCTGCATCCCGAGACACATGCACCTGTCTTGCAAGTGACCCGTAAAAAACCACGAAGTCAAGCCCATGCTTCAGGACAATCTTCTGTATCAATTCCTTCTGTTTCGATGTAATAACCGCATCATTCATACATCGATTGTATCCCGACAGAATGAGCAAAACAAGCTCAAGTTATATTATTTTGGCTTTATACGAAGCAAAAGTTCTCGACTCAAATTCTGATAATAAGACACGATTTTCTGACGATCAAGCGCAGTTTTCATACTCGGCAATATTGTAAGATTGTCTACTGTCGTGATGCTCTGAGCCAGATAGAACTCGCTGAGACCGGAATCCTTTTGTTTTGCAAACGTAAACAATTCGTCAAATGATAACTGTGCCTTTGTCATGATAGTATATACCCACATAACTCAGATTTGCAACTTTTGTGACGGTAACCGTTCACGAGTTGGCAAAACAGCCTTGATGTCATTCCCGTGAAAACGGGAATCTGGAAAAATCGAAATTTGACAACATCCTACCATATCCTCTAGCGTAGAAAATCCTATGCTTTCTCTGCCTGTTTACGTTCAAT
>JACREM010000091.1 GCA_016218215.1 Candidatus Gottesmanbacteria bacterium | reverse complement strand
TCAATCACGATGCGACGATATTTTGTGGGAAAGACAAGATGATACACCAATACGGTGACATTATGACTTTTGTGTATGTAGATACTCACGCATATATTATACGACGCAAAGCGTCGGGGAATTTACCCGAAGAGAGATTAAGTATTTTGTCGTAGTCATCGACCGGATATTGGGGACAAAGCACTTCCTGTCCCATGCTTGTTAATTTGCGGGAGAGATCGGGAAACCAATTTCCGTCTTTTGAACCAAGTGAACCGTGAAAAATGATAAATTGCATAAATATAACTCCTCTTTGAACCGATTTTAGTCTATTGGATCAAATATTAAAAGCTTAACTTATTTAGACTGATTTACTAAAAAATACTCCTATCTGTATACCCTACAGTGAGATAGTCATTGTTGAAATGCTTATGACTAATCCTGTGCAGTGCAAATGCCCTTTTCATAATACTTGCTCCTTCCCCTCCTACTGCATCAAGTGCTCCCTGCCCGCCAATAATCAACGGGGCGTGAAAAGCATACACCTTGTCTACTAGGCCAACATCGAAAAAACTACCTATGACCTGACTACCGCCTTCTACGAAAATACTCTGAATGTTTCGTTTACTTAGCTCTGTTAATACTTCTTGAATCGAAATAGTTTTGCTGGCAAAACACACGACCTGTATATCCCTATCTTTAAATTTCTGAATTTTCTCTTTCCCTGCCTTTGCAGTAGCAACTACCAAAACATTGGTGTCGCGAAACACCTGAGATTCAATTGGAAGAGAAAGAGTAGAATCTAAAATAATTCGGAGAGGATCGTTAACCTTTGAGTTTCTACATCCTAAATGCGGGTTATCTTTTAAGACGGTATTATTGCCTACTAAAATTGCATCGTACTGTGCGCGTAATGTTCTGGCAAACGTTCTTGCTTTTTTGCTTGTTATCCATTGGGAATCACCGGAAGAAGTAGCAATTTTACCATCTAAGCTTGCAGCGAACTTCACCGCGACAAATGGTCGCTTTAATGTGTGAAAGGTTACAAACCCTTCGTTTAGTTGTTTGGATTCTTGTTCTAACACGCTTACTTCTACTTCAATCCCATGTCTCTGTAGTGTGTCTCGTCCTTTTCCAGCTACCAATGGATTAGGGTCAAGATGACTGCATACTACTTTTTTAATACCCGCTTGGATAATAGCCTGCACACAGGGTGGAGTTTTACCGACATGACAACAGGGTTCAAGTGTAACATAGAGTGTAGCGCCTTCGGTTGAATGACCAAGCCCGTGGATATTTCGAAATGCCTCAATTTCTGCGTGAGGAAACCCAAACTTTGTATGGTATCCCTGCCCAATAATCTTGCCTTCCTTCGCAATGACTGCCCCGACCAGTGGGTTCGGCCGAGTCCAGCTTAGTCCTTTTTTCGCGAGGGAAAGCGCTTTTCTCATAAATTGCTCATCAGTATTTCTCATAGAAATTCTATAATTCAAATATATGTCCAAGCTTATGTTTCTTTGTTAATAAATATTCCTTATTGATTTCATTTGGTTTGATACGCATAGGAATCCTTTCCGTAACATGAATACCTGCCTTCGTTAAGGCATGTACCTTTTTGGGGTTATTTGTCATGAGCTTTACTTTTGTAATACCGAGATATTTTAATAAGCTTACCGCTGTTTGATAGTTTCTCTTATCGACCGGCAGATGAAGTTTTTGATTTGCCTGAACCGTGTCCAGACCGTTATCCTGCAGCGCGTAGGCTTTGATTTTATTCACTAAACCGATACCTCTGCCTTCCTGATTGAGATAAATTATAGCTCCAACTGATTCCTGCCCAATCAACCGCATTGCTTCCTGAAGTTGTTCTCTGCAATCGCACTTGAGTGATACAAAAGACTCACCGGTAATGCAAGCGGAGTGAATACGAATGAGCACGGAAGACAATGATTGCCGTATATCACCTCTTGCCAACAAAATGTGCTCTTTATTTTCTTTAGAACTCTTCCAAATGGAAAACTGAAATGTTCCCCATGGAGTCGGAAGCTTGGCGGTAGCAAGAATTTGAATATCCAAGTTACTTTTTATCATGATATATAGTCCAAAATTTTTTCGGTACTTATAATGCTTAAATGATGTTTTTGTGCAAAGTGCTCTAATGTTTTTCCACTGAGCATTTCTCCATCATTGCCGATAATTTCACAAATCACGCCAACCAATTCCTTTTTCGTCAATCGGCAAAGCTCAAGTGCTGCCTCAGTATGTCCTTGACGTTCGGCTAGGCCGCTATTTTTGGCAATTAAGGGAAAAATATGACCGGGTCTCACAAAATCATCAGATATTGTTTGTGGAGAACTTAATAATTGTATAGTCCTGGCTCTGTCTCCGGCAGAAATGCCGGACCCAATACCATATTTGGCATCAACGGAAACAGTAAAGGCACATTTCGTATATTCCTGATTTTTATTTTGGGCGACCATAAGCGGCAATTGGAGAGCCTGAGCGCGTTTTTCAGTAAGCGGTACGCACAAAAGACCTTTGCCATGTGTAATCATAAAATTGACAAGTTCGGGCGTGATATCCTGCGCTGGGATAAAGAGATCACCTTCGTTTTCACGAGTGATAGCGTCTGCCATGATGAGCGGTTTTCCTTGTTTTATTTTCTGGATGGCTTTCTGCACGGAACAATACACGGAAGATGTCATTGAATACTCCCTAACGTTTGTAACGTTTTTAAAATAGCAATAGCTCCTTCAATACCTTTATTGTGGGTATTCTTGGAGGCCCGGGCCTTGGCTTGAGCAATATCATGTACCGCAAGCACTTCTATGGCGAGTGGGATACTGTACTCGAGTGATACTTGCATCAACGCATGGGCGCACTCGTTAGCAATCATGTCAAAGTGGTAAGTTTCTCCTTTGACAATGACGCCGAATGCGACGATTGCATCAAATTCTTTCGACTGCGCTATTGTCTGTGCAACGAGGGGAATTTCCCAGGAACCGGGAGCGATAAAGGTAGTAATGTTTTCTTCTTTTACTCCGTGTTCTACTAATGTTTGTCTGCAGTACTGTTCCAGATTATCATTCAATTCTTGATAGTAATCGGTTCTGATGATGGCAATTTTCAGTTTTTGGGTAACGGTGTGATCGAATTTGGCAGGTGTTACGTGTTTTCTTTGCATGTGCCTCCTTTGTTTGTTGACGGCTTATACGGCGAAATGAGTTTTTCTACATACTTTGCTAAAACATCTACTTCTATGTTTACAGCATCACCAGCGTTTATGGTATGAAGCATGGTACGTTTCCAGGTGTGAGGAATGATTCCTACGGTAAATTGCGTGGTTTGTGCTTTTATAACCGTCAATGAAATGCCGTTTAGTGCAATCGCGCCTTTATGTACGACATACTTACTTAATGCCCGATCAATAGCTAGGGTAAAAATATGACTGTTTCCTTCTTCTTGCATATTCAATATGCGGCTCACACCATCAACATGGCCTTGAACGATATGTCCTGCCAAAAATGTCTCTGCTGTCACGGACAGTTCAAGGTTTACGAGATTACCTCGTTGTAAATACGCAATATTGGTTTTTCTGGATGTTTCCGGCATGAAGTTGAACATTGATACATGTGGTTTTTCAATTTTAGCAACAGTCAGACAAATGCCATCGACAGACACACTCGTTCCTACCCGTGTTTTTTTATGAAAATCATCAGGAACCTTAATGACTAACGTGTCTGCTGTTTTCTTGGCTACCAAGCCAAGATGAGTAATAATTCCGGTAAACATATATTTTTCCTTTATAACAAATAGCTATTGGGCTGAATAATACTTCGGGGAATATAGAAGACAACAACACAAAATTCCCCATGGTAAGGGGAGTTGTCTTCCTTCTTTCATCCGGACTGTACCGTCGGCCCTGGAATTCCACCAGATCATGTCTTGCGACTCGTGGGCTTAACCACCGATTGGGAATTGCGTATTATGCTCACCCTGCCCCGAAGGAATAATTGAATTATACCATGTAATCTATCAGCAAATTTTCTATCGCTCGACCACCCAGGTCTATGAGATCGTTTTTCCATGGTTTTGTATAGATAATTGACCCCTTGCCATGAATTATTTTGAGGTTTCTTTTAAATGATGAAGCAAGTTTCATCGAACCCGACCCGTTCGCTTCATCCTCCGGTATACCCCAGTCTGGAGCAAAAGTCCGTGCGCGGACGAGACCCTTTCTTTCATCTATCCACGCCCATACATACGTGTGTTTTATCTCGAATGTTTCTTGTAAAGGAAGATCATTAATTTCTGAAGGATTTTTGAGTTGTCTATAATTCCATGGCGGCATCATGGTTATACTCGCGCGAATCCAAATCTTATCATTTTCCGTCCATGTTTGTATAACTCCGCCAAGGCATGTCAAAAAATCTATTGACTGATTTTTTGATTTATTTATATACCATGCCGTCCCAAGCATGGCGTGGCCGGCAAATGGAATTTCTCTTATCGGATTAAATATACTTACAGCTGCAGGATTTAACGTGTTGATAAAAACTGATTCACTGTATCCGAGTCCGGTTGCTATCCGTTGGCGCTCAGTTGCATCTATTTTCTGCTCTTCATCTACGATGATGCCTACCGGATTTCCGAATTTATTATTTTCATCAACAAATACACGAACTGTATGGATTTTTGGTTCAGTATTCACATGCTTAATTATATGCAGTAAATTCTCTGTTCTCAATCTGCAATTTTTTATAGAATGTTACAATGTTGATGATGGTAACAAAACTTTATTGTTATGTAGACGAAACCGGACAGGATACAAAGGGTGATCTGTTTTTAGTAGCTATAGTTCTTAAGGAGATAGCCGGTCTCGAAATACTCGAAAAAAAGCTTGAAGAAGTTGAGATGAGAACTGGTAAGAAACGATTTAAATGGAAGAAAATCAGCAGAAATATAAAGAAAAAATATCTTGAGGAACTTATACAGGTAAAAGAGCTCAAAAATACTATTTTTTATGCCACCTACCAAGCATCAAAAGAATACTCTAAGTTAACTTCATTTACCATCGCAAAAGCCGTTCTTGCAAGGGAAAGCAAGAATTATACCGTAACTGTTATTATCGACGGCTTAAATGATGCAGAAAGAGATGTTATCAGAGAGGAATTGAAGAAGCTTAAGATTAAATACAGAAAAATCAGGGGCATGAAAGATGAACAGAGTATTTATTTGAGGTTGTCAGATGCTATGGCTGGATTCTTACGTGAGGTTTATGAAGGAGAAGAATATACAAAACAGTTTATGAAACGGTTTGAAAAGACAAGCATTGTCACTGAGGCATAAAAAACCAGGCTGTCTAGACCTGGTAACCCAGCATTGTTAAGCGGCTGGCTGACTCTATTCTCTTCCGAGACAGCGACCATACGGACGTTTTCGAGCATATATACTATATCATTTGTTGCTAACTTTCGTCAAACCGGATAAGTGGTTCTTGAGATTGGTAGGTGTGACCTCTAATGTGTGCAAAATTTTTATCACCGCAGCAAGTCCGTCATCTTGTACGGACGGCGCTATGTAGTCTGCTATGGCTTGTTCCGAACGCGAAAACTGTACAAACCCTAGACTCCTGGATGGAGACGTTTGAAAAAGAAGTGCTGCCGCATCTCTCCACATCCAAGAAAATATGCTTCATAGGCCACTCGCTCGGAAACCTCTTTATCCTCCATGTCCTATCTAAACACAAAATAAAACTTGACTGTGCAATATTTGTTTGCCCGTGTCTTGACAGACTCGGCCTCGTTCCCTGGCAATATGACATGGTAAATACATCATTTTATAAAACTGATTTTGACTTTGCCATGCTTGTAAAACAAGCACCTACGTCGTATGTCCTCTATTCCGATACAGATCCCTATATAGAACCACGCAGGGCTCTCCATTTTGCAAAAGTCTTGGAAAGTTCCCCAATCATGGTAAAGCGTGCCGGTCATCTCAATTCCGGCGTCAACCTAAATGAATTTCCTTTAGTCTTTGATCTTTGCACAACGAGACTTGACCTAAACCTATATCAGCATTTTGTACTCAGCAGAACAAAAGATTCTATAGCGAAAAATATCATAGATTCGACAAATAAATTTCTCATTATAAGTCCGGATGAAGGGCGAGATGAAGGTCGATTTCACTTCATGAATATCAGCAAATCCGGATTTGGAACATTTCCATCAAATGCGGAAAATTGGGATCCTTGCGATATGTATTTTACCGATGGAAGAACGGCTGCGCGAAGGGGAGTCAATATTATCAGAACGTTTATAGTAAAAAATACAAAAGACTTGGAAAGAAAAGTTTTGCAAAAACAAATTGAATTGGATCTAAAATCCGGAATTCAGGTGCATCTTATTGAAAATAAAATTTATATATCTCTTGGAGCAGAAGAAGATTTTGGCATTTGGGACGATGAATATGTCTGCATCATAAAACGAGATAAAAACGGAAAACAACTCGAACTCTTGCTTGATTCAAGAACTGAATCGATTGTAAAAGCTCAAGCATGGCGGGAACAAATACTCAAAAACTCAACAGAAATCAAGTCACTAAAGGAATTCCAATCCTGGAAATCTCATTAATATCAATTGGCAGTAGCCATTGTTGAACTAAAACGCGCAAATTCAATAAACAAAAATGTGAATGCGATCATCATGATAATCGGCGCGAACATCGACAGATAATTTTTCTTCCCGGGTTTATATCTTCGCAGTAACAATGAATTACTCACGACAGAGACTGAGCTAAGCGCCATGGCAAGTCCCGCAAGCTCCGGCTTGAGCACTAGACCAATACCTGCAAATATCCGTGCCGCTATAGGAATACCGATGACGTTATAAAACAAAGCGAAGAACATGTTCTGCTGAATTTTTTGCACCGTGGTTTTAGACAGATCCAGAGCATGGACCACGTCGCGAAGATCGTTCTTTATTATTACTATCCCACCGGTTTCCATGGCGACATCAGTCCCGGACCCCATAGCAATACCCAGATCCGCCTGGGCCAGAGCCGGCGCGTCATTGATGCCATCTCCTACCATGGCCACTTTTTTCCCGGCATCCTGAAGTTTCTTCACTTCATTGGCTTTGTCCTGCGGCAACACTTCGGCCAGAATATTGATAATTCCTACCTGAGACGCTATAGCTTTTGCTGTTCGGGCGTTATCTCCGGTGATCATCCATACTTCGATACCATTTTTCTTCAACATTTCTACCGCTTCCCGTGACGTTTCCTTCATCGTATCCGCCACAGCAATGATCCCAAGGACGCTCTCCTTGGACGAAAGAATCATTGCAGTCTTTCCCTGTTCTTCAAGACGCGTAAGCTTTCGGTCATATTTTCCTATCTCTAAACCCAGAGTATCTGTCATTAATTTTCGATTCCCGAAAAAATATTCTGTTTTCCCGATACGCCCCCGCACCCCATGCCCCGGTATAGCCGAAAATCCATCAACTTCACTTAAAATTGCACCCTCTTCCAGAGCGAATGAATAGATGGCTTCTGCCAGAGGATGTTCGGATTGTTTTTCGAGACTTGCTGAAATCTGCAACACTTCCTTTTCGTCCAAGTCTCCCAAATCTTCTACGTCTGTCACCTCCGGTTTTCCTTTTGTAATCGTGCCGGTTTTGTCAAACACAATGGTATTAACCGAGCTTGCGCTTTCCAAAGGCTCTCCTCCTTTGACCAATATTCCGTTTTCTGCCCCAACTCCCGTGCCGACCATGATCGCCGTCGGTGTGGCAAGACCAAGTGCACAGGGGCAGGCGATGACGATGACTGCAGTAAACGCCATGAGTGCAAACGAAAGTGACGATCCGAGGACAAAAAACCATACCACAAATGTCAGCACTGCTACAGCAATGACACCTGGTACAAAATATGCGGAAATTTTATCCGCTACAGCCTGTATGGGTGCTTTCGACCCTTGAGCATCTTCTACAAGTCTGATGATCTGCGAAAGTGTCGTCTCTGAACCGACTCTCGTCGCCATAAACTCAAAACTCCCGACCTTATTTATAGTGCCCCCGATCACCGCATCTTCGACGTGCTTTTCTACCGGCAAACTTTCTCCAGTAATCATGGATTCATCTACTGCTGATGAGCCTTTCACGATAACGCCGTCCACAGGGACTTTCTCTCCAGGCCGAACGACAATTATGTCATTTTTTACGACCTCTTCGACCGGAATATCAAGCGTCTGTCCGTTCCTAACTACTCTTGCAGTTTTAGCCTGAAGACCCATGAGTTTTTTTATCGCTTCCCCCGTTCTTCCTTTGGCTTTTGCTTCCAAAAATTTTCCCAGAATGACAAACGTAATCAGAAATGCAGCCGTTTCAAAATACAATTCCGGAATCTTCGCTCCGTTTAACCCAAATATAGATTTTGTGGATATAAAATATTGGATAAAATTAATTGCACTATAAAAAAATGCAACAGACGTACCGATAGCGATCAGACTATCCATGTTAAAGGTACGCATCCTCAGTGCTGACACCATGCCTTTATAAAAACTTGAGCCGGTAATAAATTGAACAGGAGTTGCGAGTACGAACGAAATGATACCAATGTAGGGTAATAAAGTTTTTGCTCCGGGAAGAAAGCCAAAAAAATCCAGAAGCATAAAATAAATCATGGGAGACGACAGGACAAGACTAAAAAGAAACTTATTCCACTGGTGTTTGATTTCAGACTGCTGTCGGATAGCCTGCGCTTTGGAATCCTCTTCGCTCGCGAGCGTTGCCTTGTATCCTGCCTTTTCAACCGAAGTTATGAGTTCACCCGTTTTGACGAGCCCACTGTCATACACGACAGACGCTTTTTCGGAAGCAAAGTTCACTTTTGCGTCCGATACTCCGGGAACTTTTTTAAGTTGCCGCTCAATGATTGACGCGCAGGAAGAACAATGCATACCGGAAATAACCAGACTCGTCCGCTCTGATTTAGAACCTGACAAAGTTTGAGTAGGATCGACGTCTCTTTGTGTATTTTCTATCGGAACAGTATGATTTTCTCCGGAACCGAAACGCAACTTTCCTCTGATAGTAAGCTCCCCATTCTCGCCTTTCCCAATCTTTCCTTCTATCTCAACTTCTTTCGGAAAAATAAAAGACTGAACTGGAGTACTCTCTTTTATAATCTGAGATTTAGAAAATCCATTGCCGGAATGATTGGACTCAACAATTGATCCCTGATACCCGGCATTTTTTATCGCGTCCAAAATAACTACATCTGAAATTTGATTGTCTGTAGCTGTCGCAAATCCTGCACCGGCTTTGTAGTCTATAGTTATGTCTTTAATTCCGGAAAGCGAAGAAAGCTCATCTTTTATAAGCATCTCACAGGACTGACAATGCATTCCGTTTATTTTGAGTTCAATCCTTCGACTTTGCTCAGGATTGATACTGAGTTTATCGAATGTATCGATCCGTTTATTCATATAATTTATTTACACAATAACTTTATACTGTGTATCCCTTAACGCTTCATCTATCTCTGATACAGATATCTCTCTGTCTCCTTGAATGGTTACAATTCCTGTATCTACAATCACGTCAACATGTGTGACACCGTTTAATCCTCCGATTCTTTTTTCTGTAATTTTTTTACATGCCGGGCACGTAAGTCCCGACAATGTGACTGTTTGTGTTTGCATATTTCCTCCTTTTAATTTACCTGAATCTCTCCTCTGGGAATTCCCATCGCACAAGTGATTTTATACGGACCTGAGAAATCCGGTGTGAATTCAAACACCGTCGTTTTCCCTTTTGTAAACACTTCGACTTTTTTCGTAAGACTCGGAATCGTTACGCTCCCCATGCAGCCCTGCCCATCGTCTTTTGCTTCAATTTCAAACCGTACCGGTTGTTTTGCATTTACGGTAAACCTGTTTGGGGAAATATCTCCTTTTCCCGTATAGATTGCTTTAAGTATCTGAACATTTCCCTCTATCACGGTCTTTCCCGGAGGCTGTGTATCGTTTTGTACTATAGCCGCTTTATTCACGCCTCCTCCGCACCCGCATCCTCCGCCGCCCGCGCCACAGGAAGCAGGAGCAGAATTTACGATTTGACTTGTCGGAGTTGGACTTAGCGGTAACGATACAGTATCTGTATTTTCGTCTACAACGTTAAAAGAGCCGTTGTACATGCCCATAACACAGGAGAAACGGATCGCACCGGTCTTTGTAGGAGTAAAATTAAATACATTTTCTCCAAGCTCCAGCCCTTTACGGATGCCAAGATCCTGGGAAACAATGCTGCTTGCACATGAATAGATATCTTTTGATGTGACGATCCATCTGACGGGAATACCTTTTTTAATCGTAAATCTGTTCGGTGTGTATCCGGAAGCTCCCTGTACCATACGGACAACCTGAACGCCGTTAACGAGTAACACATTCGGGTCCTGACCGGAATTTGCCGCTGTTGCATTTGAAGAAAACGCTCCGAATACCTGAGGAACGCCAAGGAGATTCAGACCGTTTGATACGTTGAAAAAAGCGAGTGTAATAACGACAACACCTGCGGTTTTAAAAAATAATTTCGCCGCTCCTCCTTTGATAACAGAGGTCAGCCCGCCTACGCCTAGTAGCCCCGGAGCCGTACCAAGTGCAAAAACACCCATAGTTAGTGCCCCGGTCACAGGACTGCCTGTGCTCATAGCGTACAGCTGCATGGCCTGGGTAAATCCGCACGGAAGAAAAAATGTCATAGCACCCATGACTGCAGCGTTTTTATTACTATATTGCTCCTCAGTTTTTTCCTTTATCCCAAGCATTCGGTGAAGCCCCTTCGGGAGAGTAAATGAAATTTTCTTTAAGATTGGAAAAATATCTATTAACTGCCCACCGAGAAGCAGCATAACTAGTCCAACTGCAACAGTCAGCATCCCCAATACTGAAGTCGAGAGTTGAAAAAGTGACCCTGCATAGCCAATAAGGCCGCCAAGAACAACATATGATGCTATGCGTCCGAGGTTAAAAAATATATGAGGTTTAAATTTTTCCATTTTTGTTGCATGAGGAAACTGAGCTGAGAAACGGGCAGAAGCACCGAGCACTAAACCGCCAACCAATGCCATACAGGTAGATACACCGGCGGTTAAACCGACTAAAAAGACAATCAGGAGACTGGAGTAACTCCCCGAGATACTACTACTCAAATTAAAAATACCAAGTGTTTTTGCAATTAAAAATATAGTTGTAGCAATAAAAAATGCAATTCCGAGGTCAATATAATCTCTCTGATTTCTGGAAAAGAAGTGAACTTTTCCGTCCTGACCGATGCTGTAACCGGCGCTTTCTACTGCACTTGCGACCTCCTGATCATCCAGTTCACATTCACAGTCAACATCCGCAACGCCTGTTTGATGGTTCACGGATACACTATTTACTCCATGAATTTTTTTTAATTCATCCTCTATCAATATTTCACACGATCTACAGTGCATGCCCTTTATATAAACTTTTTGGGTATTCATATTTTAGTAGTGTAATAGACTACGTATTAAGATTTTGTTAAGATTTACCGCTCAATTTGAATAGGAAAATTAGAAAGTATATGTTTAATTATTTTGCACCATCAACGATTTTTTTAACTTTATCATCTACCTCTGAGATAAGATGATCAATATCTGTATCGGGAAAAATTTCTTTTATTATTTTTGGCCTCAATGCAGAAATATAAACTTTCCCGTCTTTCTCATACACATTAATTTTACACGGAAGCATGAGAGAAAGGGATATATTTTGTTGTATCGCCTCAAACGCATTTTTAGCATTGCAGATTTCGATTATCTTCAAAGAATTGATACTCAGTCCCTTTTTTGACAGTGTCTCCTGCACATCGTGAATATACAGCACACGGAAATCCACTTTTTCAGTTTCGTTGACAACAGTATCTACAGCCATATCAAAACTTTTTTGTGTCTCAACAGTGTATATAAAGTCATTCATATTTAATTGCTAGAAAGATATCACCGTATCGCTTTCTTTCACAAGGCGATATAAATCACTCATTGAGGAAAGTGAACACAAATCAGAGCTTCCTTTTTCCCGTATTTTAAGACAGATGCCGCAAGCATATATTTTCCCCTGGCTCTCAACAAAAATTCGCATTTGTTCTACAACATTAAACTTCACTGACACGATAGTTTCGCTTTCAACACCTTTACCAAGTAAGAAAATACTGACCTGTTCGTTTTCTTTTCGTGCATGATTTGCAAATCGAAAGGCATTCCAAATAGTTTCCGGATCATTTGAATAAATGATTATTCCCAGTTTCATACTTATTTTTTACTCTTTTTGGTAATTCCGTTCCAGAAATAAATAATGCCGAACACAAGGAAAATAACAATAAGCGTTTGTATCAGTAATCCAAAAAATGGAGTAGATCTATTAAAACCCATCATGCTGCCGGTTCCAGACCAGTTATCATTTGAAAAACCGCCAATCATTCCGCCCAACCCCATCATAGGTAGAAAGTTCGACCCTTGTGCAGGTAATTGTGCGTCCACATTACAACCACTCAATCGTTTACCGAGAGAGATGTGCATCTGTTTTTCACCATCTTCTCCCATCATATTTTTCATCATGGTGTTCATAGAATCATGTGTCGCAGTATTACCAAGTCTTTGACCCATAAAGTAATCACCAAGGACATCAAAATCATCGTCAGTCAGATCTTTGCAAGATTTTTCTTTTGACTGTAGCCGGTCATATATGACTTTACCCTCAGCTTCATCCTTCGCAGTTGTAGAAACGGAAGTAGTAGAAGTAGAACTTGGCGAGGTAAATCTCGCCATCATATCCTGCGCATTGACTTGAAACGTTTGTGAGAACCCAAAAAAGAGCAAGCCTAAAACTATGATAAAAAGAATTTTTTTCATAAGTATTATTCCTGTAATGCTTATAGGGTAATTAAACTTTTCTCTGCTCTTTTTAATAATACAGCATTTATCGCAACAATAATCGAAGAGATGCTCATAAGAAGCGCCGAAAATTCCGGACGCAATGTAATACCAAATTTCGGATACAAAACCCCAGCGGCGATAGGAATAGCTAAGAGATTATAGACGCTTGCCCATACCAGATTTTCCTTCATTTTCCGAACGGTTGCTTTACTAAGTATTATTGCCCGGAGTATATCTAGCGGATCAGATTTCATTAAGACGACATTCGCGGTTTCGATCGCGACATCCGTACCGGCGCCGATGGCTATGCCTATATCAGCCTGAGCTAATGCCGGAGCGTCGTTTACTCCGTCACCCACCATAGCAACAAACTTTCCTTCTTCTTGAAGTTTTTTCACATACAAAGCTTTATCTTCAGGTAACACCTCGGCAAATATACGTACTATCCCAAGTTCCTTACCAATCGTTTCGGCTGTTTTTGTATTATCCCCGGTAATCATAGCCACCTCTAGACCGAGGTTTTTCATCCTATCGACCGCTGTCTTTGCCGTCGGCTTGATAGAATCCTGTGCCGCGGCAACTCCTGCAATATTTCCGTCAATTGCAAGGAGCATGATGGTTTTTCCGTCGTTCAATAACTTCTCTATATCGTTTTGTATAGGTAAAACATCTATGCTTCGGTCCTTCATAAGCCTTATGGTTCCGACCAGTACCTTTCTGCCGTCTACAATTGCTTCTACCCCATGACCCGAAATAGAATTAAATCCTTTTACATCGTCAGATATTTGAAGTCCCCTTTTCAAAGCTTCTTCTAGTACTGCCGTACTTAAAGGATGTCCGGATCTGACTTCTGCTGCAGCATCAAGTTCTAAAATTTCATCTCCGGTAAAACCCTTTGCCGCAATAACATCGGTAATTTTGGGCTTCCCCTCTGTAAGAGTTCCTGTTTTGTCCAAGACGACTGCCTGAACTTTTGATACCTGCTCGAGCGTAGGAGCATCCTTTATGAGGATATTGTGCTTCGCTCCAAGTCCTGTACCTACGGCAACCGCTGTCGGAGTCGCAAGCCCCAGCGCATCCGGACAGGCGATGACTATCGTGGATATTGCAAACGTTAACGCAAATAATAATGGTTGACCCATGACAAAAAACCACACAATAAACGTTAATAGCCCGCCACCAACAGCTACTATAACTAAATATTTTGCGAATGTATCAGCTATTTTTTGCCCGGGCGCTTTGGAGCTTTGGGCGGTTTCGACCATTCTGACTATTTGAGCCAAGGCTGTATCTTCTCCAACTTTCGTCGCTTTGAACTTCACCGATCCTGATGTATTGATCGAACCACCGATGACCGTATCGCCTGATTTTTTTGCAACAGGAATGGATTCACCGGTAACCAGCGATTCATCTATAGCAGTCTCGCCTTCTATTATCTCTCCGTCAACCGAAACCTTATCGCCGGGCTTAAGCAAGATAATATCGCCAACCTGGACTTGCGCCGTGGGAATAAGCTCTTCTTTTCCACTACGAATTACTCTTGTCTGGGGAGGGACAAGATTAAATAACGCCTGAAGTGCATCGGTCGTGCCACGCCTGCTTTTCATCTCCATCCAGTGGCCAAAAAGGACAAACGTGATAAGCATTGCTGCCGCTTCATAATACGTATCAGTGCTCCTAAGAAGCGTCAATAAGACACTAAACCCATACGCCGCAGAGATACCGACAGCAATAAGTACCGACATACCGAGCCTCAGTGTTTTTAACTCGAAATAAGATGAATATAGAAATAACCATCCACCGTAAAAAAATACCGGAGTTGTTAATATGAGTAATATCCAAGAGACCGGGAGTGGAGTAGGTAAATTCCACCCAAAGATACTTCTGCCCATAGAATAGGCAAGGATCGGTATGGTCATAAAAAGGGAAAAAAAGAATTTATTTCGTATATCTTCTTCCATGAGCTTGGCCATTTCACGACCGGCAAGACCTGTGTGATCCATGCCCATTGTCATCGTCATGCTCATCTTCAATTTTTCCCACCATGACATTCGAGACACAGATTTCATGACATGATCGCCGCTGTGCCCTTCCGTAGTTCGAAGCGAAGCGAGATGCGAATGGGGGTGCTTCATTTTTGTAGGGACAAGAGCCATGCCGCATTTCGGGCATCTTCCGGGCTTGTCTTTCTGCACTTCCGGGTGCATCGGGCAGGTGTACATGATCATATCCGAAGAATCCATTATTCCTCTATTATGCTCTTATTCACAAAAAAAATTAATGTTTATGTCCCCCGCTTTTCATCATCCACAGATGCATGAGCGGACAGGCAAGGAGAATCCCCACGGTAAACAAATTATTCACCGAAATTTTAAAGACTGCTATAGCTATAAAAACAACGAAAGCAGCACCAAGACACAAAGCGATCCACTTTATAGAACTATTCTGAATCGTAGTCAACAGAGACTCGTTGGTATTCTGTTTTTCCATATTTCACCCCCTTTATAAAACGTTAGATAAGTATAAAAACAAACGGATTAAGAAAAGATGAAGAATTAGACAGCAAGATAGAGCGGCAAAGAAATCACGACAGACGTTCCCTTGCCGAGGGTGCTAGATATGTTAATATCCCCACCATGGGCTTGTATGATCCCCTGAGCTATAGCAAGTCCCAAACCGGATCCTACAGTCTTTGCCGTTTTCGAACCCCTGTAGAATCTGTCAAATATATGACCAAGATCTTTTTCAGAAATACCACTGCCTGTGTCTTTCACCCGTACGATAGCCATCTTTCTTTTTTTGAACAATGATATTGACACAGTTTTATCTTGCGGTGTGTACTTTATGGCGTTATCTATGACGTTTAAAATTGCTCTGTAAATTTTGTCTTCCACCCCAACGACTTGTATATTCGGCTCAACATCCCCCTGTATCGCAATATGTTTTTGTGCCGCTAATTTCTCTCCAATATCCCTAAGCTCGGTAACAGTCGTAGATATATCAAAATGGTGTTCACCAAGATTCGCATTCTCTGCTCCAAGCCACGCCAGATCAAGAATATTTCTAATTGTATTCGACAGTCGATTTACATCTATAAGGGTACCACTGAGTGTTTGTGTGTATTCCCCGTTTGTTCTTTTTTTGGATAGAGCAAGCTCTATGCCCCCTCGTAGAGTGGCAACCGGCGTTTTCAGCTCATGGGCTACGTCGCCGATAAATTGCCGTTCCCTCTGGAATGCCTGTGCGATTCTGTCAAGTAAACTGTTAAATGTCATCGCAAGCTCCTCAAGCTCGTCGCTTGTTTTTAATACACCTACTCTCTCGTTTAGATTGTCGCTCGTAATTTTTGCAAGTTTTTTTGAAATAGCAGAGACTGGCTCCATCGCTTTTCGGGCAAGTATGTGACCTCCAATGAGAGCCGGAATAAAAAATAAAAGATTTATAATAAATAAACTTACAAGCAAGCTATTAAGCGAATGGTAAATAGCTTCTATAGGATCACCCATGAGAACTAATCCCGTGGTCGATCCGTTTACGGAAACGGGAAACACACCAATGCGAAGAATAGTTGAACCGATTGTGCGATCGACGAATACGGGCTTTACTATCATTGACGATTTTTGAAGTAAATCTTTTATAATCGGATCACTCTGGGCACCTTGTTGCGAACTGGTAGAAATCTTTCCTGATCCGTCAGAAACAGCTACCAGCATACCCGGCATTTCAGAAAATTGTTGTGTAATCACTCCCTGGTTAAATACCCCTGTCATCATGTTCGACTGGCCGTTTACGATAATATTTGCCAGCGCTTCAGCGTGCACGGTCAATTCCTGGTCTGTTTGAAGCAGGAGTGTTTGTTTCGTCACAATATAGAAAATTACAAACATCACCACAGTCCCTATAAAAAAAGCAAGAGAATACAGTATAGTTAACCGAAAACGAATACTTTTTATATTCATAATTATTTGCTCACTCTGTACCCTACCCCATGAATTGTTTCAATAAGTTTTTCTTTTGATCTGGAATCAATCTTTTTTCGCAAAGTCACGACAAATACATCTACAATATTACTCATCCCATCAAAATTATAATCCCAGACGTGTTCTATGATCATGGTTCTCGTAACCACTTCTCCTTTGTGTCTTAAAAGTAATTCTAAAATCGAAAATTCTTTCGGAGTGAGATTTATGACTTTTCCATCCCGTGTAACAATATGTTTCAAAGGATCAAGCTCTAAGTCTAACGATCTAAGAACAGGGGAAGTTTCCTGATGACTTCGTCTGATAAGCGCGTGTACACGGGAACGAAATTCGACAAAGGAGAAAGGTTTTGTGATGTAATCATCCGCACCGCTGTCAAGACCTGCGACCTTTTCTTCTGTCGTCGATTTGGCGGTTACTATGAGTACCGGAATTTTTATGTTTTTCTTTCGAAGTTCGCGGCAAAACTGTATGCCATCCATTTTCGGAAGCATGATATCCAACACTATGAGGTTATACTGTTCACTTTCGGCAAGATATAAACCTTCTTCACCATCAAATGCCTGGTCTACCGCAAATCCGTCTTCGACAAATCCTTTTTTTATGATATTTGAAAGCCGACGCTCATCTTCGACAATAAGGATCCTCATAACTGTATTATATTAGAAAATCATGAAGATTTCATGAATTTACGAATATAGCTATACATATACCCAGCGATCCATGCTGAAATCATAGATGATACTAAACCAAGAAAAAATGTAGAGATTGATAAACTTCCTCCGTCTAATTGCGTCAGTTTAATATCATGAAACCAGGATTGTGCTATAGCATACATCAATCCCGGAAAAAGACCGACGAGCAAGCGACACACTATGTAAATAATGCCTACTGTCAGAGCCAGGGAATTTGCCGTTGCCACTGGATTATTTTTCATAACTAATCACCTCCTTTTTATATTATTATACTCCGCACCCACCTCCTTGCTTCGGAGGTTGCTCGATAAGACCTTTGCTCACAAGCCACTGCTTAACACTCTGCCATCCCGATGCAGACGAAAAGTCCTTACCAAGCAACATCTTGGCATCAACATCTCTAAATACTTTTCCTTCCTTTGTACGGAAGTAAAGAGCGAGGTCATAGTAATTTCCGGGAAACCAAAAAGCATTAAAGTATTTTCCTGCTTCATACATCTGTCTTTCGGTCGCACTACTTGACGCCATGAGCTGCAATACCCCCAAAAGAGCCATGCCGTGGTTGCAGTCCGGGAAGGCTGTGGAGTTATTACAGCACGGCCGAAAAATATTGGAAGCTACCAAATTCACTCGCTCTTCCTGCTCCTTGGTAAGAGGAATGAGTACTGATTTAGAATAATAGTTCATCGCATCACCCCGTGCCAGGGTCCATCCTCCTGTGGACGCAAAGTTCCCTGCACCTTTATTTCCCCCGTATTTCATCATGTCCCCTTCATCCAAAATTTTCGATTTATTTGCAAGTCCTACAGCCCAAAAAAAATCGAGTAAAAAGTAAGAATTTTCTCTGGTGATTTTTATTGTATCTTTAGATCCCTGAAGCAACAGATTCTCCTGCTCAGCCGTCAATGATTGACCGGATTTTTCATAGTTACCCTTAAATTTCTCAAAATCTATAACTCCCGTTGCGATCATTTTTGGTCCCAATTGACCATATGCCGCATTGATTTCGTAGCCTGCTACCGGATTTATTTCATCGAACAAAGTATCTTTTATGGCCGTAGCCTGCGTACTCGTAGATGCCGGAGTAGACTTTAACCGGTTCGCTTTAAATTTTACAACCCATGGAGACATAAACATTGCTGCAAATACGATATTGGCAATCACACTCATAATAAGTATTGGTACGAGTTTAATTTTTTCCATGTCTTTTATATGTTAATAATGTATAAAAAATAACCAATAAAATTCCAAAAACAAACAGGTCAAGAATCGGATTTTGAAAATTTTTTGCAACCTGAAAAACTATCATACGAATTTTTAGACTATACGGATCCATCTGATTCATCTGAATTTTTCCTTGAAAATTAAATATGGCAATAAGTATGCCTGTAATAAAAAAAATTCCGGCACCTATGTATTTCAGCACTGTATATGTTTTTACCTTTTGAGACCCCAGAAATTTTGAAGAAGTTTTTTCGTAAAACAGCGACAGAACAAATAAAGGCATAACAATACCTACTATATATGCCAGAGAAACTATCAACGCCTGCAAGAGAGAAGGAGACAGGGAGGCAAGAGTAACTGCGGCAAACAATACAGGCGCACAACACGCCGAGGTGAGTCCGGACATAAGACCCAAGCCGAATACGCTTGCAGTAGTAACGTTCTTAGTCTTTAAACCAGAGACATGAAATATCTGAGGAAGATGAAATAGAGGTTTTAGGGTCATAATTCCCATGAGTGTCATGACGAATGCTCCGAGGTAATAAATTTGAACATGATACGCATCGAGGAAAAAAATTGCTGATCGGATACCGAGAGCTATGGGAACTAATACAAACGCGAGGCCAAGTGCAAAAATAAAAGTGTAATACATCACTTTATTGTACTCTTTAAAGATCGTGCCAAGGTACGAAGGGAAGAGAAATGTAATACAGCAGGGTGCAAACAGCGCTAATACTCCGGCAAGAAATGAAGCGGTGAGGGATACGCCAAAAAGAAAACTTGAATCCATAATTACTTCACTTTTGCCTTTATACTAAATACGAGCTTTTGGTTGGCTGGGTCATTGGTTGTTACGTACACTTCCCTCTCTACCAACCCATATACAGGCATAGTCGCGGGCCGATAGGTCAACCGTACCGTGGCAGTATCTCCGGCGGCAATATCCGTGACATACCCTCCCACTAAATGCATGCTGAATTCCTTACTCGCTTCTCCTTTATATAGAATCTGACCAGCCGTACAGCCGCAACTTGAATTCACTCCGAGAATCTGAAGAGGCTTGGTTCCAACATTTTTGAACGTGAAGTCCTGCTGCTTTACATCGGAAACGGAAATTTCTCCCATGTCAAAAAACGTATTACTCATTTCAACCTTGGGACGATCTGCATCCTGAGCAGTAAACGAAACAGCTGCAGGCTCTGGTTTTTGCCCGGAAGTCATAAAAAACGCAAGTCCAATAATAGCGACAAAAAAGAGGATTACGCTCATTATGACCGTCTTAGTAGACATACTTATATAAATCCTACCTCAGAAGAGATTAAGATATTATTAAGAATTTCATTTAAAATAAAATAATACCCTCACAAGGAGGGTATTATCAATGCAATATTTCAGTGTACCGTTACTCAACAATAAGCGTGCCTTTCATACCCATATCTCTATGACTTCCGACGGAACAAAAAAATTCAAACGAACCAGCTTTATCCAGAGTAAATTCTACAAAATCTTCTTTCCCGGACTGCACTACCGCTGTGGAAATATTTAGTCCATCAACCTGAAAATCATGCATGCCCTCCGCGCTTTTAAATACGATGCGGGTTTTCTCACCTTTCTTGACCGTGATCGTATCCGGAACAAATTTATAATTTGAACCATCTACCACGATCTCTCTGGCATCGCTCGATTTTGCCGCTGTGTTTGCCGACTTTCCTCCGCCGATCATCCCAATATTTGGGTTAATTTGCAAAGCCGTAGCCGTAACACTTCCGTCGGTATTTTCCGTACCAAATATTCCTACCTTCGTGCCCTTTGTGAGTTCTTCTTTCGTTCCGGCGCTTTCTTTATTTACCGTAGATTTTTCTGAAAGAATCACGATCTTGCTACTTCCGTCTGCAAGCTTTACTATCATCGTTTTCCCATCATTACTAATGACTTCGCCTACAACTCGACCGCCTCCTCCGGCACCGCGACCAAACTGTCCAGAACCACCTCGAGGGCCACCGTTCCTTGCTCCAAATCCTCCCCCACCATTACCACCTTTAGATTCCTGAAACTTCATGCCGCCAAAAAAGGCAAGCGCCCCTACGACAACT
>JACREM010000089.1 GCA_016218215.1 Candidatus Gottesmanbacteria bacterium | reverse complement strand
GATAAGGCTGCGTTCGTTCACAATAGATGGAGTAGTCTTGGTAAGAGAGAGCGAAAAAAAGTTCCAGATGAGTAGCCCCGTAAAAAGATAGTAGTTGTAATTTTCTATTCTCTGACGGATAAAAAAGGGAAAGATAAATCCTATGACGATCATCTGAAGGAGCGGATTTGCGACAATCCACAGAAATCCAAACACAGTATGTTTATATCGCGCACGCAGTTCTTTTTCCGTCATGCCGATAAGCAGTTCCATATAGTGTGAGAAGGAAGTATTCATGTTGGAGTATTATATAACCGTTCGTTATAATAACCCAACGATGAAAAAACTTTCCATTGCACTTGTGGTCCCCACGATCCGATCGCTTGATTTTTTGTCCGCGTGGGGCGACCGGTTATCCGGTGTTTCTTTATATGTCATAGAAGATCATAAGACAAAGGAACTAAAAACTCCCAGTCTGAAGGGTACAGCGGTATTTCACTTTTCTTGGGAAGATATCCGAAAAGATTTTGGAAACGATGAATGGATATTTTCGCGGAAAAATGCCGGGATACGGTCGTATGGATTTTGGAAAGCGTACCAGAATGGTTCGGATGTCATCATGACTCTGGACGATGACTGCTTTCCGACAGATGACGAATTAGTCAGAGGACATCTGGATAATCTATCATATAAAGCGCCTGTGTCTTGGATGAGTGTGTATCCAGATCCAAAACATCTGTATTCACGGGGATTTCCGTATGATGTACGAGAAAAAAAGCAGACGGTCATAAGTCATGGGCTTTGGTCCGGGGCACTCGATCAGGACGCGAGAACAGAAGTCGTAACCGGCAAGCTTCATGAGAAACCGTATCCTGCAATTCTTATTGCAGTACCACCAAACATGTTTTTCCCTATGTCTTCGATGAATCTTGCGTTTGCCCGGGAGATAACTCCCTGCATGTTTTTTCCAATGATGGGCTCTGATCCAAACGGGAGACCGTGGGGGTTTGACCGGTATGATGATATCTGGGCAGGAGTGTTTGCTAAAAAAATCTGCGATCATCTGGGTCTTGGTGTCGTAAGCGGATCGCCGTTTGTCGATCACAAAAAAGCGTCTGACCCGTCGGCAAATCTAGAAAAAGAAAAAGCAGGACTTACGATGAACGAAGAATTTTGGAAACGAGCGCAAGCGGTACGGCTCACAACGAATACTCCGGCGTTGTGTTACCGAGAACTTGCCGATAAAATTGTGTTTCCCCGCCTCCCCTATTTCACTTTATTAAAAAAAGCGATGAAGATATGGGCAATATTATTCTAACTATCATATGAAGGTCAATGTAAATATTATTTTTTATAAAGTTTTTGTGTTGATATTGTTTTTTGCCATGCTTCCTCTGATGATATTTTTTGGTGTTTTAATATATTTGTTTTCAGGTTGGCCGGTATTTTTTATTCAAAAACGTGTTGGGAAAAATGGAAAAGTATTTGAAATGATCAAATTTCGGACGATGACTTTTGGTGCTCATGCCAAGCAAAGAAAATTAATACATCTGAATGAGGCCGATGGACCGGTATTTAAAATCAGAAACGATCCGAGGTTTACCACAATTGGTAGATTTATCAGTCACATGGGCCTCGATGAGCTTCCTCAGCTCTTTAATGTATTGAAGGGTGAGATGGCACTCATTGGTCCCCGTCCACTTCCGGTAGATGAGGAAAAGAAATTAAAGCCGTGGATGCGGGCACGGGCGCGAATATTGCCCGGTATCATCTCTCCCTGGGTGCTTGACGGGTATCACACAAAATCTTTTGACGAATGGATGAACAGTGACTGCGAGTACGCAAAAACAAAATCGTTTCAAAAGGATCTGATCCTGGAGATTCGCGCGGTCGAGTATATGGTAAAGCTGATTGGGAGAGCGACCGTATGATTTCATTTTTTCACCGCTATTCGCGATTCATGCAAAAGATGATCCGCATGGTGTTTCTAAACTCAGCGTATATTGTGGGCATCGGGCCAATGGCTATCCTTTTTCGAATGACTGGGAAAAAAATACTTCAACAAGGTAATAATGAATCATCGACGTATCAGCCTGTTTCCGGGAGTGACGATATACAACGAATGTATTAAATGTATGAAAATATTAGGAATATCCTGTTGGTACCACGATGCATCGGCGACTCTCCTCATAGATGGACGCATCGTCGCAGCTAGCGCCGAAGAGCGGTTTACCCGGATAAAGCACGATAATACATTCCCCACCCGTGCGATAGCGTGGTGTCTTTCGTGGGCTGGTCTGTCATCTAAAGATATTGATATGGTAGTGTTTTATGAAAAACCAATCGTAAAATTTGACCGCCTCATGAGACAGCACATCGCAGGATTTCCCCGCACGCGGAAAATGTTTACCGACACCATTGGATCATGGTTTGATTTGAAGCTTGAGTTGAAAAAGGTGCTGAAAAAAGAAGTTGGGTATACGGGCGACGTGACGTATGTCCGCCATCACGAGGCGCATATAGCGTCAAGCTACTATCTTTCTCCATTTTCTGATGCAGTTCTTTTGTCTCTGGACGGCATTGGCGAATGGGCGACGACGATGACGGGACTTGCGAAAGGGAAAACAATTACCCTAAAAAATGAAATTCGCTTTCCCCATTCTCTGGGGCTTCTTTACAGCACCATAACTTCATTCCTTGGGTTTTCTGTGAATGAGAGCGAGTATAAAGTCATGGGCTTAGCCGCATTTGGCGATCCAAAAGTATTTCGTGAACAATTCCGTACAGTAGTACAAACAAATCACGACGGGAGTTTTGCTCTGAACATGAAGTATTTTGATTTTGTCGCAGGAGAGCGGATGTATTCGAGTGCAATGGCAGATTTACTTAAGATTGATCCTCGACAGAACAATGAACGCATGAAACGGGTGTATGCGGATATTGCAGCAGGATTACAGGAAAGATTAGAAAAAATTGTTACTTCGTTACTTCATGAACTGTACGATCAGTATAAGATTCCCCGACTGTGTTTATCCGGAGGCGTGGCGCTAAATAGCGTACTGAATGGAAAAATTATAACAAATACTTCGTTTACGGACGTTTTTATCCCTCCAGATCCTGGCGATGGCGGCGCAAGCATGGGAGCGGCACTGTTTTACTGGCACAGCCTTCAGAAAAAAAAATCTGATATTTCTTTTTCGCCATACCTCGGGCCGAGCTTTCCCGACGAACAGATCGAGGAAATGTTAAAAGTATCCGGACTTCCATATAAAAAATTATCCCGTGAGTCGCTTCTTGATACCGTATCGACGGCGTTAAAGGAGAAAAAAGTCGTGGGATGGTTCCAGGGCAGGATGGAATGGGGGCCGAGGGCTCTGGGGAACAGAAGTATCCTCGCTTCCCCGCTTGACGGCAAAATGAAAGAGCTTATCAATAAAAAAGTGAAGCACAGGGAGCCGTTTCGGCCGTTTGCACCGGTGGTGAGGGGTGAGGATGTACAAAAGTATTTTATTGCGCCAAAAATACGATCAAAGCCGGAGGAATGGATGCTTGCGGTGTATCCGTTTACCCTTCAGGGTAAACGCGAAGCGCCCGCGACGGTGCATGTGGACGGCACAGGACGGCTTCAGACCGTGCGACGCGAGAGTAATCCCCTGTACTATGATCTCATCAGCGCTTTTGGCGAGAAAACAGGAGTACCGATACTTCTCAATACGTCATTTAATGTGGCCGGAGAGCCGATTGTGTGTACGCCAAAAGATGCCCTGAGTTGTTTTTTGGGGACGGATATTGATATGCTGGTGATGGGATCCTTCCTTGCTCGGAAGAATACTACCCGCTTCGCAGGAGCGTAAGCGAGGCGAGCCAAAAAATAAATACTACCAATCCGTCAGCTGACGGACCAATAAATGATGCATTAATATGATTCGAGACCTAGCTTCGTATCTTTGGAAAAATAAATTGTGGTGGATGGCGCCGCCCATCATCGTTATCGTGCTTTTTACTATCCTCGTGGCGGTGTCCGCGGTCTCCCCCATCTCTCCATTTATGTATATGTTGTTTTAGGATATTTAGTTTTCTTGACAAATATTTAGTTTTATGATAAAAGTAAATGTATTATGAATACATTGCTTACTATTTCATCCCAAGGTCAGGTTCTCATTCCAATACGCGCACGGAAAATCCTTGGTGTTGTACCTGGAGACAGACTAAAGCTTCGCGTGGTCCAGAATGACGCATTGTCCTCACTAGTGCTCGAGCTTCCGACAAAAAGTTGGACAAAGCGGATAGCAGGTGTGGCAGAGGGACAATATGGGAAAGGTGAAGAGTATGTGTCTTCCGAGCGCGATGCATGGAGCAGATCATGATCAAAGCGACAGCGTTCAGAGATAAAACGGTAGCGGTAGATACGATGGTGTTTATTTATCTCTTTGACAAAGATCCCCGTTTTTACCCTGCGGTATCAGCGCTTTTTGAATCAGCGGAAAAGGGAGCATGTACTCTCATAACATCAACGATTTCGATTGTAGAATCCCTGTCTCTGAAACGTTTAGAAGAGAAGTCTCATATCATAGATGAGATCGGGCAGTTTTTCCGAGAGTGTGTGGGACTTCGCGTTTATTCTGTGGACGGTCTCGTAGCTGAAGAGGCGGCACGGATTCGGAGAAATTTCCCAGTGCTTCGAACACCCGATGCTCTGCAGCTTGCGGTTGGCCTATTGCATGAAGCAGATGCTTTTATGACGCATGATGAAAAAATATTACGTCTTCCTTCATTTCCTCTTAAGCGAATCTCACCATAGGCACTGCTAAATTGATGGGCGTCTGCGTCCCTTCGGACGTCTTCGTCCTTCGGATGTCTGCATCCTTTGGACATCTTTGTCTAGGGACGGGTGTGAGATGAAATTTTTCATCTAGAGTGATACACTGTGGCTACCATGAAGAATCAGAAGAAAAAGATATTAGAATATACTGCGGTATTTCAGGAAGAAAAGTCCGGTGGGTACTCTGTCTGGGTTCCGGAATTACCCGGATGTACGTCGCAGGGTGAAACATTGGATGAGGCCAAGGGGAATATAGAAGAGGCGATATCCTTATACCTTGAAGACGCTTCGAGCGACATAGTTGCTTCATCAGCGAATTCAGGACTTCAATTTTTTGTTCCCGTTCGTGTAGCGTATGGGTAAACTCTCAAGTCTGTCTGCGCGGGAAGTAGAGCGCGCACTCAAGCGCGCAGGGTTTGTCTTTGTATCCCAAAAAGGCAGTCATAAGAAATTTCGTAGAACCAGGTCAGACGGCAGGGTTGAAACAGTTATACTCCCCGATCACAAACATATAAAAGAAGGAACGCTTCGAAAAGGGATTTTACGTCCGATCAATATGAGTGCAGAAGAGTTTTTAACATATTTAAGAGATTGATATAGCGGATTTGACAGGCGGGTGTGGGAGGGGTTTAATTTTGTTTTTCTTTGGTGGAGGAACCATGTGTTAATCATTGATTTTTCATTGATTATATGGTATAAAAGTCATATATGCAAAGCATTCAACTTTCATTTACTCCTGAGGAAGCAGAAATTCTTGCGTTTCGAGCGCAACCATTGGGATATTCGGTCACAAAATATATAAAGCTTCTTGTGAATCGGGAGATTCTCGCTCACCTGGACGATCGTTCGTATGCATTGGGAACGCGTGCGATTGGTCGAGTTGAACGTGCTCAAGAGGAGTATAAAAAAGGGAAAGCCAAAAAACTTACTTCCGCTTTGGACAATCTTGGTACATCATGAATTTCTATCAATCTTCCGGATTTTCTAGGGCGTATGATAAGATAATTCGGAAAAATCCCTTTCTTATCCCTCTCATAAAAGAGCGCATTCATCTTTTCCAAACACATCAAAATCACCCATCGCTGAAAGTTCACAAACTGACAGGAAGTAAGCATGAGGCGTGGAGCTTTTCTGTGGCACATGATCTTCGGATCCTCTTTTCTCGAGTCCCTGACGGATTTATATTCGTGGACATAGGAAGTCATGATTAAGTGTACAGATAATATCTGTGGATTTGACAGATGGATGTGAGATGGATCATTGACCCTTTTTTTCTTTGGCGCAGGCACGTGATTTTTGTTATTTACTATGATACACTTCCAATAGTATGAAGCGATATATTGTTTCCCATCCTGAAATTCTTGGTGGCACGCCCTGTATTGTGGGTACTCGAGTGCCGCTTTCCCGCGTTGTATTTCTGCTTCGGGAGGGATATACGCTTGATGCAATTCATTCAGAATATCCTCACATAGAGTTCACGGTGTTGAGTGGAGCGGTTGACGAACTCATAGAGAGCATTGAGCATACTGTCCATGCGCCACAGGCGATTTAAGTTACTGTTGGATGAAAACATGGCTCCTCGCGAGCGTTTCCCTATTCTCAATAGTCGGCATGATGTAAGACATCTCGTCCATGATCTTAATCTCAGTGGTATTACAGATGATCAAGTCTATGCCATTGCGCGAAAAACCCGACGTATCATTGTGACGTTTAACCGTAAACATTTTGCGCCGATGAGCGGGAAAAGCAAAGAAACGGGCATTTTCGCCGTGTCGCCTACAATATCAAACGGTCAGATTGATACAAAAGTGGTTGCACTTCTTTCCCATCATCCCCCGTTATTTTTCTACGGGAAAATTCAGATGATCACGGGATCGATATAATTTTGACTTAACTTGCGGATTTGACAGGCGGGTGTGTTGAAAATTTCAGAAAGAAATGTATACTATAGGTATGAAAGACAAGATTGCCAAGACGGTGTTGCGATATACAGCTCTTTTTGAGCCTGCAGAGGAGGGTGGGTTTGTTGTGACAGTTCCAAAGTTGCCCGGCGTTGTCACGGAAGGCGATACGTTTGAAGAGGCGCAGGAAATGGCCCAAGATGCAATTCGCGGATATATCGAAGTGCTTCAAAAAGATGGAGAGCCTATTCCAGCACCTGATATGTCATCATTTATTGCTCCCATAGATGTGACAGTTGGACAATATTCGCCTATCCAAGCATAGTATTTTCATGAGTACACGACCAAGTCTGAAGCCACGAGAAGTTCTAAAAATTTTAAAATCACACGGATTTATTGAACTGCGGTAATCCGGAAGCCATCTACATCTCTATCACCCTCTCTTACGACTTCGGGTGACAATCCCGATGCACGGAAAAGATTTGAAACGAAAAACCTTACAAAGTATTTTTCAGCAGGCGCATATTCGTATTAAGGATAGATGATGTGAGGATAGATATTGTAAGCTTCAGACATGAGATATTGACATATATCCATATATATGGTATACCATCTGTATATGATGCAAACACTGGTAAAAACTACTGTTCTTCTCCCTGCTCATTTGCTTCAAAAAGCAAAGCTACGAGCTGTACATGAAAAGACAACGGTAGCCGCAATGATACGTGAGAGCCTGGCAGATCGTTTAGCGCCAAGTAGTATCAATGCGCATACAGTAGTTTCTGATCCTCTCCGTCACCTCGGGGTTTTTACCTGTGGGATACAAACCCCGTATGCAAAACGATCCGATCTTTATGAAGAACACGTATAACGGCACGTGGCTCGTAGATACAAATATACTTGTGTATGGTTTTGACAAGACATCTTTGTATTACCCGAAGGCAAGAGAATTTTTTCAACAATCTGCGGAAACAAAGCTTTCCTTAGTAGTCGCTCATCAAAACATACTTGAAGTGATTCGTGTATTTACGAAAGGATATGGCCTCTCCAGACATGATGTGTTGATGCGGCTACAGGGTCTCATCGAAGATTTAGGAATAAAAGTTATCTCCCCTATGGATGATACGCTAGGATTTTTTTATCAATTTATTGATAAAAAATCTCAGGTGATCGATATGTTTGATTATTACCTCGCATCAACGATGAAAAGCAATGGCATTGATCAATTATTCACTGTAAATACAAAAGACTTCAAAGATGTTCCAGGGCTTGTTGTGGTAAACCCCTGTGTAATAGATTATTGATTGTGCATAGTGTTTGATTCCCTATTTTTTGGTGTTGACAATCCCAAATTACAATGTAAAGTGTGATTCCGTTTCGCGGAATGCTAATTCTGTCGGGAGTAAAAGATTTATGCGAATTCTGATTTTGACTCTCGGTGTATAGATATCTATACTATAGACATGGATACATCTGATCAGGAAATAAAAAACATCGTACGGCAGCTTGTTGAGTCGTATAAAGCCGAGAGGGTCATCTTGTTTGGCTCTGCGGCCAACGGAGAGATGACAGAGGATAGCGACTTTGATTTTTTAGTGGTAAAACGAGATGTGCCAATAAGGGGAATTGATCGCCACAGAGAGCTTCTGGGAAAGATACGATATCGAAGAGCAAGTGATTTTCTTGTATGTACGCCGAGCGAAGTGACGGATCGAATCGCGAGAGGTGATCCGTTTATGTATGACATAGTGACCAACGGAAAGGTGCTCTATGGTTGATCGGTCTATCGTGCTTGAATGGGTGAAGAAAGCGGAAGATGATTTTCAGTTTGTGAAAAATCACTTACCTCATGAAGAGACGTTCTTCGCAATTCTTTGTTTTCATTGTCAGCAAGCGGTTGAAAAGTATCTGAAGGCTGTTATTGTCTCCTTGGGTAGACCGTTTCGAAAGGTTCATGATCTTGAGGAATTATTATCAGTGTGTATAGGCATTGATTCATCTTTTGAGTCGCTTCGAGATGAGACGATAAAACTCCAACGATATTATGTCGAAACGCGCTACCCTACTGTGTGGCCCATGGGAACTGAAAAACGAGATGCTGATGAAGCGCTCGATGCCGCTCAGACAGTGCGCGATCAGGTGTTTTCCTCTTTACATATACAAGATTCAGAGTTGACATAGTATTCTAGCGGCGGATTTGACAGGCGGGCGTGAGATGGATTACAGTAAACATTGACAGACGATGATTTGTTGTTTGCCTGGATCTTACCAATCGATTCATGGATATACACACATCACAAAATTCTTCTATAATTTTTCTAAAATAAACATATTTTCCTTGTTTTGTCCATACATACTCGATGCGTAGCGTTTTGACACTAAGCCGTCGGAGTGGTACTATGGGTCGTTATGACAGCAGCAGAAACACTTATCATTTGCCCTGTAGAG
>JACREM010000088.1 GCA_016218215.1 Candidatus Gottesmanbacteria bacterium | reverse complement strand
TTCTTTTTTGCTTTCTTTGTTTTGTCTTTTCCGGCTCCTGATTGTTTTGACCCTTTGGGCAATTTAGGCTTTCTCATATACCTAAACTGTATCATCTCAACTCAATTCGTGCTATGATTTATGCAACAAAGCCGTTTTAAACGAAAAGAAGGGCTATCTCCCCGCTAAAAAAACATTACCCGATCAATTATCCGCTCACTTCGCTTTACGTGGAATACTGTCTTCAAACAAGCGCTTTGTATATTTGCATGTTGAAGAGAAAGAACGTAGCGATAAAATGCGTTATGATCAACCTTTAAAATTTGTACTCACAGAGGGAGCGATAATTTTCGAAAAAGATATAGTTATTGATGGCACCGGCGAGCAGGTCCATTACAAAATTTTTGAAGCAAATGAGCAGCTCGATACCCCACGGAATTCATATGGTAGAGCTGGTCTATTAATCAGAACGGAAAACGCAATTTTGGAAAATCAGCTTTTTGGCTTTGAGACTGATCCTAATGGGCTGTACTTTTTCGGAGAGATAATTTGTCCGGGAATTGCAAAAGCAATTAGATCAGGAGATGAAAGTATCGTTAATTTGAATCGTGGTGGGTTAGATTGGAGGCATGATTTTGGTAAAAATTTGGATAAAGCATCCAAGAATATCTTGGAAGATCTTACAAAAAAACGGAAAGAGAAAACTAAAGCAAATGAGGAGATAAAAATTGATGAGCCATTAGAAAAAATGCTAGATAAGCTGTGTAAAGCACTGGGCGATTTAGCTAAAGATGAATTGGAAGAAACTGAGCCTACACCTGGAGAAATTCAATCATTTATGATGCGACCACTAGTCGCAAATATTGAACCATCTACTTTCAAAAGTTTATCAGTGTACGCCCCCGAATATTTAGTTGATCAAGAAGGAACAAGAGTAGTAAGTGTTGTCTCTTCAAATAATAATATTGTCATTGGTGAACAAAATATTACCCTAGAGAAGCATAAGAAATATAGCGGTATTTTAAAGTCCGCATTTAAAGTTTCTGGAAAAGAAGAAGGTCAGGTGTCTACAATTACGGGAAAACTTGGTTCGTTAGTAGCGACAGCGGAAGTCAGAATAGGTCCCCAAAAAAAAGGAAAGAAACACAAAAGATTATCTGCCGGCGGGGGTGGAATTTTTACAAAAGTTAGCCCGGCTATTGATGATAACCCAATCCAAAGATTTAACCATAAGCCTGGAGGCATAATAGAAATTTATGTTAAGTTTCCCGGAATAGATAAATACTTAGGTGAAGATTTGAGCGGTGCATACAAATTAGAAGGAAAAATGATGCTTGGAGAAATATTAATAGAAGCATTTTGTAGATACGTTGCCCGAAAGAGAGGTGCAACAAGTTCATCTGAAATAGACCAATTTATGTTTGAGATTGATAGATTAAGAAAAAAATGCAGTAGAACTGTTTATGACGTAATTTTTACTACTAATTTAGATAAGATACTTAATTGATTGGGTTTTATTTATGAATGAAATGAACATTAAATACTTAGAAATTATTCAGTCTGTTATATCACGTTTGGCAAATAATTCATTTTTGATTAAAGGTTGGACAATATCAATAGCGATTGCTGGTTTAGGAGTTTTTGAAACGAACAAAAATCCATCTTTTTTATGGCTAATTATATTTTCTTCGCTTATATTTTGGACACTGGATGGCTATTACGTTCGACAAGAAAGAATATTTAGAAAACTTTTCGAAGATAAAGCGATCAATGATCATAATAGGAAAATTATTAATTTCAGCTTAAATACCGAGAATTACGAAAAGCAGGTTTCGGGAAGATTGGTATGTATGTTCTCGTTTCCTACTTCTGCTGTTTATTTATCTATCTTATTCATGGCTTTTTGGTTATTAAACTCGAGTTTATTTCCTAGGGGGTGAAAATATTATGGCTAGAAAAGTTTTTTTAGTTTTCATTACTCTCGAGATGCTGTAAGAGCAGGACAAGTGAGAAATAGTAATGTCGTACGAAACAAATCTATCGAAACCTCAGATTTTATAGACAGCGCAACATGGGAGGCAGTGAAACGAGGTGGAGATGAAGAGATTAAACGATGGATTAACAATCAGCTTGATGGAACTTCTGTTACAGTTGTTCTAATTGGTGCACTAACGGCAAATCGTAATTGGGTAAAGTATGAAATTGACAAAAGTATCGAACGAGATAACGGGTTGCTAGGTGTTTACATTCACAGCTGTCGAGATTTTCAAGGTTATACAGATGTTAAAGGTGAAAATCCATTTGATAAATGGGGTTATAACCAGCCAGATGGGACATTCAAACCATTATCTCTCTACTATCATACATATGATTGGATCGCTAACAATGGACGGGAAAATCTCGGTCAATGGATTGATCAAGCAGCAAAAGCGGCTGGAAGATAAATAATTGGAGGGTTCTTTTTGATTCGCCTCCTGAGAATATTCGAGCCGATCCGAATTGAGGTACAAGGAGGAATAGCTGTGGTCTGAAAAGTACCCCCAGCCGGATTGCCGCGAGTACACGGCACTCACCAGCCGTACGACTCACCTTGTATCGTCTTCTGCTGGATTGCGAACCGGTAAACCGGTTCTTCATCCAGAATAGTAATAAAAAAGTTCGGTATACAACCGGATTTTTTTATGAGTACCCCAAATTTCCTCGCGTTGGAACCAGCTTCTAGCTTCGATGCGCGCATGGAAGGGAACACTTAAGCTTGGTTTTATTCCTCCTCAAGTTGCGATCTGAAGTATAATGAGGCGGATATGTCTGTTGGATTTATAGGATTTGGGGACGGTCCTGAAGTATGTTTTCTCGACGAGCTAAAAATGAAACACTTTGATTTATCGTCCCTTCAGAGACGGACAGGGATTGCAGATATCTTTTGAACACAGTTACTTTATGAAACAAATAAAAACTAAATTAGCAATTTTTGAAGGCAAGCAAATCCGCCGTCACTGGGATGCGGAGAAAGAACTTTGGTATTTTTCAGTGGTTGACGTAATTGCTGTTTTGACCAACAGCACAAATCCAAGAAAGTACTGGAATAAACTTGCGGAGCGGCTGCGAAAAGAAGGCAGTGAGTCGGTGACAAAATGTCACCAACTGAAAATGCAATCTGCTGATGGGAAGTATTACCAAACAGATGCTGCTGATACAGAAGTCATGCTTCGTCTTATCCAATCTATTCCTTCGCCGAATGCCGAACCGTTTAAGCTTTGGTTGGCGCGCGTAGGGTATGAACGACTGGAAGAGACAGCTGATCCGGAGCTGGCAATCAATCGCGCCCTAAAAATCTACTTGCAGAAAGGATACAGCCCGGAGTGGGTAAATCAAAGGTTAAAGAGCATAGAAATTCGCAAGACATTAACAGATGAATGGGAAAAACGCGGGGCAAAAGAAGGGATTGAATTCGCGATTCTCACGGATGAAATATCCAAAGCGTGGGCGGGATTAACAACCAAGCAATACAAAAATCTCAAAGGCTTAAAAAAAGAAAATCTGCGGGACAATATGACGAATCTTGAGTTGGTTTTAAATATGCTGGCTGAAGTGAGCACAACCGAAATATCTCAAAAAGAAGAACCCGATACTTTTGATAAAAACAGGAATGTCGCCCGACGGGGCGGGGGCGTAGCATGGGTAGCCCGAAGGAAAATAGAAACGGAAACCGGAAAGAAAATTATCAGCAAATCAAAGTATCTTCGGCAAGGACGAAAAAGATTAGAGCTAAAGAATGATAAATATACTTGAAAGACAATTTGATAGGTTGGCGAATGGATTCGACAGGCTCACCATAAAAAAGATTGTTTATACAACATGAATACAATTAAAGAATGTTTTGAAGAAATTCTGCGGGGAAACAGAGATGAGAGTCGGCGGGCGGCGCGGCGGGTGAGGAAATTATTGTATGGATCGAAAGAAATTGACAAATACAATGACATTATGAATGTGATCAAAATCGCGCCGGTTGCATATATAAAGATTTCTGAAGACTGGCGACAGGAGAATTTCGTTACGGCAATTTCCGTGATATATTTTTTGCACGACAAAGACGCTGAGCCCGATTTCCTTTTCCCTTGGCTTTTTCAGTTATTGCTGCATCCCAATGGAGTCATTCGCTACGCATCGGTGCGTATGCTCTCTCACGAACTTGGACCGTTAACTGTTTACATTCGTGTTCCCGGCTTCAAGCCCGGTGGTTTGACTAATTTAAAACCGAAACAAGCCGATGCTATCTTATTTTCTCTCTTCATGGATTTAAACAAACTGTCGGAAAGCGTATGGAAGCCGGCGTATAAAAGATATAAATATATCTCCTCTCTTCCGGTTAGTCCCTACAGGTCGGTCCAAATGGTTATAGCTAGGATGGAAGAACTCTGCGGAGCGGAATATATGGATAAACTCACTGAGCAATACCGTCAGAAGAGTGGGATTTAGGGACGGTCCTGAGAAAGATTGGTATGGCGATCCAGGAATGAAGCATTTGGCGGGCAGCTTCAAACCTCTTATGATCCTTAATAAAACCATCCTGATTCTGGAAGATGGATCGAACAGGATCAGCCGTATGATTTTTCCGTCAGTACGCTCTTTAATTTTGAGCTATTGGGTAATTGACTTTCGGGTTATTTTCGGTATAAAGTTATGCTATGAAAAAAAGTTGTACAAAGATCATTCCAAACAATAGTTTCACAGAGTTTTTGCTCTACACCACACCCAACGGCAAGGTAAAAGTAGAGATATTTTTGCGTGACGAAACCGTCTGGCTGTCGCAGGCGAAAATCGCCGAGCTTTTTGATGTGGACAGAAGTGTGGTAACCAAACATCTTCAGAATATATTTTCAGAGGATGAACTGGATAAAAATTCAACATGTGCAAAAATTGCACAAGTTCAAACAGAAGGACAAAGAGAAGTTGTGAGAAAGGTGGAATTTTATAATCTTGATGCCATCATCTCCGTAGGTTATCGGGTAAATTCACAGAGAGCAACTCATTTTCGCGTCTGGGCGACACAGGTGCTCAAAGAATACATCATCAAAGGCTTTGCCATGGATGATGAGCGGCTGAAAAACCCTGACAATATTTTTGGGAAAGATTATTTTGAAGAGCAGCTTGCCCGAATACGCGACATACGGTCAAGCGAAAGGCGCATGTATCAGAAGGTCACGGATATATACGCTCAATGTAGCGCAGACTATACCCCAGAGAGCGATATAACCAAGCAATTTTTTGCTACCGTGCAGAATAAGCTCCATTTTGCAATCACCGGCAAAACCGCCGCAGAGATAATTTTCGGAAGAGCAAATAGTGTTAAACCATATATGGGGCTGACGGTTTGGAAAGATTCTTCAAAAGGTAACATCCGAGAGACCGATGTCGTTATCGCTAAAAACTATCTGAACGAGAAAGAGCTCGATCACCTCAATAGGATCGTTACCATGTATCTTGACTATGCAGAAATGCAGGCAAAACGCGGAATAATTTTGTACATGAAGGATTGGGTAGCAAAGTTAGATGCTTTTTTGAAGTTTAATGAGCGACAAATACTGGGAAATGCCGGGAAAATCAGTCGTGAAGTTGCAGAATCACTCGCGCTGGGAGAATACAAAAAATTTAAAAAAATACAGGACAAAAACTACATTTCCGACTTTGATCGTGAAGTCAAAAAGTTGTTACAGAAAACGAAGAAATGACACAATCCCAAGCTCTTGCCATACTCAAAACGGGTGCCAATGTTTTTTTGACCGGAGAGCCGGGGAGCGGCAAGACCTATGCGATCAACCAATACATTACGTATTTGCGTGAGTTGGGCATTGACCCTGCAATTACGGCTTCAACCGGTATAGCGGCCACGCATATCGGCGGGATGACCATCCATTCATGGAGTGGGATTGGGATTAAAACGATGTTGAATAAACACGATCTTCATAAAATCGCTACCAGTCAATATATTGCCAAGCGTGTTCGTCGTGCGAAGGTTCTTATCATCGAAGAAGTATCTATGCTGGCGCCCGAGACGCTCTCCATGGTAGACATGGTTATCCGTAAGATTACAGAGCGTCAGGATCCGTTTGGCGGTATGCAAGTAGTTTTATCCGGCGATTTTTTCCAGCTCCCGCCTGTAGTAAAGCGCGTCATGGAGGACAACGCACAAATTAGGATTATGGAACCATCGTCGGCTCGTTTTGCTTATGATTCATCTGCATGGAAAGAGCTTAACCCGCTCGTTTGTTATCTCACCGAACAGTACCGGCAGGACGACCTGGATTTTCTAGCCCTGCTCTTTGCGATTCGAGGTAACGCATTCGGTGTCGATCATTTGCATCATATTGAAGCAAGAAAAACCCAAGCGTGCGCCGTACCGGATAGCGTGCCGAAGCTTTTTTCGCATAATGCCGACGTGGATCGCATCAACGACGAAGTACTTGCCAAACTTCCGGGTAAGCCGCAGGAGTTCTCAATGTCTGCGCAAGGCCCGGACGCGCTGGTGACCGCTCTCAAAAAAGGCTGTCTTTCTCCCGAAACATTGTATTTGAAAGTGGGAACGGTGGTGATGTTTACGAAAAACAATCCGAAAGAGGGATTCGTCAACGGAACGCTTGGGGTCGTTGAAGGCTTTGACCAAACAAGCAGCAATCCCGTTGTAAAGACGCGAAACGGAAGACAGATTACGGTAGAATTCATGGATTGGACCGTGGAAGAAAACGGCACCATTCGCGCACAGATTACCCAGCTACCGCTTCGCCTGGCCTGGGCAATCACGGTCCATAAGAGTCAGGGAATGACATTGGACAAGGCCGTTATGGATCTCTCCGGTGTTTTTGAATTTGGTCAGGGATATGTGGCCCTCTCGCGCATCCGGCGCCTTTCGGATCTCTACATTCTCGGATGGAACGACCGAGCTTTTCAGGTGCATCCGGATATCGTGGTCAAAGACGAAGATTTCCGATTGGCCTCCGGCAAAGCTGAAACAGTATGTTCTTCCATCTCTTGGGTTGAACTTAAAAAGAAACAAATTAATTTCATCAGCGTTTGTGGAGGGAAAACCATTTCGGAAAACCATGCGGGTTTGTCGAAGGTTACTCATGTTTCGCGGACTGCTAGCGGGTACGAAAACACTCGACATGAACGGCGTTGGGAACAGACGCTTGCGCTTATTCGGACAGGAAAAACAATTGCTGCGGTTGCAAAAATACGGGGTCGGACAGAAGGAACAATTCTGG
>JACREM010000090.1 GCA_016218215.1 Candidatus Gottesmanbacteria bacterium | reverse complement strand
CTTGCGAGAGTTTCCGTTTTAATCTTTCTTCGCGGACTTTTTGGCCGAATTTGATTAGTACGTCTTTTTTCATCGTTCTGACAAGAATTATAGATACTTGCTAACTTTGATGCTACATACTATAGTTAGCAAAGACATTTTCGAAAATTTTTGCGGGGTCTTTTTGGGCTGAAATTTCAAGAGAAATTTCAGCCGTTCGAGCCGACCCGTACGGAAGCGCGGCAGGTGGCCTGCCCGCAATGCTTCGCATAGCGATAGCAGGCGGGGGGCGCCGCGCAGACCATGCGAGGCCCGCGAAGCGGGCCGAGCTAACAGCTTTGAAATTCGGTTCTAACTTTTTGGTATAACTCGACAAGAAATGACAAAGAGGGCGAGCGCGTTGGGAAGCTCTGCGCGGTGCGGGTCGCGCAGAGCGCTGCGAAGCCCTGGCGGAAATCGGCGGAGAGCCGGCGGTTCGAAAACCAGAATGAACAAAAATACCCCGCAAAAATTTTCTCTAAAACCATGACCAAATACATTGCCTACTGTAGAAAGTCTAGAGATGAAGCGGACAGACAAATCCTCTCCATCGAGGCACAGATCGCGGAGTTAAAGGAGTTTGCCAAGAAGGAGCGTCTCGAGATCGTCGAGTTCATCACCGAAGCCAAAACTGCCAAGATGCCGGGACGCGAACAGTTTGCCGAGGTATTACAGAAAATCGAGAAAGGGTTAGCTAATGGCATTATTGCCTGGCACCCCGACCGGCTCGCCAGAAACTCGATGGATGGGGGAAAGATTGTCTATTTCCTTGATATTGGTAAACTGGTCGATCTGAAATTTCCGACCTTCTGGTTTGAAAACACTCCACAAGGAAAATTTATGCTTTCAATCGCCTTTGGCCAGTCCAAATATTACGTGGACAATCTTTCAGAGAACGTGCGGCGTGGACAACGCCAGAAATTACGAAACGGCGTTCTTCCCCTGAAAGCTCCCTTTGGCTACGTCAACAATCCCAAAACGCGCGGTATAGACATCGACCCCGAAACTTCAAAGATCGTCAAAGAGATGTTTACAATGTTTAGTCAAGGGAATAAGTCATTTACCGATATTTTCAGACACTTATATGACCTGTATGGTCTGAAAAAGAAAAATGGGAAACCTTGGCATATCGACACGATCCGGCATCACCTGTCCAATAGATTTTATGTTGGAGTCATCACGTTTAACGGCGAATACTATGACGGAACTCACGAACCTATCATCAGCAACGAACTCTTTGTCCTGGTCCAACGACAGATCAACAAAATATCTCGCTCTCAGTACGGCGGATACCATTTTCCCTTTATTGGTCTTGCTCGATGCGGATCCTGTGGTGCCGCGATTACTGCGGAAACTCATACCAAAATTTACAAACTTACAGACCGAACGGCGATCTACCACTACTACCGCTGTACCAGAAAACTCAAGCCATGCCATGAAAGGCCGGTGACAGAACAGGACATGGAGAATCAACTTCGTCAAATTCTCTCCGATGTTTCCTTGCCGCAGTCCTGGGCGGACCGATGGAGCCAGTGGATTGATCGGGATGAAATCTTGGAAAAACAAACAGCAGAACAAACGCAGCAAAAACTTAAAGATCAACTAGCGGACATTGATCGAAAGGCTAATATTCTTCTCGACAGTTATCTTGACCAGATTATTGACTCCGAAACGTTCAAGCAAAAGAAAAACCAGTTCTTTGAAGAAAAGATCAGACTTCAGGAGATGATCGTCAAAGTTGAAGCACTGGGGTCAACATGGATTGAACCTATGCGAGAGTTTATAAAAACAGCGTCAGAATGCGAAAAAACCGCGCGCGCAAAAAAGAATCCCGATGAATTGGCATTCATCGGCAAACGGGTCGGCTCGAACTTCCTTTTGACGAACCGCCGGCTCTCCGCCGATTTCCGCCAGGGCTTCGCAGCGCTCTGCGCGACCCGCACCGCGCAGAGCTTCCCAACGCGCTCGCCCTCTTTGTCATTTCTTGTCGGGGTG
>JACREM010000087.1 GCA_016218215.1 Candidatus Gottesmanbacteria bacterium | reverse complement strand
CTGTTCACGGATAGATGGTTGATTAAATTCGTTAAGGCAAAGGCCTAAGAAATATTTACAAACCAAAACCTTTAACAAAAGGAGAACGGACAAACCGTTTCCTGTTATTGAGGGTTGCAATTTTTCATAGATGAAAAAAAACTTTTGAGCGAAACGAAATTTGATATCATTACGAATTCTGGATAAAAAATAAGTTATTTAGTGATTAATAATATGAATTTTCAGCAAAAACTTGATGTGATTGTAGGTAAAAATAATTCACTCGTATGTGTTGGACTTGATAGTGATATATCGAAGATTCCGGAGCATAAAAGAAGTGAAATAAATCCGCAATTTACATTTAATAAAGCGATCGTTGATGTGACGCATGACCTGGTTTGTGCATACAAACCCAATACTGCTTTTTACGAGTCACGAGGATCTGAAGGAATACAGGAGCTCAAGATGACGTGCGATTACCTCCATGAAAAATATGCGGAGATACCAATCATCTTAGATGCAAAACGCGCTGATATCGGTAGCACGAATGAGGGGTATGTAGACTTTGCTTTTGACTGGCTTGGGGTTGACGCGATAACCCTTCATCCATATCTAGGTAAAGAAGCATTAAAACCATTTTTGGATAGAAAAGATAAGGGGTGCATCATCCTTTGCCGGACATCAAATTCCGGTGCTGGTGAATTTCAAGATTTACTCGTTGACGAAGAACCTTTATACCAGAGAGTGGCAAAAAAAGTGGTGAATGAATGGAATGCGAACAATAACTGTATGCTTGTCGTGGGCGCAACGTATCCCGAGGAGCTTGCCGCGGTACGAAAGATTGCAGGTGACATGACGTTTCTCGTCCCCGGTATCGGCGCACAGAGTGGTGATGTTGAAAAGACCGTTAAGGCCGGATTAAATTCAAAAAAAAGCGGAATGATCATAAATTCCTCTCGTGGTATCATATTTGCAAGCAGTGGAGACGATTTTGCGAAGAAATCGAAAGAAGAGACTAAGAAATTAAAAAATGCCACAAATAAGTACAGAAAGGAGACTGGGTATGTTAAATAACGCAGTACTGGTAGATCCGGTGCTGGATTTATTAAAAAAAGTTAAAGCGGTGTATATAGATGATCATTTCGTTTTAACATCTGGTAAACATGGTAGCGTGTATGTAAATAAAGATGCAATGTACCAACACCCTCAGGAAACGACGCTCGTCTGTAGAATGTTTGCTGAGAGATTTCAAGACACTGACATTGATGTAGTAGTAGGCCCGGCTGTTGGGGGAATAGTACTCGCACAGTGGACTGCGTATCATTTAACGCAATTAAAAGGAAAAGAGGTGCTTGGAGTTTATACTGAAAAGGATGCTGACAAGAATCAAGTTTTTACTCGTGGATATGATGTTTTAGTGAAAAATAAAAAAATTCTAGTTGTTGAAGATATTGCTACGACCGGCGGATCTGTGATAAAGGTGATTGATAGTGTTAGAAGGGCAGGAGGAAAAGTAGTAGCTGTTGTGGTTATGGTAAATAGAAATCCAGATATGGTTACTTCCGAGACGATAGGCGCTCCATTTTCAGCCCTCTGCGTTTTGAAGGCAGAAGCGTTTGATGAAAAGGATTGTCCAATGTGTAAAGAAGGATTACCGATCAATACGACTGTCGGGCATGGGAAGAAGTATCTTGAAGCGCACAAGAAATAAAATTATAGATTGACGCTTGGGGTTCGGTTTGGTATCTTTAATCATGCTTACAAAGTATATCTTTGTCTCCGGAGGTGTGATCTCAGGAATCGGAAAAGGAAACACCTCTGCCTCTATAGCGCTTTTACTCCAAAATCGGGGATATACAGTCACCGTCGTAAAGTGTGAAAACTACCTCAACATTGACTCCGGCCTCATAAACCCTATCGAGCACGGAGACCCTTTCCTCATGGATGACGGCACTGAGGCTGATATGGACATGGGAACCTATGAGAAGTTCTTGGGGAAAAACATGCACAAGCATAATTTCATCACCATGGGGCAGATCTATAAGGCTGTTATCGATCGGGAAAGAAATTTTGGATACGATGGTGAGGACGTAGAGGCGATCCCCCATGTGACAGATGAGATACTCATGCGAATAAAAGAAGCCGGAACGGCTGAGAAAGCGGATATTGTCGTGGTAGAGCTAGGAGGTACCGCCGGAGAATACCAGAATATTTTATACTATGAAGCGTCGAGGCTTTTATCGCGAGATAAAAAAAATACAGTACTGCATGTGCACGTGAGTTACCTGCCTACGCCAAGTCATCTGGGAGAGCCAAAAACAAAGCCGACGCAACTCTCTGTCCGATACCTCAATTCCATGGGCATACAACCGGACTTTATCGTTGCACGTGCAGAGAAACAGATGGATGAGAGGAGACGTGCACGGTTTTCACTTTTTTGCAGCGTAGACCCTGAGAATGTGATAGATGCAGTGGATTTAGCCAGTGTGTACCTCATTCCCCCGCATTTTGTAGAGCAGAAATTTGATGAAAAAGTTTTAAACATGCTCGGACTCCCGATACATTCTTTAAATATATCATCCTGGGAGAAGATGGCAGAGACAATAACTGCAAAAAAAACAAAAAAAATCACTGTTGCCATAGTGGGAAAATATTTTGCGACCGGAGAGTATCAGCTGAAAGACAGTTATGCGGCGCTTATGGATGCTATAGATCATGCGAGTTGGGCAAACGGGATAGAGACGAAAACGACGTGGATACAGGCTGAGAAACTAGAGAAAGGCGACATGAAGGATTTGGAGGGTGTTGACGGGATAATTGTTCCTATTGGTTGGGGAGCAAGGGGGGTAGAAGGGAAGATAAAAGCGATAGAGTACGCCAGGACAAAAAAAATCCCCTATTTTGGCCTTTGTTACGGAATGCAGCTTGCAGTAGTGGAGTATGCGCGAAACGTTTTGGGACTAAAAGGGGCTCATACCGTAGAGTGCGATGCTGATACGGTTCATCCGGTAATTCACATGATTTCCGGTCAGGACGAGATAGTAAAACGAAGGGCGTATGGCGGTACCATGAGGCTCGGCAGGTGGGAGTGCCGCGTAAAACCCGGTACAATTTCGGATGAAAGCTATATACAATACAGTGGTTACTCCAATGGTGATAAAAAAATTGTTGGTGAGAGGCATAGGCACCGCTATGAATTCAATGATGCGTATACAGAACAAATTGAGAAAGCAGGTATGGTTATAGCTGGGCGATCTATAGTAGAGAATTTAGTTGAGATTATTGAATTTCCTAGAAAGGTACATCCTTTTTTTGTCGGTACCCAGTATCATCCAGAGTATCGTTCCCGCCCACTTGAGCCCCATCCTCTCTTCCTCTCCTTCCTCAGAGCTTGTGCCCAGGCTAAATAATTGGTAGAATACTATATGGCAAATTTTGCAATATGGTCAGTAGGCGAAGGGGAAACCAAAAAAGAGGTGACCTTTCATGTGGGTGACGTCGTTCGTGTACACTATAAACTCATAGAAAAAGAAAAAGTTTCAGGAAAAGCGAAAAAAGAAGTAAAAGAAGAGCTACGGGAACGTATCCAGGTGTTTGAAGGGATAGTTATAGCCATAAAAGGATCAGCAGAAAATACGATGTTTATGGTGCGAAAGATAGGCGTTGGCAATATCGGCGTCGAACGTATTTTTCCGCTCGTTTCTCCGTGGATAAAGAAATTGGAAGTGAAAAAAAGAGGCACGACACGCAGAAGTAAACTTTATTATCTTCGTGCAAAAACCGGAAAAGCCGCGATGAAAGTCGGGGAATACAATGAGCCTGAAGCAAAACCAGCTCGGTAAGCGTGGAGAAAATATCGCCGCTACATACCTCAAAAACCACGGATATCGTGTGATCGAGAGAAATTTCAAGAAACGCTACGGAGAGATAGACTGTATTGCCCTAAAAGATAACATTCTAATTTTTGTAGAGGTGAAAACGCGGATTGGCATAACATTTGGCCGACCTGAAGAGGCCGTCACCAAAAGAAAACTGCAGGAAGTAATACAGACGGGACAATATTACGCACTTTTGCATCCGCAGTTACCAACATCTCAAAGAGTTGATGTGATCGCAATTATATTGAATGAAGATGAAAGAATCCTCTCGTTTGAACACATCCAAAACGTGACAGGGTAGATTTGGACTTTGTGAGTCGACTGGGATTCGAACCCAGAACCAATAGCTTAAAAGGCTACTGCTCTACCGTTGAGCTATCGACCCAATGATTATCTTCATATTTTACATGATTAAGGAGGGCTTTTCCACGTGGGTATAAATTTAGTGGCCGAAGAAGCCTCGAGATTTTTTGTCTGGTAGGAAATATAAGGCAACTTTTGCTTTTCGGCAAACTTCCCGGATGGCGTCATCGTTTATTAGACCTGTTGCCAATTAGCTACATATTTTCCCCATAGTGAAGCCTTTTTTTCGATAGTTACCCTGTTTTGGAGAATTGAAGGTGATAATTCCACAATCCTGCGGAAAGAACCATGAACGTGTCGTCCAGATTAGCTATTCT
>JACREM010000086.1 GCA_016218215.1 Candidatus Gottesmanbacteria bacterium | reverse complement strand
CGTTTCTTTTGGAAATTTCAAACGGGTCGATAAATAATGGTATATCGCCTTGATTAACCGGTATGTCAATAAAATCAAGCTCGTATTGACTCTTTCTTAATCCAAAATATTGCGAAAACGTTTGTTTATCCATAGTAAATTAGGTCCTTGACAATCATCATAAAAAAGTAATAAATTAATAATAGGCTAACTGCATATGAAAGTCAACGCACAGACGGCGATTACACCGAAACAAAAGCAGGTGCTGGATTTTATCAAGAAATTTGTTGCGGAGAACAGCTATTCGCCCTCGCTTAACGAAATTGCCGGACATTTCCGAAAATCCGTCAGTACCGCCCAGCATTTCGTAGAAGAGCTCGAAACGAGGGGATTTCTTCAGAAAACCGATAACATAGCTCGCGGTATCAGTACGGAAGTTCAGCAATTCGGCCGCATCTTCAAGCTCGGAGTTATCGCCGCAGGTAATCCAATAGAACCGATCGAAAATCCGGAGCCGATTGATGTTCCTTTGTCTATGATAAGCAGAAAAGGCGATTATTTTGCACTTGAGGTTAAGGGAACGAGCATGGAGGATGATAATATACTTGATGGCGATGTTATTGTCGTCCGCCATCAGAAAACTGCGCAGGATGGAGATCGGGTCGTCGCAATTACAGAAAAAGGCGCTACTCTGAAAGTCTATCGAGAGAGAAGCGGTAAAATATATCTTGAGCCTCGAAATAAAACATTAAACAATATTTATCCAAAAGAGCTTGAGATTCGTGGCAAGTTTTGTGGTTTAATAAGAAAGGGTGATTAAATATGAACGGCATTTTGAATCAGCAATCACTATTAGCGCGCAAGATAACAATTGCAAGGGATTATGACCCCGCTGCCGACGTTGTTTTGTTTGAAGGCGATCGGCTTGATTTAATGAAGAAATTGCCAGATAAATCTGTCAAGTTGGTTGTTACTTCGCCTCCATATAATATTGGCAAAGAGTATGAGAAACGCAAAGATTTGAGTCTATATCTAAGCGAGCAGGAGGAAACAATTCGTGAGGCGGTAAGGATTTTGCGAGATGATGGGAGTCTCTGTTGGGAAGTTGGAAATCATATAGCTGTTGATGGTGAAGTATTCCCATTGGATGTGCTCATGTATCCAATAGGTAAAAAATTAGGATTAAAGTTGAGAAATAGAATAGTTTGGAAATTTGGTCACGGTCTTCATTGTACAAAACGTTTTTCAGGACGACACGAAACCATATTGTGGTTTACAAAGACTGATGACTATACATTTAATTTAGATACTATTCGTGTTCCCCAAAAATATCCAGGCAAAAAAAATTATAAGAAAAATGGAGATTATGGTAAGTTGTCAGGAAATCCGTTAGGAAAAAATCCAGAAGATGTGTGGGAGATACCAAATGTAAAAAATAATCACCCAGAAAAAACTGAGCATCCATGTCAATTTCCAATTGAGCTTATTGAACGATTGGTTTTATCAATGACGAATGAAAAAGATATTGTTTTTGATCCTTATGTGGGCGTTGGTAGCGCATTGTGCGCTGCGGTGTTACATAAGCGACGAGGATATGGTTCTGATATTATGAAAAATTATCTTGATATCGCGGAAGACAGGATAAAGGCAGCGGCAGATGGTACATTACCACGGAGAATGATGGGTACTCCGGTATATGAACCAACGAATGGAGTTAAGTTAGCAGAGATGCCGGAGGAGTTTATCCAAGCGAGAGCGTCCTTATTTTGGACCGGGTAACGAGCCGTTATATTTCCTCAAATGGACTCTTTTCATAGCTTCTTTTTTGTTCGATCTGAATAAATCTTGTAGTTCTTGTGTTTTCGTTTTTTCTTTATCGGTCAGCCCAATGCTCACGATAAATACAGGGATATCAATATTGCTTTCACCTCTATGTTGAAGATCAACCAATAGCTGATCATATGACGAAACTCCAGTAGACATCTGTTTAACAAGTTCATGCCCAGGTACTACCTCAATGCCGCATTTTATATATCCCAATTTGTTAAAAATAACCATTTTAGAAAAAATATCATAACCCATGAATGCGTATTTTCCGAATTGGATTTCAAGTCCAACTGTATTTTTGATTCCATCCATCTCCCGGAATCTTCCTTTTCCGAACGCATGACGTGCTTCAATATATTTTTTTCTTTTTCCTTTCGCCTTTTTTGTCCAGGCCTTTTTATGGAGCTCAGATTTGAGGCGGTCATTCATATCTCTAGGCGAAAAAAGTAGTTTCCCTTTCATCGTTTTTTCTTTGCTTTCTTTTGAAAGACACACAGTGGCATCAAGGTTTTCTATTGCTTGAATAACTTCGGTAAGCTCATTCGCAAAATGCTGTCTGATATACTGTTCTCCGTTTTTGAAAGAGTAGGTGTTGATAATTTTCATACAATAAATAAATCAGCGATTTTAATATTTAACGCTTTTGCAATTTTTTCTATGTTTTCAAGAGTAATATTTTTTTCTGCTCTTTCGATCATACCGATGTACGTACGATGAACCCCGGCTATATCAGCGAACTCCTCTTGCGAGAGTTTCCGTTTTAATCTTTCTTCGCGGACTTTTTGGCCGAATTTGATTAGTACGTCTTTTTTCATCGTTCTGACAAGAATTATAGATACTTGCTAACTTTGATGCTACATACTATAGTTAGCAAAGACATTTT
>JACREM010000085.1 GCA_016218215.1 Candidatus Gottesmanbacteria bacterium | reverse complement strand
TTATCGCGGACTGCTTTATGTGCACGGCGTAACTCTGTAACTTGTTGGTCTGAAAGAAATGCGGGCATTAGTATTATGAGACACGATCCAGATCGTAAAGTCAAATCAGATCAGTTGCAAACCTGAGGAAGAGGGGTATACGAGTACTGGAAAACCTCGCCTGGCAGCTATCTCCCATATCTTTGCCTGATCAGACAATTTTGGAATCGTCGTAGGAGTAGTCTGATGCCCGGCAGTAAATACTTTTACTCCGGTTATGTCTCTCGGATCAACAATCTCAAGCTCTAAAATATTTTCAACAGCTGAGCCAAAATTTATGGCAAAATCACAGTATGATTTTTCTTTATAGCGGGCTATCTGATCTTTTAGAAGCAGAACCGCGGTGATTGGCGGCTTTGTGTTGGGCATATCAAATACAGTAGTAAATCCTCCGGCAAGCGCAGCTCTGGTACCGTGCACTATATCTTCTTTATGCTCAAACCCTGGCTCCCGAAAGTGTCCGTGTGTTTCAATAAGACCGGGTAAAACATATCGATTACCAGCGTCAAACACTAAATCGCTCTTTTGTGTTTGTAGTTTCTCAGCAATTGAGACTATTTTCCCATCAACAATCTCTAAGTCACCATGCTTGACACCTAATGGAGTGACAAATTTACCGTTCGTGATGATTGTTTTCTGTGTCACTTTCGTATAACTTCAATGGCTTTTTTCAAAGAAACGCCTCGGGGACAAATATCAGAAAGAGATTGCAGTTCGCGAAGGGAATACTTGAGCGCACCGCTATGGACTGCATGTTCTTTTCTCTTGATTCCTCTATCTCTCGGATCACTTACGTACCGCGCAATTTTTACAAGTTCCATGGGACTTACTACTGCATCGCCGTTCTTTTTTACCGTGGGAGACCCAGCGATACAGCATCCGCATTCTATACACCGTCGAAATCCTTTGGATTCATTTGCTTTTGACTTACTCAGTAGCACATCATGGTATTTTTCCATGTACGGCTTTATTTTTTGGCAACGTTTTAATACTCCCGAGAGATCAACGATAAGATCTTTTTCTACGGGAAAATTTTCAAGTGGGCCAATGCGTTGGACCCACTCTGATTTGCGTATCTGAGTAGAGCAGGATAAAACAGGTTTTCCGTTGTACGTGACACCGCAAGTACCACAAACTCCCTGTCTGCATTCGTAGCGAAACGCTAAACTTGAATCTACATGTTGTTGTACATACAATATGACATCAAGTACCGTCATTCCTTTTTGATACTCCATTTCATACTCAAAATATGTGCTACTTTTTGATCGAAAAATTAAAAAATTCATATTATGCACTCTTTACTACTCCTGCGTAGGACAAAATCAACTTCTGTTTTTCCTGATATATGACTATATTTTTCTCCCATGATTTTTTTGTTTTGGGATAATCACTTCTACTATGTGCACCTCTACTCTCTTTTCGTTTGAACGCACAAAGTACCACAGCATACGCAGTTTTGAGCATATTGGAAACTTCAAGGCAATCCTGCAGATCACGATTGCGAGTACTGGCATCTGATCTTGCTTTCATATGCTTCAATGCCTTGGCAAGTGATAAAATTTCCTTTTTAGCCTTTAGCAGGTCTTTTTCGTTTCTATATATGCCTACATACTCCCACATCAATTTTTTAAGTTTTGATTCAATTATATGCGGAGAAACTCCATGTTTTCCGGCTCTATACGCCGAAATTCTCTCGGCTTCAACAGTGACGTCAGATGTGACAATTAAAGCACGAGAATGTTTCTTTGCGTACTGGACTGCTGAAATAGCAGAGCGTCGGCCAAATACCTGTCCTTCCGCTATAGAATTTCCCCCGAGCCTATTTGCTCCGTGTACTCCACCTGCCACCTCTCCACAGACAAATAGTCCTTTCACTGTCGTTTTTCCCCATTCGTTCATTCGGATGCCGCCCATCATGTGATGCATCGAAGGGTAGATCTCCATAGGCTCTTTTGAAATATCTATACCAATATTTTTATGCTGCTCATACACATCCGGTATTTTGTCGAAAATCTCTTCTTTCTTCCAATGATCCACATGAAGATACACTCCATCATGCACAGTCCCTCGACCTTCCTTTACCTCCTGATATATTGACCTGCTCACTTCGTCCCGTTTGGCCAATTCCATTTCCTTTGGAAAATATCTACTCATAAATCGTTCGCCATTTTTGTTTCGTAAAATCCCTCCATGAGCACGAACTTTCTCTGTGACAAGTACACCTCTTACGGATGGAGGATACGCGATACCAGTCGGATGAAATTGCACCATCTCCATATCTATAAGTGCGCATCCTGCATCTAAAGCTAGAGCATACCCGTCTCCTGTATTGGACGCGGCATTCGTCGTAACTTCGTACATTCTTCCTGCTCCACCGGTCGCAAGAATTATTGATGCAGCAGATACAGAAAAAATTTCTCCTGTTTTTAAGTCAAGACCGACAGCTCCGATGACTCTCTTTCCTTTTGTGAGTAATTTACTGATAAAACATTCATCTTTATACATTACTCCTATTTTTCTGCTCTGATCGACTAGCCCCTGCATCATTTCACGGCCGGTATAATCACCCACACAAATATTCAAAGGATATTTTTGCTTTGACCCGGCCCAGACATAAAAACTTCCGTCGTCTTTTCTATCAAACATGACACCGTATCGCTCTAGATCTAACACTCTTGCAGGCATTTCATCTGTAAATACTTTGACGATTTTCCGGTTATTGATAAAGTAACCGCCTTCGTTTGTGATCTGGGCATGAAACTTCGGAGTCGCAGGTGAAACCATAGACGCATTCAATCCGCCCATCGCCATACCGGTATGAGCACACCCAAGCACTTCTTTGCCAACGAGTAACACAGACGCACCCTGCTCTTTGGCTTCTATAGCTGCTCGAAGACCCGCTCCTCCAGCGCCGATAATAAGCACATCAATAGAAAATGTTTCCATAATTGCTCTGGTATATCACACCGTTTTTTTCAAAACAAGTGCAAGTATCGCCATCCTGACATACATACCGTTTACCATCTGTCCGTTTATATATAAAGCTCTGGGATCCAGATCCACTTCAAACTCTATCTCACCGACTCGTGGAAACGGATGAAGAACAACAGCTGACTTCTTCATATTATGAAGCGTATCAGAAGTAATAATATATTTATGTTTCAGTTGTTCGTACATATCCAAATCTGTAAATCTCTCCTTTTGAACACGGGTAACATACAAAACGTCTGTACTTTTTAATGCATCGTCCAATTTTTCGTATTCATGTATAACAAGTCCTCTTTTTTGGAGTGTATTTTTAAGTCCTTCAGGAAGTTTAAGTAAGGACGGAGAGACAAGATCGACCTGTACATTTTTATACAATGCCAATAATCTCGATAATGAATGTATGGTTCTCCCGTTTAACAAATCTCCGACCATAGTGACAGTCAAGTTATCGGCAGACCCAAACGTATCAACGATGGTAAACATGTCCAAAAGTGCCTGCGTCGGATGTTCACCCACGCCATCTCCAGCATTTATGACCGGTTTTGGGCTAAAATCTGCAGCGATCCGGGCAGCACCTACCTCCGAATGCCGAAGGACAATCGCATCAGAGTAACTGGCAAACGTCCGAATTGTATCAGGCAGTGTTTCTCCTTTTGAAACAGAAGAATATGTTACACCCTGAAGCGGGATAAAACCGGCACCCAATCGCTGTGCCGCAGTAATAAATGAGCTAAATGTTCGACTTGAAGGTTCATAAAACAACGCTGTAACGATTTTTCCTTTTAATATATCGGTGCATCCTTTTTTGAGAACTACAGTCCTCATCTTGCGTGCTGTATTAAGCACCATATCTAATAAAGATCGATCAAATTGATCTGCGGTCAAAATATCCTGTTGAAATAATGTATTTTTCATACTTCTCCTTTCACGAAACTGTATTTACTATACTGTACTCGTCCCATGCTCGAATTGGAAGCACATCTGGCGCAATGTGTAATGCGTCAATAAACATATTGCTCGTAGAAAGAGACGTAAAAATCGGAATCTTTGCATCAACCGCCATACGTCTCATAGTATATCCATCACTTATGCCCATAGCATATTGCTTCTTATCTACTGCATGAGACTTTTCGGGTATAACTATTGCAAAATCAAGCATTTTATTCAAAACGAGATTCGCAAATGTTTGCTTTCCACCTTCAAAAATCTTCTCTACTTTTTCTGATGGTATACCATGAGTAGCAAGAAACAGCGATGTTCCGCTCGTGGCATATAGAGTAAACCCAAGGCTTACAAGAGCTCTGCACTGTTTTAAACTTCGAATTTTAGCATCAAATCCGCCAATGCTTACAAATACAGACTTTTTTTCAGGATATGTTATACCAGTAGAAAGTATTGCACTAAGATACGCCTCGCGTAGCGTCTGTCCAAAGGAGGCCGCTTCACCAGTAGATCGCATCTCCACCCGAAGCACTGGATCAGCTCCCTTGAGCTTTAAAAATGAAAATTGGGGTATCTTGATTCCAACGTGAGAAATTTTATGCTCATGAAATGAAACAGGCATACCCAAAAATATATCTGTCGCGGCAGTTATATAATTATCATGGAGAACTTTACTGACAAACGGGACACTGCGGGATGCACGAAGATTACACTCTATGACATAGGAAATATCATCATGAACTAAAAACTGTATATTGCATGGCCCCTGTACCTCCAATTTCGAAAGTATCTTTTTCGTAGCAGAGAGTATCTTCGTTTTTATTTCTTCAGACAGAGAATATGAAGGATACACAAGCGTCGAATCCCCTGAATGTATGCCTGCAGGTTCGACATGCTCAGACAGTGCGTAACGCACTATCTTACCATGACAGGCTACGGCATCGACATCGCATTCAATAGCACCTTCAATAAACTTTGACACCACAAGTTTTTGCGATCCCAGAGAATCTTTAATGGTATCAAGATATGCGAGAAACTCGCTCTCAGAACTTAAAACAATCATACCTTTTCCGGATAATACAAACGATGGCCGCACAAGGACGGAATACCCGATAGACTGTGCAATCCGAAGTGCCTGAGATACTGTCTTTGCTTCGCTCCATGCTGGTTGAGCGATATCGCACTCGTCAAGAAGCTTGCTGAAATCTTTACGGGATTCTGCGCGAAAAATATTCTTTGACGCAGTCCCTACTATGGGAATATCATGATTCTCCATAGAAAAAGAAAGATTATTTGGAATTTGTCCTCCGACAGAGACGATAAATGGGCACTGTTCTATATCATATATGTCCGCAATACGCTCAAATGTCAGTTCTTCAAAATACAAATAATCTGAGGTGTCATAATCAGTCGACACAGTTTCCGGATTGGAATTTATCATAATAGTCTCATATCCTCTTTTTTTTGCCTGCTCCACAGTGTTTACCGCACACCAGTCAAACTCAACTGAGGTGCCTACGGCATATGGGCCGCAGCCGATTACGGCAATTTTTTTCTTATTGTTTGAGGCAACATGGTCAGAAACAGACGCGTTATACGTACAATAAAAATAATTGGTTTTCCCAAGAAACTCATTTGCGACGGTATCAATACGCTTCACATACGGAGTTATAGCATGGTCAAGTCGAAACTTTCTCACTGCATGTTCTTTTTTTGAAGTGAACCGGGCAATCTGAGAATCAGAGAATCCAAACCGTTTGGCATTTCGTATGAGATCGACCTCAAGCGTCTTTTTTTGCTTTAGCTTTTTTGCAACACCAACAATCCTATTGATGGCATGAATAAAAAATCGGTCTATCTCAGTTTTCGCTGCAATTTCATCAACACTCACACGAGCCATGAGACTTTTGGCGATCGTAAAAAGCCTCATGGTATCTGCAGTTTTTAATTGAGCTAGAGCCCGCTTTTTTGAAAGAGTAAATCGCGGATCAATGACTCCTTCATACCCGTCATTTAACATTCTCGCAGCTTTCTGTATCGCTTCTTCAAAGGATCGTCCTATCGCCATAACCTCTCCCACGCTTTTCATCTCGCTTCCAATTTCACCCAGCACTTTTTCATATTTATCCAGATCCCACCTGGGTATTTTTACCACAATATAGTCAAGAGACGGTTCAAAAAATGCTGAAGTTTTTTGCGTCACCGTATTTTTTAACTCCAAAAGAGTTTTTCCAAGAGATAATTTTGCAGCAACATAGGCGAGCGGGTACCCGGTTGCTTTTGACGCCAAAGCGGATGATCGTGACAACCTCGCATTAACCTCTATAATTCGTACGTCACCGGACTTTGGATGCAGCGCATATTGGATATTGCATTCTCCCACTATTTTCAGGCTTTCGATAACTCTTAGAGAATACTCCCGTAAACGAAAATATTCATCATTGGAAAGCGTCTGAGAAGGAGCAACGACAATGGACTCACCAGTATGGATCCCGACCGGATCGACATTTTCCATATTACACACTGTCATAGATGTGCCCTTGAAATCACGAACGATTTCGTACTCTATTTCCTTCCATCCATAGAGACACTCCTCCAATATCACCTGGGACGACACAGAAAGCGTCTCCTCTAGACGAATTTTTAGCTCCCCTTCGGATCGTAAAATTGCGGATCCAGCTCCACCGAGTGCAAATCCGGTTCTCATCATAACCGGATATCCCAAAGCTTTTGCACATATCATGCCTTCGTGCACGGTTTTCACGATCCCGCCCTTTGCACTTAAAAGATGGAGACTTGCGAGGTGCTTTTGAAAAATCTTACGGTCTTCAGTCGCAAGTATTGCTTCCATGGGGGTTCCAAGTATCGTAACCTTGTTCTTTTCTAAATCCCCGTGTCTGTATAGATCCATCCCGCAGTTTAATGCCGACTGACCGCCAAAAGACAAAAATATTCCGTCAGGGCGCTCTTTTTCAATAATTCTTCGTACGAATTCGCGCGTTACCGGTACAAAATATACCCGATCTGCCCGTCCCTCTGACGTCTGAATTGTTGCAATATTAGGATTTACGAGAATCGATCGTATACCCTCCTCTTTCAGAGCCTTTAGCGCCTGAGAGCCAGAGTAATCGAATTCACCTGCTTCTCCGATTTTCAAAGCTCCGGATCCGAGAATTATGACTGATTTTAAAGCTGACTTCATACTGTGTGGAAAAAATCAAAAAGCGTACTACTCTCAAACGGCCCCGGACTTCCTTCAGGGTGGAATTGAACGCTTGCGATCGGTTTTGATGTATGCCGTATACCCTCATTTGTTCCATCGTTTGCGTTCACAAACCATTGATCATACTGTTTTGGCAGCGTACGTGCATCGACTGCATACCCATGATTTTGACTCGTAAGATAGCCCCGTCCGGTACGAAGGTCTATGCAGGGCTGATTTATTCCTCTGTGTCCATATGGCATTTTATACGTATCAGCGCCTATGGCCAAAGACAAGAGTTGATGCCCAAGACAGATTCCAAAAAATGGGACCTGTCGGGCTATTACGCCTCGAATATGGTCGATAGTTTTACCGCACTCCTTTGGATCAGATGGACCGTTTGAGCACACAACTCCGTCTACATCGGAAATGTTAAACGGGTCAAAATCCCATGGCACTACTACCACAGTATATCCTTTCGAATGTAGTGCGCGAAGAATACCATGTTTTACTCCGCAGTCTATAAGAACGATCTTCAAACTCTTTGGTTTGAGAGATGAATATTCTACGACAGAATCGGACGAAGTTTTGGAAACCCAATGGACACTTTTCCTTGGCAATCTCTGTTTTTCTTTATTCTTAGAAATATACCCATGCGTCACACGTTGCTCGCGTATGAGTCCCGCGATATCTCGGGTGTCTATTCCGGATATGCCGTTCACATTTTCATGTTTCATCCAATCCGACAGACTCATAACTGCGTCTTGGTGTGAATACGTATCTATATACGAAGAAACGATAAGTCCGCTGACCCAGATCCGTGATGATTCACGGTTCTGATACAGGCCACAATCGTCTTTCTCTTCCTTTGGAACACCATAGTTTCCTATAAGCGGATACGTCATGGAAAGAATCTGACCCGCAAACGACGGATCTGTCATAGACTCTACATATCCAGTCATGCATGTGGAAAATACAAGTTCTACCTCTTTTTCCGGTATTTCTACTGCGCCAAATATCGTCCCTTCGCGTATTTCTCCGTTTGATAAATGTAAGTAACCTTTCATACCATAAAAAATCCCGCTTATTGCGGGACGTATGCGTTTTATCTCAGGGCACTTTGTATCTGCTAATACATATACTATTCCAGGTTATCATAGGCGTATCTCTCCTGGAAATATAGTCTACTGATATATAAGCGATTCTGTCAAGAGCGAAAACATAGTAAGCCCGTCAATACAATATTTCGTAAAAATAACATACACAATATATGTGCATTATTACTTTTTCTTTGTTCTCTTCTTTGACTCTCTGACAGACTGATTTGTATGTTTCTTCAGGTGTCTCCTGAACAATGCGTCAAAAATATCTCCCTTTGTGATCATTCCAACAATGCGATCTTTGTTATCAAGCACCGGAAGTTGATGTACATTACGTACAAGCATGCGGGACAGTGCGCGCATAGCCGGCGTATCAACACGGGTAAATATGACTCGCGGACACATGACGTCTTTTGCAAGTAACTTTGCTACTTCCACAATTTTGCCCTCCATCTCTTCAAAATCAGATGCGCTGACAAAATCTTCGATGTATTGTTGATAATTAGAATAAAGGGGTTTCAGCAAATCCTCTTCGGAAACGATGCCTACAAGACGGTTTTTTGCATCCACCACAGGTAAGGCGTGAATATGAAGTTTAAAAATTGCCTTCCATAGATCTTTAAGCTTAGATTTATCGTAAACAGTTACAACTCTCAAGCTCATCACTTCGTGAACTTTCATCTGATTTTTACCCCTTCAAAGAAGTGTAACCCCGATAGCAAAGTCATGTCAAATTATGTGTTTTGCCTTATATCGACGTAATACCTTCATTTCAATAAATGATCGCCTGAGAAGCGAATATGCATCGGAAAGCTCAGCCCCACTCGTTCTTCGGGCTATTGCCTCTTTTGCAGCCGTTTGTGCTTTCTTTATCTCAGTTTCATTGAGCTCATCTGCATGATATGCACGTGATACCAAAAGTGTCACAGCATTTCCTCTTATTTCCATAAAGCCGCCGCCAATAGCCAAAAACATCTCTTTTTGCTTTGTCTTAATTTTTATCTCGCCCTCAGTGAGCGAAGAAAACAAACCAACATGATGAGGCAACACTCCGACAGTGCCCATCTTCGTCGGAACACTGACATACTCAACATCCTCGGAAAAGGCATTGCGAACCGGAGTGATGATATCCAGATGATATGTTTGCATATTTTCGCAGTTTTCTATTTGTTTATTTGTCTATTGGATTATTTGTTTATTTATTATTTTTACTTGACCTCTTCTATGCCGCCGACCATATAAAACGCCTGTTCGTTTTTCCCGTCGTGCTTTCCATCGAGAATTTCTTTAAATCCCCGTACCGTATCTTTTCGTGTTACATACTTTCCAGGACGCGCGGTGAATGGCTCTGCCACGAACATCGGCTGAGTCAAAAATCTCTGAATTTTGCGCGCACGCGAAACAACAAGTTTATCTTCATCACTTAATTCCTCCATACCAAGGATTGCGATAATATCCTGCAGGTCCTTGTATCGCTGAAGCGTTCGTTGTACACCTCTCGCCACGGCATAATGCTCTCCTCCGACTACGCCTGGTTCCAAAATCCGGGAATTTGACGAAAGAGGATCGACAGCCGGAAATAATCCTTGTTCAGCGATAGACCGTTCAAGCGCAATCAAGCTATCTAGATGCGAGAACGTCACAACCGGTGCCGGATCAGTATAATCATCTGCCGGTACATAGACCGCCTGTACCGACGTAATAGAGCCTTTTATCGTTGAAGTAATCCGTTCCTGCAGCGCACCCATCTCAGATGCAAGCGTCGGTTGGTAGCCAACGGCTGAAGGTATACGGCCAAGAAGTGCAGACACTTCACTTCCGGCCTGAGCAAAACGGAAAATATTATCAATAAAAAGAAGCACATCCTGATTTTCTTCGTCACGGAAATATTCAGCCATCGTAAGACCTGTCAGAGCCACTCGAAGACGCGCTCCGGGCGGTTCGTTCATCTGGCCAAACACCATAGCTGTTTTATCTATAACTCCAGAATCTTTCATTTCCCGCCAGAGATCATTTCCTTCTCTCGACCGCTCACCGACACCTGCAAAGACCGACACGCCGCCATGTACCTCAGCGACATTATGAATAAGCTCCTGAATCGTCACCGTTTTCCCGACGCCGGCACCTCCAAAAATTGCGACTTTTCCACCCTTCACAAACGGTGCAATAAGGTCGATTACTTTTATTCCTGTCTCAAGAATTTCAAGAGACGTATTCTGATCTGTAAATTTTGGCGCTTGTCTATGAATAGGATATCGTTTTGTCGTTCCAACCGGTCCCTGTTCATCGATTGGCTCACCAACTACATTAAATATCCTCCCGAGTGTTTTTTTACCGACGGGTACTAAAATCGGTGCACCCGCAACCTCAACTTCTTGTCCCCTCATGAGCCCGTCAGTTGGACCCAAAGATACCGTACGAACACGATTGTCGCTTAGGTGTGCGGCAACTTCGAGTACGAGCGTACCGCCTTCTGCATACTGAGACGCGACTTTCAGTGCTTCGTAGAGTGATGGCAACTTTCCGTCAGAAAACTCTACGTCAACGACTGCTCCTATGACCTGTACTATCACACCTGTTCCATGGGTTATTTTTTTCATACAAAACACCTCACAATCAATACATCTTTATACCTCCACAGCAAGACGTGCTGTCACCATGTCAGTGATCTCATAGGTAATCTTTTCTTGTCGAGCCTTATTATAAACAAGCGTCAGTTCACCCGCGAGAGAATCTGCATTGTCTGTTGCGTTTCTCATAGCTACCATTCTGGCTGAGTGCTCACTCGCCTCGGATTGCAACACTGCATCCCGAATCTGGTTTTCCAAATAATGCGGCAAAAGCTCATCAAATACTTCTTGATACGACGGCTCGACAAGAGTTTCCTTCATGTCCTCTTCTGGAGGCACAGCACCAGAAATAGTAAGAGGCAATATTGTTTTCTTTTTAGGATTCTGCCGCAGTGCTGAAATAAATTCATTGTACACAAGGTCGACGCCATCATACTTATGCAATAAGTATTCTTTTGTCACTAGCTCCGTCAGAGCTTGAATACCCTCGGAAAATGGAACACTTAAGGAAAAATCAGCGACAACCAAAGCTTTACTCTGCACAAGAAAATGCACTCCTTTTTTGCCAAACACGACGTATTCATTTCGCGTCAATCCTTCATACTGAGAGATCAAATATCTAAATAAATTTGTATTTAGTCCCCCGCAAAGACCTTTGTTTGTAGATAATAAAATTACGAGTCGCTTACCGGTCAAGTCTCGTGGCTTTGTAAGCAATGGATGTGTGACAAGCTCAACTTTAGACGACAGTCGAAGTACCATTTCATAGATTTTAGACGCATACAGCTTACCGGAAAGTGCCTGTGCCTGAGCTTTTCGCATCTTTGACGCGGCCACAAGTTCCATAGCTTTTGTAATCTGCGATATATTTTTTGCAGATTTTATCCGGCCTTTTATAAGTCTAATATTTGCCATAGATTATGACACCTGGAAAGCCTTCTTGCATTCGAAAATCGCTTTTTTTAATTGTGCCTCAGACTCATCTGACAGCACTTTTTCCTTTGCTATTGCAGCCAATGTCTTTTTGTACCCGCGGTCTAGATATGAAAGATAAGACTGCTCAAATGCTCCAATTTTAGATAACGCTATATCATCCAAATGCCCGCTTCCTCCTGCCCAGATCACTGCCACTTGTTTTTCAATCGGCATTGGGACATATTGTCCCTGCTTTAAAAGTTCAACCATACGGCTTCCCCGATCGATCTGTTTTTTCGTTACGTCGTCAACATCTGTAGAAAACTGGGCAAACGCGGCAAGAGAACGATACTGGGCAAGACTGAGTCGCAAGTTTCCCGCAACTTTTTTCATGGCTTTAATCTGCGCCGCTCCGCCAACGCGTGACACAGAAATACCAACATTTACTGCAGGCCGTTGTCCCGCATAAAAAAGATCGGATTCTAGATATATCTGTCCGTCGGTAATAGATATGACGTTTGTCGGAATGTACGCAGATACGTCATTTGCAAGCGTCTCGATGATGGGAAGTGCCGTAAGTGACCCGCCTCCTCGTTTCTCATCAAGCCTACAGGCTCGTTCCAAAAGTCTACTATGAAGATAAAACACATCTCCCGGGTATGCTTCGCGACCACTTGGTCGTTTTAAGATGAGAGCTATCTGCCGATACGCCCATGCGTGTTTACTTAAATCATCGTACACGATAAGTGCATCTTTTCCCTGATCCATGAAATATTCGCCTAGAGCACATCCGGCGTACGGCGCGAGATACTGAAACGCCACAGGATCACTTGCAGATGCATTGACAACGACAGTATAAGAAAGTGCATCCTGCTTCTTAAGTTCTGCGACAATTTGCGCTATACGCGATTGCTTCTGACCTATAGCAACATAAATACAAACTACGCTTTCTTTTTTCTGGTTTATGATCGTGTCTACGGCGATTGCTGTTTTTCCTGTATTTCGATCTCCAATGATGAGCTCTCTTTGACCGCGACCGATCGGAATCATAGCATCGATCGCTTTAATTCCTGTTTGAAGTGGAATATTCACAGGTTGACGGAATACCACACTTGGAGCTATTTTTTCCATAGGGTATCTTTTTTTTGACTTTATTGCCGTTTTGCCGTCAATTGGTTCCCCGAGTGGATTCAGCACACGCCCGAGGCATTCATCTCCTACGGGAATCGACAACAGTTCACCGGTTTTTGTGACTTCATCGCCTTCTTTTAATTTTAAATAATCTCCAAGGACTATGATGCCAACCGCAGATTCTTCGAGATTTATGACAACTCCAGCGACATCATATGGAAATGACACGAGCTCTAAATATTTGACATCAGGTAACCCGCTAACCTTTGCCACACCATCTGCCACAGACAAAATCCGACCAACGCGGCGAGCAGAAACCTTCGGCTGGAAGTGCTCCAATTTTTTTGCAATTTCACTGCCTATTTGATTTGAAATATCAGATGACGCTGTTTTCATAATAATAGAGTCTCCATTGCCTCTAGTTGGCCGCTCAAACTTGTATCTACGACCCAATCCCCAACGGTAATACGAAACCCTGCAACAAGACTACTGTCCACTTTTACGAGAATATCAACACTGTGTCCTGTAAGAGTCTCAAGAGCTTTCGATAGTCTCTCGAGCTGACCAGCATTCAACGCCACTGCGGTCTCAACTTTTGCAGTTTTTTCTTTTTGTGCCTTTGCAGTTACTTTTCGAAAAAGCTCGGAAACTTTTGGCACACTGTCGCGAGAGCGAGCATCTCCCGAAAGATATCCCACTACTCCATCTACAAATCCTTTTGCATCTTTAGATAGGGCCATACGATTAATTACTGCGAGCAAATGACTCCAGCTCCTTTATATTTTTATCCGAAATTTCTCTTTTACGTGCAGAGTCCAACGACCGTTCCAATAATCTTTTAGCCATGAGTATTGCGGTTTCGATCGTTTGCTTTTTCATCTGTTTTTCCATCTGTTCCTTTAAGTGCTCTATTTCTTTCTTCGCCTTTTCCATAACCTCATCGGCATCTCTATGAGCATGAGCGATAATTTCTTTCTCTTCTTCTATTGCTTGTTTCTTTCCTTCCTCAATGATGGCATGAGAATCTTTACGGGCCTGTTCTAAAAGCCTTTCTTTTTTCTCTTCCATCTGTATCTCTTCAGCTTTCATTTTCTCTGTCAACTGTAGACCTTCTTCTATCTGTTTCTTACGCTTTTCTAAAATCGATAAGATAGGCTTATATAAAAGTTTTGTCAAAACAAATAAAATGATCGAAAAATTCACCAATTGTGCAACCAAAAGCTTTGGCTCAATTCCTAATTGTTCCATATATATCCTTTCTACCACGAGACCCGCGTCTTACACAAATTTAATTATAAGAGCTGCGACGAGCGCATATATAGCAATAGCTTCAGCAAACGCGAGTCCCAATATCATACTCGTACGTACATCAGATGCTGCTTCCGGATTTCGTCCGATTGCTTCAAGCCCTTTGGACGTAATCATACCGATTGCTAATGCCGGAAGAGCTCCTCCAATGGCAATAGTAAGACCAGTCATAAGCATTTTTATCATTGATTCATTCATACTATCTTCTTCACCTCCTTTACGCTACGCGTGTGCCTCGCCCTCGCCATGCGAGAGAGCCACATTCACAAATACTGCAGTCAGCATAGAAAATACAAGCGCCTGCACAAATCCGACAAAAAGCTCGAGCATAAGAAACGGAAGCGGTATGATAAACGGCATGAGAAACGCCATAACCGCAAGTAAAACCTCACCTGCAAATATATTGCCAAATAAACGAAACGCAAATGAAATAATTTTCGATGTATCAGAGATCACTTCGAGTGCGCCAACAAAAAAATAAATGGGACTTCGAAAATCAATAAATCTTCCGCCGTAATGAAAACCCAATACATGAAAACCGTAAAATTGCATCGCTATGACAGAAAATACAGCGAGCGCGAGTGTTGTATTCAGATCCGCAGTTGCACCTCGGAGAAGTGGCACGAATTCTTTTTTCTCTTCAACGACACTTCCCTCATTACTTATCACCTCTTTGGATTGAATACTTTTTTGTGCTTCATTTTTAAAAAACCCAACAGTCCCGACACCAGGTAATAAGCCCACCCAATTGGCAATGATGATAAAAAGAAACAACGATGCCAGAAGCGGAAACACGAGTTTTACATGGTGTCCTATGACACTCTCAAAAAACTCATGCAGCCCGCCAATAATAATTTCAGCGGCGGATTGTATACCAGAAGGAACAAGAGAAATGGAATGCGTTGAAAGAAAAGCAAAAATAAATAAAATTGCCATGACCAACCACGTTGTAAGCAGTGAATTTGTAATCGGGAACCCAAATGTAGTTGTGAGTTTTTCTGCTGCGAGTGTAATGTGTGGCATAATTGTTACTTTTTTGTAGACTGCATTTCAACAATATCCTTTATTCTGTAAACGAATTCGACTATCGAAATACCTATTCCCAAAAACAAAAACACCAACACTCCCTTGGGTCTAGTCCCGAAGTTTGTATCGATATATGTTCCTGCCATCCCTCCCAGAACAATCGGTATGGCTATCGTAAATCCTATATCTCCAACTGTCCCAAGATACCGCCATGTATCACTATTCGATTGTCTGCGTTTATTCTCTTTTTTTACTATTCTCTCTTCCGATCGTGTCTCGGATTTTGAGTCACCAAGAATAAGATCAAGTCGCTCTTTTATCATCTATATTGTACGTATTAAATATGGCATAAGTCAACAGTTGTACAGTATCAATTTGATGCATCACGGTGATGCATCCACCGCTCTCACATCATCTGTTAATATAGTCATTTGGTTCTCTTTCTCATCCACCTTCCCGCTTATGTACACTATGGAATCAGGAACTATCAGTGCATAGGTTCTCAGATAGGTTTTTGGAAATACAACGACTTCTATAGTTCCGGTAAAGTCTTCAATCTTACAAAACGCCATCTCACTATTATTCGCTTTCGTGTTTATTTTTTTAACAGACACGATTATCCCGCCTACGGTAACCCGCTCTCCTGCTTTTGACGTGGTAATGTCGGAAATCTGCGTCACTTCGGATGTTAATAATAAATCACGATACGGCTCTAACGGATGCGCGGTGAGATAAAACCCTAAAAATTCTTTTTCAAGTGCCAATATCTGTTGCTGGGTCATCTCCGGAAGATCTGGTATCTCTATATCTAGCACTGCATTTTCTTCTTCATCGGCACCAAAAAGCGACCCTTGTCCGCTTGCGACTGATTTTTTGCTTTTATGCGCTTGCTCTAGTATGAGGGGAATAGCAGCAAGCATAGAGGATCGTTTACCGAATGCATCCATAGCCCCTGTCTTTATCAAACTTTCAAGTGTCTTTCTGTTGACTTTTGATAAATCTACGCGTGATACAAAATCTAAAAGACGTTTAAACACACCATCGGCATTTCGAACAAAAAGGATACTATCTATTGCCGCGGTACCAACATTTTTTACAGCCCCAAGTCCAAACCGAATTCCACCGTCTTCTATAGAAAAATCAACGGTTGATCGATTTACGTCCGGAGGAAGAATTGAAAGGTTCATCCTGCGACACTCAGACACGATACTCGTCATCTTCTCGTCTCTCACAGGTCCGGTATTTGCTCTGGATTCGGCTGTAAGCACTGCTGTCATATACTCGACAGGAAAATTTGCCTTAAGATATGCAGTCTGATACGCAATCATCGCATAGCAGGCAGCATGCGCTTTATTAAACCCGTATCCTGCAAAGGGCTCAATGAGGTGAAAAATCTCCTCTGCTTTTTTCATCGGTAGTCCATTCACGACGCACCCCTCTACAAATTTTTCTTTTTGTTTTTTCATCTCAGAGGCAATTTTCTTTCCGACAGCTTTTCGTAGCTTATCAGCATCCCCCCAGGAATATCCTGCTAATGTTATGGCAGTGAGAAGCACATCATCCTGAAATGCGATAATCCCATACGACTCTTTCAAAACGTCCTTTAAGCGTGGATCTGGATACGTAATTTTCGTAGCATCGTGTTTTCGATTGATAAATTCAGGTATCACCTGCATAGGCCCCGGTCGATACAGTGCGACCATAGCCATAAGATCAAAGATCGTTGTTGGTTTTAATTCCTTGATATACCGTCTCATGCCTGCCGACTCGAGTTGAAATATGCCGGTCGTTTCTCCGCTTGCAAGCATGGCAAATGTTTTCGGATCATCTATTGGAATTTTCTCAAGATCTATTGTTGTGCTCCTTGTTTCCCGGATGTATCTCAAAGCCTCTGACATGATCGTCAAATTCCGTAGTCCCAAAAAATCCATTTTGAGTAGCCCCACGCCATCTTCCCCGATGGTATACATGTCATACTGCGTCACAACTCTCTCACCCTTCGACTCTTTCTGAAGCGGGGTATACTCAACAAGCGGCTTATCAGCTATGACGACACCTGCCGCGTGCACCGACGAATGACGAGCGACTCCTTCAAGTTTTCTTGCAACATCCAGAAGTCTTTTTGTCTCAGGCTCAGTATCATACGCACGTTTTAGCTCAGGGGATTGATCAAGTGCCTTCTCAATCGTCATTGCATTCCCCTGAAACCCGAGTGGGATCATCTTCGAAATCCTATCTGGCCCGGCATAAGGCATACCAAGAGCTCGACCTCCGTCACGTACGGCTCCGCGAGCTTCCATGGTGCCAAATGTTATAATCTGTGCCACTTTTTCGGATCCATATCTCTTTGTCACATACGCTATCACTTCATCGCGCCTGTCATCAGCAAAATCCAGGTCTATATCCGGGGCTGACGGCCGAAATGGATTTAAAAACCGCTCAAAGGGAAGTTTAAAATACAAAGGATCAATACCGGTAATATTTAATATATAGGTAATTACAGATCCTGCTGCCGATCCTCTGCCGGGTCCAACGCCGATGCCATTATCCTTTGCCCAATTTACAAAATCTCCGACTATCAAAAAATACGTTGAATACCCTTTTGTTTTTATAATGTCCAGTTCATATTCTATGCGCTCTTTGAGCACGTCAGAAACGACAGGATATTTTTTAGATACCCGTTCAAATACAAGCGTACGAAGGTATGAGTCAGGCGTTTGTCCCTCAGGCACCTCGTACGTAGGCAATATCCACTTACCAACAGATAGGTCTATGTCACACATCTTTGCAATTTTTACTGTATTTTCGATTGCTTCAGGCCACTGGGCAAACAGTTCCTTCATCTCATCGGGAGAACGCATATAAAAGTCAGGAGACGAAATCATAGACAAAGGACGGTCTTTTTCAAGTACCGTATGCTGAGTCTGTACGCAAAGAAGAATATCCTGTGCCTCCGCGTCATCTCGATCGACATAATGAATGTCGTTTGTAGCGACAATCGGAAGACCAAGTTTTCTAGCTAGCTTTACAAGTTTTTCATTTACTATTTCACACTCATGTATCGCCGGATGCCGCTGAAGTTCAATATAATAATTTCCTTCTCCAAAAAGTTCAGAATATTTGTTTGCAACTTTTTCGGCTTCATCGTCCTGACCATTTCGAAGAAGGTTTGGCACCTGACCCTGAATACACGCGCTGAGACAAATTAGTCCGTCATGATGCTCTTTTAATAAATCCCAATCTATTCGGGGACGATAGTAATATCCTTCAAGATGCGCGTGAGTTACTAATTTTAATAAATTCTTATACCCTGATTCATTTTTGGCTAACAAGACAAGATGATACGGTTCTGTATCAACCTTGCTTTCTTTATCAAATCTGGTTCTGCGGGCTACATACGTCTCTACTCCAATGATCGGCTTTATTCCAGCAGCTTTAGCTTTGAGGTAAAATTTAAAGCTGCCATACATTGCTCCGTGATCCGTAAGCGCCAAAGCATCCATGCCATACGACTTTGCGCGTTCAATGAGATGATCCAGTTTTCCCAGACCATCCAAAAGCGAATATTCACTATGTGTATGCAGATGAACAAAATCCCCCATAATGTGTCATTGTCATCGCGAGCACGTTTCTACGGCGTCGCGATCTTTATATTTTTCGTAACTCTTTAATCAACAACTCCATTATAATTTGCTTATCACCTTTACCCTTTAGTTCTTTGATAACATTGCCGAACAAAAACATTTTGACCTGATCCTTTCCGGCTTTAAAATCTTCAACAGCTTGGACATTGACACGAAGGACATGTTTAATAGCACTATAAATATCTTCATCAGAAACAGTCATAACGACCAATGATGAGGCAATGTTCTGAATAAATTGCGACTCATTAATCGATAAGTCAGTTTTTTTATTTATTATCCAATTCGCAATTATTTTTGGAGTAATATTTGCTTTCTTGAATACACCTGTATTTGCTACAATCACGCATTTTTCAAAAAATACTGCTGTTTTCAATTCATCTATAAGATGATCTGTATCATACTCGGTTAAACCATACTCTCTTATAAATCTCTCACTCTTCTGATCCGGCAATTCCGATATTTGATCTTTGATTTTTAATATTTGATCTTGCGTGAATCGCATCGGCGGTATGTCCGGCTCAGGAAAATACCGATAATCCATCGCATCTTCTTTGCCTCTCTGAGATACTGTCACATTTTGTGTTTCGCTATATCCTCGGGTCTCCTGATCGATCGCTACGCCACTTTCAAGAAGTCTTGTTTGCCGTACTATCTCATATTCAAGCGCCTTTCGGACAAAACGAAACGAATTAATATTTTTTATCTCCACCCGATACTTTGGCAATTCTTCATCTTTGATATTTGATTTTTGATATTTGATATCCAGAAGCGAAATGGACGGCTCTATCCTCATACTCCCTCTTTCCATGTCTGCACCGGATATTCCAAGATAGCGGATAATCTGTTGAATCCTTCGGACATACTGATCCACTTCATCTACAGATCTAAAATCCGGCTCAGTCACTATCTCCATGAGAGGCACACCGCTTCGGTTAAAGTCTATGCACGCAACATTTTTTCCTCCCACCACCATGTGCTGAAGTTTCCCAGTATCTTCCTCGATATGCACTCTTCGTATTCTGATAATTTTTGATTTTTGATCTGAATTTTTGATTTTTGACATTTGATATTTGATATTTATCGATCCATTCATCGCTAGCGGCTCATCATACTGCGATATCTGATATCCCTTGGGAAGATCGGGATAAAAATAGTTTTTTCTGTCAAATTTGGATTCTTCAGCAATTGTCGAGTGTACAGCCAGACCAAAGAGTATCGTCTGTTCTATGGCCTTTTTGTTTGGCACTGGAAGTGCCCCCGGAAGACCCAAACACACCGGACAACATTGGGTATTTGGCTTTTTTCCAAAATAATCTGCAGGGCAGGAGCAAAACATCTTCGATGTAGTGCCGAGCTCCACATGAACTTCAAGTCCTATGATCGGCGTATATTTCATACTTTCGGTCTCCGCTTATACCACTCTGTTTTCTTTTCATAGACGTTGGATATCGCGTAGAGTCTTTCTTCACTCCATTGTTTTCCGATAAGCTGTATTCCCACGGGAAGTGTTCCCACAAATCCGGCCGGAAGAGAAAGGCCCGCAAGTCCTGCAAGATTTACAGGAACCGTATAGATATCACTTAAATATAACGCCAACGGATCGTTGACAAATTCTCCGATAAGAGGAGATGGCGAAGGAGACACAGGCGCAAATACGACATCCACCGTCTCAAATGCTTTTTCAAATTCCTGGCACACGAGCGTTCTTACTTTCTGCGCTGTTTTATAATATGCATCATAATATCCGGCAGATAATGTGTACGTTCCGATCATAATCCGTCGTCTCGCCTCTAAGCCAAACGCGTCTCGAGTGTTGCCATACCTGATTCCGTCATACCTGCCTAAATTCGAAGACACTTCACTCGGACACAATACATAATATGTTTCTAAAGCATCCTTGGTATGAGGCAAATCGATCTCTTTTATCGTTGCACCAAGTGCCGTAAAAACTCCAAGCGCTTCTTCTGTCAGTTTTTCAAGCTCAGGATTCATTCCGTCGGTCGCTTTTTTCCCTACAGTTAAGTAATCCGGAGAAACACCGATTGTTATTCCTTTAAGCGACTGTAAAGAAGAAATTGCAGACAGATAATCCGAGACACTCTTCTGACCTGTCGTCGCGTCATATGGATCAATTCCCGCAGTAACAGAGAGCATCAAGGCATTATCATACACAGTTTTTGTCATATGTCCGACTGAGTCTAGGGACGACGCCATCGCTATAATTCCATACCTGGATACCCGGCCATACGTAGGCTTTAACCCTACGAGATTATTAAACGATGCAGGCACTCGTATAGATCCGCCTGTATCAGTCCCGGTCGAAGCAAGACACATACCCAAAGCCACCGCTGTCGCGCTTCCGCTACTGGATCCTCCGGCGACGTATTTTATGTCGTACGCAGATGACGTAGGTCCAAAGTCAGAATTTTCGCCTGTGCTTCCGTGAGCCCACGCATCCTGGTTTGCTTTCCCTATGATAATCGCACCGGCTTCTCGCAGTTTTTTTACCACTGTTGCTTCATAAGGCGCGTGATAATTTTCTAATACTTTTGATCCCGCTGTGGTGCGAAGTGATGTAGTACTGAAAATATCCTTAAGTACGATCGGTATACCGGAAAGCGGTTTATCATACCCCGAAGAATCTATTTTTTTGGCTTCTGCCAATAAATCTTCCTTTGCCGCTACGGACAGGAGCACGTTGTATGTCTCCGTATATCTTTCAATATTTTCAAGACATGAAAGGATTAAATCTTTTGCCCTGAGTGTTCCTGCGCGCATTTCTTTCAATGCAGACTGTATGGTGTAGTCTCGAATATTCATATCATTCTTTCGCTAATATCTGAGGGACGATGATAAATCCGTCATGAGTTTCGTGGGCATTAGCAAGGACCTCTTCTTGTGAGAGCATCCTCTTGGTATCTATGACATCATCACGATATACATTTAATAGCCCGGTCACCTGAGATGTTGGAACTACCCCTGCACTTTCGACATCCGAAAGTTTTGAAACAAACGATAAGATACTGCTTAGCTGAGATATATATACTGGTATATCTTTTTCATCGAGAGGTAGCTTAGCTAGGGACGCGATCTTCTTTACGTCTTCTTTTGTCAATGTTACACTGATATTTCTCGCCATATCTGAGAGAATTGTAGCGTATTCTTTTAGTACAGTATAGTGATATGCAAAAATATCAAAAAAAAATATCAAAAAGTATACACAGAAATGATTGAAGCAAACAAAGATCTCTTTGATGCTTTCGCCGTTATCCACGACAAATATGTCTTAGATCCCGATCTAAACAAAGCAGAATTTAATAGTCTTGGTGAAAAAGTTTTAGTAGTTATTTCAAAATACGAACAAATTCTTTGCGGTAAAACAGAAAATGGGGGCTTAGGAAAATTCTCGAGCATTCTCTCACAAAAATTCTGGGACGAAATCAAAAAACACTACAAAAAAATCCTCTTCATCGGCATTAAATAACAATCCCGCACTTTCGAAGTACAGCCTCATGCGCATTCCATGCCAGAGAGTCGTCAAGTGCCTTTAATGCAATGTTCTTCTTGTACTTTTTATACAATGCATGGGAAATTAAATAATCGGCAATATGTGGATTCTTTGGTAAAAATGGCCCATGCGAATACGTCGCTATGAAATTATTACACAAAGCTCCTTCTGTCTTGTCGTTGCCATTATTTCCATTCCCAACAAGCACGTGTGCAAAAGGTTTTACTCCACGCCCGAGAATCGTTCTCCCTCCATGATTTTCAAACCCAACAATAGTTTTTCGCATACCGCCTCTCGCATATCGCATATCGTCACAAATCTCAGCAACTAAATTCCCGATACATCTGGGCTTTCCTGCCCCTGGGTGTATCGTCTCCATGTCAAATAATCCTAAGCCCGAAAGTTTTGTTCCATCACCGGTCATATACGAGTGCCCCAGTAGTTGCGGCGACCCACAGACAAATAGACCGGGTGTCCCTGAGTCAAAGAGAGCCTTGATTGCGTCTTTTTTCTTCAATAAATCAGAAATCACGATCTCTTGTTCGCGGTCCTGAGACCCACCGCCAATGACCATATCAATACGAGAAAGCTCTTTGCCAGTCGTCGAGTGGTCAATTTCTATGACTTCGGCACCGAAGCCCCGTCGTAATACTCTTTGTTTCAACACAAAAATATTTCCTCTGTCTCCATATGTAGACATAAGTTCCGGATACAGCCAGCCGATAGTCAAAGAAAGAGATAATTTTTTCATATTTTCTTTCCTGTTAAAATTTTTCTCACATCGAGCATTGCAGAATATGTTGCGAGCACCCAAAGTTTCTCATCTTCTTTACTGTCTGTTATAAAATTATCGATTGCATCTCGAGGAGATTCATACGGGAACATATAGTTCGTTGGCACGCCCGCATACTGAAGTCTGAGCGCCATATCATACACCCTGTCGCCACTCACTAGACATTTCAAATTTTTATGATGTTCAAGTTCTTCTAATTCAATATCATATATCCAGCTCACATCTGTTCCATCCGGAATCCTATCATTTAACACAAAAAGAATACTTGAGGTTTTATTTTCCAATACCAAGTGAAGCGACTGATTAAATCCAGTAGGATTTTTGGATAATAAAAGTATGATGTCACGACCTTTATATGCTATAGATTCCATCCTGCCGAATGCAGGAGAAAAAGTGGCAAGCACCCGACTTGCATCTTCAGCGGATATACCAAACACCTTGGAAGCGAGTACTGCGGCAAGAGTATTATATATATTGTAGGTACCTTTAAGGGGTGGCGTCACGTTTTTCGCATTCAATGCTACATCCGGATGGGTATTGCCACAATTTCCACATGTCCAGATTCCTAAGTGAGAATAGTATATCCCCTGATACGTTAGCCTCCTGAAGCACTTCGGACAGTAGAGAGAATCTGTCGCGTGTTCTTTTTTATTTTGAAATAGAAGTGGATCTTCTAAGCCAAAATATTGAACTTTTCCTGTATGTAATGATGACACATACGCAACAGATGGGTCATCTGCATTTGCAACAATCGTCGTTTTGGGAAAAAGTGCTTCTATAGATTTTTTCCATAATGCGACTACAGCACGGATCTCTCCGTATCGATCAAGCTGATCACGAAATAAATTCAAAAGTACCAGTACGTCAGGTGCTATAGCACTAAGGGCATGAGGAAGCGACGCTTCATCTACTTCAAGTACATACACAATCGGTTTTTTTGAAACGAACGGGTGCGACAATAGTACAGAAACGAGTCCGTTCACAAGATTTGCTCCACTCTCATTTACTCGAACAGAAAATGAATGTGCAGAAAGGATGGTTTGGATCATCTTACCAGTCGTTGTTTTCCCGTTTGTCCCCGCGACAAAAACAAGTCGAAACGACTCTCTCTTTAATCGCGAGATAAAGTCCGGACAAATAAAAAGAGCAATCTCACCAGGCCATGTGCCGCCCGCGGATTTACCGATCAACCGTAAAACACATTGAGCGAACCGGCCAAAAAATACTGCTATGTAAAAACGAATTGAAACTTTAGTCATATCACTTCATGGCTTTTAATGCGGCGATCCGCTCTTCTATGGCGGGATGTGTGTCAAAAAGCGATGCAAACCACGCATGCGACGACTTTCCTTTAAAAGGATTTGCGATAAACAAATGCGCCGTGGCATTCGTCGCTGCTTCAAGCACCTCAGAGTCTTTTGATATTTTTTGTAACGCCCGTACGAGTGCATCCGGATTACGGGTGAGTTCTGCTGAACCCGCATCCGCTAAAAATTCACGATTACGTGATATTGCCAGTTGGATGATGGTCGCAATAAACGGTGAGGCAATCATAAGAACTATACCGATAATAAGAAATACCCCGCCATTATCATCACGATCACGATTTCGCCTATTTCCGCCAAACCAGAGACTTCGCATAAACATATCAGAGACAAACGCTATAGTTCCGGCCAGCACTGCTACCACGACCATGAGGCGTATGTCGTAATATTTTATGTGCGATATTTCATGTGCCACCACAGCCTCAAGCTCTCGTCTGTCGAGTCTTTCAAGTATTCCGCTCGTAGCACAGACCACTGCGTGTTCAGGATCCCTTCCTGTTGCAAATGCATTCATTGCTGTGTCGTCTATGACATAGAGCGCAGGTTTTGGAATTCCTGCAGCAATAGCGATATTTTCAGATACCGTAAAGAAATCAAACTCTTTTTTTCTGTCGGCTTTTCGGGCGCCGCTCATAGCTATCACAATCTGATCGCCAAAGTAGTAGCTCCCAAAACAAGACACAAGAGACAAAAGTACGCCTATCCAGACAAATGACGTGCCGTAGCCGGATATTTCACCCGCCACATACATAAAAAATACAAGGAAAACGACAAATCCCGCCATAAAAAGGGATGTTTTTTGGGTATTAGACTGAATTGCTGTGTAGCTGGTCACAAATATAGCGAGTCGCGTGAGTTAAGAAAAGTCTACTTTGACACTTTTTCTTTCTGTTGGAGCCGCTTCAAAAAACTCTTTTTTAGTAAATCCAAGCTGTGAAGCAAACACCGTGCCCGGGAATACACTTATAGCTACGTTGTATTCCATAACTGTTTCATTGTAATACTGCCGTGCGTAGGCTACTTTATCCTCAGTATCAGACAGTTCTTTCTGAAGCTGCACGAACCCTGAAGAAGCCTCAAGCTTCGGATAATTTTCTGCTATCGCCATAAGCCGAGACAACGCACCGCTCAAAGCATCATTTGCTTTTGCTTTTTCCATCGGATTTCCGGCTCCCATCAGAGCCGATCGTGCTTTGGACACATCTGCGAACACAGTTTTTTCATGTTTTGCGTACCCTTTTACAGTTTCGACAAGATTTGGAATGAGATCACTTCGTCTCTTTAGCTGCACATCTATCTGACTCCAGGATTCATCTATATGCAACTTTTTCGTAATCAGTCCGTTATATAAAGACCAAAGATAGAGGCCAAGAAATAGCAATAGACCTAGAAATATATACCCAAACATCATATGTCCTCCTTCCCGGAGAGCCACGCGGCAAATTCCGGATACTTATGTGAATTGAGTATATCATGTTTTGTACACCATCCGCGTCTTGCAACTGCGAGGCCGTACTTCATCATCTCCATACGGATAAGGTCATGAGAGTCGGTATTTATGACAAATTTCACTCCTTTTTTTCTCGCTTCAAATACCAGATCGTCCGGTAGATCGAGTCTCTCTGGAGACGCATTTATTTCTAGCGCAATATTTTTTTCCTTACACAAGGAAAAAATTGTCTGCCATACAGGCTGTATACCCTCCCGTTTCGTAAGTAGTCTCCCCGTGGGATGGCCAAAAATCCTGACTTTTGGATGCTCACTGAACGCACGCAAGACGCGATCGGTCGCGGTTTTACTCTCCTGGGTAAAAGATGAGTGAATAGATACAATAGCAGCATCTATATATTCAAAAGCTTCGTCCGGCAATGCTAGCGACCCATCAACAAGGATGTCTACTTCACATAATAAAAAATAACAAATTTTTGATTTTGTTTTTTTAACAAATTTTTGATATTCAATTTCATACCACTCTTTTCGTTTTTTCATGATTGCGGTGATCTCGCTTGGAGTATGTATCGAAACACTCGGATTATGATCTGCTATGCCAATGTATTCATACCCAAGACTCACTCCTTTTTTCAGATGTTCCTCAAATGTCGCACTCCCTAGGTCGTGAGAAGAACTCAGGTCATACGATGTATGGATATGAAGATCGCCCAATATCTGCGTAGATTCTACGAGTACCGGCAGACCATCTGGTTTACCCTGAGTTGTGCGAAGGGAAGATTCAACTTCTCCCCTGTTTTCCCTTAGCTCTGGTGGTACATATGAAAGTCCAAGCGCTTCATAAAACTTTTTCTCATCAGAAAATTTCTTTACGTTTCCTTTTGCGTTTTTTATCCCATATTCATTGAGGCTTAAATGTTTTTTTATAGCATATTCTCGAAGTGCAATATTATGCTGTTTTGATCCGGTAAAATACTGGAGCATAGCGCCATAAGAATCTTTTTCGCACACCCGTAGATCCACCTGTCTCCCGCTATGGAGTACCAAAGTCGCCCCTTTCTCTCCTTTGTCAATCCGTCTCTCGTGCGGGTACGACACAAACGCTTCAAGGGTTTTCTGCGGCTCATCGGTTGTCACCGCGATATCGATGTCTCCTATCGTTGGGTTTTTTCTCCGAAGCGACCCCAATGTATCGACACGCCCTATCTCTGCATGTGTTTTTAAATACGTTATAACCTCATCTGCTATAGCTTCGGCGTCGGGCAAAAGTATTCGTTCCTCTTTTATAAATCCTTTTTTGGCCAGTTCTATCGAATCCAAAATCGCTTTTTCACTTGTCTCACCAAACCCTTCAAGAGACGCGATCTCGTGTCTTTCACCGGCTCGTTTTAAGTCCTCAAAAACAGTCTTGTCATTGGCAAGTTTTAATCGGGTAACGAGAATAAAGGCTCGTTTCGGGCCTAAGCCGGGAACTTCTAAAAGTGGGAATACTGACTTTGGAACAGTCGATAAAATGGCGTTAAAATGATCCGAATACCCTTTTTCACATATCTCAACCAGAGACGAAGCGATTGCGGTCCCGACTCCGGGTATATCTTTGAGCGTCCCATTCTTCCATCTGTCCTCCACTGATTCGGTCAGGTGCTGTATAGATTCCGCCGCTTTTTCATATGCTATGATCTTAAACCGATTCTCGCTTTGAATCACAAGGCATGCTGAGATGGTACGAAGAAGTGAGGCGATTTCTAGATTAGTCATGTTTTATAATCTATCCACGTAATTTGAGCCCCATGTCAGATCCTTGTCCGCCGAAGCTTCGTTCAGACGCGAAGGAGGAGAACTGACGTTGTTTTGAGCCGACGATCGGAATCGAACCGATGACCCACGCTTTACGAAAGCGTTGCTCTACCAACTGAGCTACGTCGGCGTAAATGTACGGGATCCCGTACTTCTAAGCCAAATATTAACATATTCGGCAAGATAGTACTGGGACGATACCGCTGCTTTACCACTAAGCTAAAGGGGCAAAATCTAGTACATTGTTTATTTTAACAAAAAATTGAACTGAGCGCTTTCTTCCTTTATGATTTTGCTATACTCATACATGATGAAGCTTCTCATTTTTGGCACTCTTCTTCTCGTTGTTAGTACCTTTTTGTATTCATGGTACAGGCTTCATGCGAAATTAAACGTGCACGCCGAAAGCGCCAAAGCAGATATGCCCGAAGGATGGAATGCGCAAACTGAATTTGTCGTGAGTGTTGATAGCCAAAAAATCGCGTACTGGTATTTTCCGGTTGAGCACCCAAAGGCTGCAGTCATACTCATCCATGGATATGATAATCCCGGTGGAAAAGCACAGATGCTCATTCATGTAAAATATCTATACGAAAAAAGATATTCTACTGTTCTTTTGGACCTGCGCTCCTTTGGACAAAGCGATGGCAGCAAAGTCACTCTCGGCGTAAATGAATGGAAGGATGTTTCGGCAGTGTACGATCGTATAAAATCACTACCGGAAAACGCTGGCAAGAAAATTGGATTCTTGGGTATCTCCATGGGAGCAGCCACAGCAATCATGACCACGGGAGAAACCAAAAAGGGAGATTTCATCATCGCTTCGGTCCCATATGCTAACTTTAATTCGATGTTTCACTCACAGTTAAACCTGGCAGGGCTTCCTCCAACCATTTTCTATCCATTTATAAGCGTTGCAGCGATGCTGGAACTCGGATGGAATTATGAGCACTTTACCCCATCCGGAGTCATAAAAAACATAGGCATTCCGACACTTTTCATCTCTGCAACACAGGATGATGAGGTAAATCCACAGGATGCCAAAGATCTATATAGTTTGGCAAATGAACCAAAAGAACTCTGGGAGGTGGATAGCGTCCATGACGTGTTTGACGCACATCCAGAAGAATTCAAACAAAAAGTCCTATCATTTCTCCAAAAATATGCAAATTAATGTTTAATCAATCTTATTGTTCCCTTGAAAGCATCAACTTCTACATAGTCACCGGTTTTAAATATTTGCGTAGCGAACTGAGTTCCAACTATACATGGTTTTTTTAATTCTCTGGCCACAATCGCAGCGTGGCATAAAATACCACCCTCGTCTGTCACAATTGCAGCTGCTTTTTTCATTGCAGGCAAAAAATCAGGCATGGTCATAGGAGAAACGATTATTTCCCCTTCCTTAACATCGCTTATTTGTTTGTGACCCATGAGTCTTCTAACAAATCTTTGCCATTCCCTGTTGAGCAATGTTCCCGCTGAGATATTCTACGTTTTTGACTTCTTCGTTTTTAAAATGAATATCAAATATTTGAGCAATCTCTAATTTATCAGATTGAATTAAAAGTCGACCACCGCCAAAAAAATATCCCTTATATCTATTAAGTAGTACATTTTTATCTGGAATGTTTCCGGACAATATCTCTTCTGTTCGAAGCACTGAGGATAAATCCTCAAGATGAGGATAAATTTTTTTTAATGATTTTCTTATCACTGTGTCGGAGCTATTGCATAGTTTATCAGTCTTTTTCCTGATCTTCCCGAGGTTTTCCAAGTCCAGTTCCGCAACTTTTGACTCATCGCTCATCTGGAAAAACCACCACATAGCTTCAAACCATGGATATCCAGCTTCGAGTTCTTGTAAGAATCGTTTTAAGGAGGTTAAGTTTATAGCGTCTTCTTTTTCATCTATGAAAAATTGCAACCCTCAATAACAGGAAACGGTTTGTCCGTTCTCCTTTTGTTAAAGGTTTTGGTTTGTAAATATTTCTTAGGCCTTTGCCTTAACGAATTTAATCAACCATCTATCCGTGAACAGCT
>JACREM010000084.1 GCA_016218215.1 Candidatus Gottesmanbacteria bacterium | reverse complement strand
TTGCCTAAAAACTTTGCAAGCGTCCGTGCTTTGGTTGGTGACTCGACGAGAATAAGGATCATAGAGAATTCAATTATTATACACGAATAACATACGCCGCGGTGATGCGGCACTTGGGCTCGTAATCATCCCGCTACGCGGGACGAACGATCCCATAGCGTTTCTCGCCTACTTCTTTTATCGCACCGTTTAATTCGAGCATCGTCATAAGCGAAAACACCTGAGATATTGGTATCCCTGTTAATCTTACGATTTCATCAATGTGACGCTCTTCCTGAAGTAATACATCAATGATTTTTTGCTCATCGGCTGACTGTGCTTTGTAGGAAATAGTCGCATGAGATGCACGAATGCTTGAATCGCGATGAGATGGAATCCCAAGTTCGTCGAGAATATCTTGTACATCTTCTACCAGTTTCGCCCCGTTTTTGATCAGTTTTAATGGACCCTTGCTGTACGGACTTGCTATAGATCCCGGCACTGCAAACATATCCCGCCCCTGTTCGCCGGCGTTTCTTGCAGTAATAAGCGCCCCGCTGTCATCCGCGCCTTCTGTGACGAGTACGCCCAAAGAAAGTCCGCTGATGATGCGGTTTCTTGCAGGAAATAATCCTTTATTGGGTCGTAACGCAAGCGGCATCTCCGAGACGATTGCCCCATGTCCTTCCTCGGCAATTTCATGATACAGCCTATCGTTACTTGGCGGCGCAATGATGTCTATCCCGCACCCGAGCACGGCAATTGTTTTTCCGCCACAATCAATTGCAGTCTGATGCGCCACCGCATCCACTCCGTACGCCATACCGGACACGATCGTAAATCCATTGGCCACCAATCCTGCAACGAGCCGCTTCGTCACGTCCTCTCCATAGTGTGTTATCTTTCTTGTACCTACGACTCCAATCGTACGGGTTAGGTCAATAGGCTTGCTATTATGAAGTCCTTTTACGTACAAAAGAAACGGTGCATCAGAAATCTGTTTTAAAAGCTCCGGGTATTTTGCATCCTCGAGGGTCAATGCTGAAACATGAAGTGTTGAAAGCTGCCGAAGGTAGGCATCAATATCAAATTTTTTCCGAAACGCGATAAATTCGCTGACCAGTTTTTCCGGAAGTTTGACCGCGCGAAGTTCTCTTTCTGGTGCGTTCCATGCACTTTTTACACTGCCAAAATACTCACGAAGCAGCCGAAAACGCACAGGGCCAACCCCGGGGAATACACTAAATGCCACCCAATACTTTCGTTCGTCTTCTGTCATTAATTTTATGAGTCATGGATCAAGTGTCATGGGTCAAGAACTTGACGCATGACTCATGACACCTGATACATTTACCTGCTAAACCACGCTTCAAATATTTTTTTAGCAACTGGCGCTGCAATATCGCTCCCCTCTCCCGCGCCTTCGACGAGTACTGTCACAGAAATCTCCGGCTCGCCAGTGATAGTGTTCTCAGTACCGGGCTGAGTGGAACGAAGTGGGGCGAAAGCAGTAAACCACGCATGTGTCTCGGACTTTCCTGATGCGTTCACCGTACCAAATTCTGCAGTGCCGGTCTTACACGCTATCGGCACAATTTTTGAATTCACACGGAAATGAAACAGCGGATACCCAGTTCCGCCTTCACTACAGGCCTGCCTCATGCCCTCGGTTATGAATCGTATTGTCTCTTTTTGAACATCAAATGACCGGCATTCTTTGTTTTCCCGGATATCACCGCCTATGCCGTGTAAGATTGTTGGCCTACAGAGCGTGCCTTTGTTGGCGATGAGATTGGTCCATGCGTTGACCTGAAGCGGCGTGGTGAGTAGATACCCCTGACCTATGGCCACGTGATACGTATCTCCCGTATACCATTCATCATTTCTTTGTTCAAGGTCAAGCGCAGTTGAAAATTGATTTTTCTTCCAAGCGGGGTCCGGCATTAACCCGCTTGCTTCGCCACCAAGCTCTATGCCAAGCGGACGGCCCAAACCGATATTTTTTGCGTACGATACAAGTTTTGTGATCCCGAGTGCTTCACCGGCTTTATAAAAAAATATGTCGTTACTGTGGGCTATAGCACGTACCACATCCACCATGCCGTCTGTTTTTCCGTACTGCAAAAAATACCAGTTCGGAAAAGAAAATGGACCAATCTTTATCACTCCCGTATCCTCAAACCGAGTTTCGGGGGTAATTGCGCGAGTCTCAAGCGCGGCTAATGCCACAAGTATTTTAAATGTCGATCCGGGCGGATACACGCCGCCGATCGCACGATTAAAAAGCGGCATACCCGGATTTGCCACCAGATCATTGTATTGACTCTGAGACATACCAAGAGAAAAAAGGTTGGGAGAAAAAGAAGGACTTGAATACATCGCCAAAATTTCACTGGTAGACGGTTTTGATACAACCACCGCTCCTCTTTTTCCACTTGGAAACGCATCTCGCGCTACCTTTGAAAGAGACAGGTCCAAAGATAACGTCACATCCTGTCCGGGTAGTTCTTTGTCCTGACCAAGCGTACGGATAATCCGACCGGACGCATCTATCTCTACTAATTCTTTCCCATCTCGACCACGAAGTTTCTCTTCGTAGACCGCCTCAGCGCCAAATCGACCTACCCGGTCTCCTATCTTATATTTTCGCAGGGAATAATACGCATCGTTCAGTTCTTTTTCTGAAAGTTCACCAGTATATCCGATCACGTGTGCAACTGATTCATCGGCGAGATACTGTCTCACGTAGTCAATTTCCAAAAATTTTCCGGCCGAAAGCCCGCCTTGAAGCAATGCTTCTCCGCGGCTCTTTGAAATTCTCTCGGTACAGCTTTGGGTAGGGTTCACTTCGCATGGCTCGATCAAGCGATACTCAGATATATTTTCTACGAGCGGTTTTCCGGTCCTATCCCGCAGTATCCCGCGCGGCGCGTGTCGGACGAGTTCACGGGTCCTGTTGTCATCGGCAAGCACCCGAAACTCATGACCGCGGACGAGTGACAGATCAAACAATCGAAACACGAGGACAAAGAATGCGGCGCAAAGAATAGTCGAAAACACGAGAATCCTTCCGGTCCCAAGCCACCAGGTGGAGCCTATGTCCCGAGATTTTCGAAACATGGACGGAACAGAAACGCTAATTGAGTCAGAAAATGCCTTACCGAGTTTCATTACTTCCTACACTATCAGAGAATAGATAAAAGACACAAGGATGCTCCACGTAGCGCCCACCAGCACTTCAGGCAACGTGTGGTCTTTTCTTATAAGTCTTGCCCACGCGACAAGAAACGGGAGAACCAAAAGAGGAAGTGTAGAAACACCGTACCACTTCATCAATAATAAAACTGAAAGGGTCATAATGCCGACGTGACCGGACGCTTTTATTTTAAGCGAAAGAACAAAAAATCCCATTATCCAAATGAGAAGCAAAACAAAAAGAGTGACTAAAAATGGATTTCCGAATTTTGAAACGACAAGCACGAAAAAGAACGTAAACAGAACGAGTGTTCCAAGCGGTTTGATCCGGTCTTTTCTTTTGTGTATATCCCAATCCTTTACCTGACCAGTTTTTACGATCCAGTAGCGAAATATACTTACAGGCAGAGTCATACCCAAAAAAAGAAATGCAAGAAATTGCAATAACGCCATGCCTTCAAGTCCAGACCGAATCGCACCGACAGCGACAAGCACCGTCAGCACCATCATAGGTTCAAACAGACGAGAGACAAGCGTCGCCATCTTCATATCTTTCTCGCAGCAACTTTCACTTTTCCGAGAAGCACTGAGTCATCCAAAAGTTTTCCGCATCCGCGGACGACTGCTGTCTGCGGATCATCTGTCACCCAGACCGGCATTTTTATCATGTCTGCAATTTTCCGATCTATCCCGCGTATAAGCGACCCGCCTCCGGCCAATACGATCCCCCGTTCCATAATGTCTCCCACAAGTTCTGGTGGGGTTTCCTCAATCGTTTCAGAAATTCCTTCGATGATCGAATCGATCACCGGAGTCAGCGCCTCTCGGACTTCAGACTCAGATACGCGGACAGATTTTGGAAGTCCTGTTTCTATATCGCGTCCTCGGACGACCGTATGACGCTCTGCTTGATTGTGCGTCGGATACGCTGAGCCAATCGTTTTTTTTATCTCCTCTGCCGTCTGTTCACCGATGAGAAATGAATATTTGAGGCGAAGAAACGCTGAAATAGCCTCATCCATCTCGTCGCCTGCGATCCGTATACTTCGGTTTACGACAATGCCTCCCAGATTTAAAACGGCGATCTCACTTGTCCCGCCTCCTATGTCGCAGATAAACGAGCCGCTGCTCTCCTGTATCGGCAGTCCCGCGCCAATGGCCGCAACCATGGGTTCTTCTATGAGGTACGCTTCGCGTGCACCAGCCATGATCGCCGCTTCCTGCACGGCTCGTCGCTCTACATCCGTCACGCCCGAGGGTATGCCGATGACGACCTTGGGTCGCGGGATATTTGGCAAAAATTTGTTTTTGGGCTGCCTGTGCACAAGCTGTATGTAATAGGAAAGCATGGCCGCAGCCGCATCAAAATCCGCGATCACCCCGTCTTTTAGGGGTCTAAATGCTTCGATCGTCTGCGGGGTCTTGCCGATCATCCGCTTGGCCTCTGTCCCGATAGCCACGATCTGCTTCGTCTTTTTTTGCCGTGCCACAGCCGATGGCTCACGGATCATGATGCCCTTCCCACGCACATAGACGAGGGTATTCGCCGTGCCTAAATCTATACCCAAATCATGGGAAACCAAACCAAAAAAGAGGTCAAACATAGCTAGGAGTCATTGTAGCACAGTCATAATAGAGTGAAATTAACCATTATTTGCTACTATAGGGTATAATATCCCCTAGGATTCAGTAAGTGTGTATTTAATATGTAAGTAGTTTAGTTAAAGTTGTACATTGACATCCAAAAAACTGGGCATCAGTTTTCTCAAAAAATCATTTTTTCAGTTTTGCATCCTAAGGAGGTGCAACAATGACAAGCATTCGACCTATCTACGTTCCAATAGCAGGCGGGATTCTCATTATTCTCGCATTATTCTTCGGCGTAACCTCGTATATCGCAAACATTACACCGACGACGATCCTGTTCCCTGTGGCGACCTTGCTTGGCAGCGGGATAGTTCTTATTCTCCTAGCCAGAACAATCGATTGGCTTTGGAAGGAATATCCTGGACTCGCCAAGGCAATAATAGTTGTATTCGTAGTATTAGTTCTGGCTGGTACGTTCCCTGGATTCATGCAATCTCGAGCAGAGAACACGATTTTACAGCTGAATAAAACCGCGTGGGATAAATCAATGAAAGAGCTTGGTTACAACATAAACCAGCTCCCTGGCATACCAGATAAAAAATCCGGTGAAAAAGCCATAGAGGAAATCAAGTTGATCATAAAGGCTAAAATTCCGCTTGCATATCCCAAGGCAGGAGTATCTCCAACAGCTGATGAATGTCTTGACATGATTTTCACCGCAATAACTGCAAATAATCCAGCGGAAGTTAAACTTCGAAAAACAACCTGTGACAACGCTTACAAAGCGTACTATGTGGATAAAGAGAAAAATTTATATAAATTCAATTCTCTCTCCCTGATTGTCATACAATTCGCGATGGTCCTAATTGCAATAATTAATATTGTCGGCGCATGGACAATTGAGGGCATCGGAAAACTTACGCTTGGAGGAATACTTACCGGACTGCTGATCTTTCTATACATGAAGTTCTTTCTTATTGCTGACGGAGTAACTCAAATAGTCGTCAATGATCTTTGGTGGAAAGGATTTATTCTTCATGTGCCTCAGCTTGTCATGACGCTTGCATCGATAATCATAGCCGGTGCATCGCCTGATATCAAAAAATACGCTAAAACGCAAAACGTACTGAAACGTGTTGGCATACTCGTGGCATTAGCAGTACTTGGTCAGATACTTTCAATGAGTCTCGATTCTTTGTTTCAACTGCCCTGGAATATGGAAGCTATTCTCGCCGCCGGTGGAAAACTGAATATAAATGAAACATACATCATTTATCATTCTGGCGCTGCAATGGCTGGCTTGATCATTTCATCATTCGTGAGCACGGCAATAAACACAATGAAAGGGGCAGTAGCTACAGCTCCAAAGTAAAAACAATGAATAAATAATAAGCCAACTCTCGTAGGGGAAATACTATTAAACACACACGCCTGAAGGTTCGGGTCTGTTTGATTTATAGTATTGGGAGTTGGCTTTTTGTTGGGAAAATCACTGAATCTAATGTCTGTGTTATACTTCTTGTATGGATTTTTCGGGGAAATGTACAAAAATTATCCACATCCTCTTTATCCTCCTCTTTGCCCTCGTGCCGCTTCTTGTCACTCCCTGGAATTACGAGCTGTTTGAATACAACAAAATGATGGCGGTGTATGCACTGACTGTGGCCATCGCGACGACGTGGGCGGTAAAAGCGATCCATGAGAAAAAATTGAGCATCCCCAGGACGCCGCTTGATATTCCCATCGCGCTCTTTGTCCTCTCCCAGACCGTCAGCACGCTCTTTTCCATCGACCCGCACGTCTCCTGGTTTGGCTACTACAGCCGATTTAACGGCGGACTTTTGTCAGTGCTCTGCTATGTAGCGCTGTATTATATTTTTATTAGTACATATTCCATACAAGCTTCAACATCAGAATCTAGAATTGAGAATTTAGAATCTAGGAGTAAAAAAAAACAAATAACTTCTCAAAAACCCTTCACTTTTCACTCTTCACTTTTCACTCTTTTATACACCACCCTCATTTCCGCTTTTTTCGTCGCTCTCTACGCCGTCCTTGAGCGCATGGGCATAGACAGTCACCTCTGGGTGCAGGACGTCCAAAACCGCGTATTCTCAAGCCTTGGTCAACCAAACTGGCTTGCGGCGTACCTGGTCGCGCTCGTGCCCATCGCATGGGCAATGGGAATCAATCAGCTCTCAGCTTTCAGCTCTCAGCTTTCAGCTAGTGGCGATACAAAACAAAAAAAAATTCAGGGTTTGACATTGTGTATTGTGTATTGGATATTGAGTTTATTGTTTTTCTTCGTCCTTCTGTCCACCCGATCAAAATCCGGCCTCGGAGCGTTTGCAGTCGCAGATGTTCTGTTCTGGGGATTACTGTTTTTGGCGACGAAACTGGATAAAAAATTCCTCCAACCATGTGCCCTTATTCATATTTCGTTTGCGGTCATCATTTTTTTCAACGGTGTATACATAGAAGGATTCGACAAATATTTTACCTTCTCCTCTCTCCAGCAACGCATTTTTCAAAAATCATCTTCTCAATCTACCCCCTACTCCCTACCCCCTACTCCCTCAGCAAAAGCTCCCCTCCTCGAAACCGGCGGGACGGACTCCGGCATCATCCGTACATACGTCTGGAGCGGTGCAATAACCGCGTGGGAAAGCTCAGTAAAAACATTTTTCATCGGAACGGGCACGGAATCATTTGCTTTCGCGTTCTTTCAATACAGACCGAAAGGACATAATCTCACAAGCGAGTGGGATTTTCTCTACAACAAAGCGCACAATGAGTACGTCAACTTTCTCACCACTACCGGAATTTTTGGGTTACTTTCTTATCTTTCTATTCTTGGTGTATTTGTCGCCTGGTACTCTCGAATTCTGAATAGTGAATACGGAATACTGAAAAAATCAAAACCTACTCTATCCGGTCTTCAGTATTCACAATTCACAATGCAACTAGCTCTCTTCTCAGGCTGGATCTCTATCCTCATCACAAACTTCTTCGGTTTCTCCGTCGTTATAACCCAGGTATATTTATTCCTTTTCCCAGCAATAATGTTTGTCCAGTACAATCTCCAAATCCCAATTTCCAATATCCAACAAGGTGGAGAAAGAATTTTCAAACTCACACTCCAATATCCATTTGATAAGGCATCCATGTGGATCATCGGTGGCTCGGGAGTGTCGCTCATCATACTCCTTGGCATCTTCTGGGATGCAGACAGACTCTTTGCAAAAGGGTACCGATACTCCCGCGTCGGATCTGCCGAAGCACAGGCTGTATCATTTACCGAAGCCGCAATCTTAAGAAATCCAACAGAGCCACTGTATCACGATGAGCTTTCGACCCAGCTTGCAGCTGTAGCGGTCAAAGCCATGGATAACAATGAAGCCGCAAGAGCTTCAACCATAGCTCAACGGGCAATAAAAGAAAACGATATCGCTATCACGACGTCGCCTAAAAACGTCAACTTCTGGAAATCCCGGGTAAAAATACTGTACGCGTTCTCCGCTTTTGATCCAAGTCTCTACAAGCTTTCGCTTGAAACACTCAAACAAACGCAAGAACTATCTCCAAACGATCCGAAAATAGCCTACAATATCGCGGTCATTGCAGGCAAGCAAGGAGATAGCGCAACAGCAGTAGGTGCTCTCAAAAAAGCTATTGAAATGAAGCCAAACTACCGCGACGCGTATTACGCACTCTACATCTTTTACACTGAGTCAAAACAAATCGAAGATGCAAAAGCGACCATACGGGAATACCTCTCTAAAGTAGACCCCCAGGACAAGGAATTGAAAGAATTGGTACAATAGGCGTAATGAACCAAATCGTCACAATCCCAAACAAAGTGCTGACCCGAAGCGCAAAGCCCGTGGTGAATTTTGATAAAAAACTCCATACCATACTCAGAGAAATGATTGCCACACTCAAGGCCACAAAAAATCCGAAAGGTGTCGGGCTTGCCGCCCCGCAGATAGGCGTCTCGCTTCAGATATTTATCACCCGACCGACAGCCGCTTCACCGGTTCGGTCGTTTATCAATCCCGTCATAGTATCAGAAGAAAAACCGGTCTTGGAAGACGCAAAAAAAGATTCACGGCTTGAAGGATGTCTCTCAATACCGGGCATCTGGGGAAATGTGTTGCGCGCCCCATCGTTATCGCTTTTATTTCAGGATGAAAACGGAGAAAAACACACAGAGACGATCGACGGATTCCATGCCACGATCATCCAGCACGAAACGGATCACCTCAAGGGCGTCCTCTTTACCCAGCGCGTCTTAGAGGGAAAAAACAAACTCTACCACACGACGTATGACAAAGAAGGGAAAGAGATCTTAGAGGAAATAACGTTGAAATAGTCGTTAATTCGTTAGTTCGTTACTTCGATACTTACAATATACAAATCTTTAATATTTACATGGCGAATTAACGAATTAACAAAGTAACGAAATAACTATGAATTCCATAAAAACCATCTTCTTCGGCTCGACATCAGACTCTGTCATTGTGCTCAACAAACTGTGTCAGGTGTCAGGTGTCACGCTTCAGGCCATCGTGACCCAACCTGCAAAACCAGTTGGTCGAGACCAGGTAATGACTCATACACCGGTAGAAATATGGGCGAAAGACCACAACATACCAGTCCTGACTTTTCCCTCAAACCAGGAAAAATCATGGCTCTACGAGAACGAATCCGAAGTTATTGAATCGCTTTCTACATTTCAAGCGGACCTTATCATAAGCGCATGCTACGGAGAGCGCATTCCCATACAGGTGATTCAAGCAACGAAGTTTGGCGGTATCAATGTCCACCCGTCGCTTCTCCCTAGATGGCGCGGCGGCGACCCTGTCCCATGGGCGATACTTGCGGGCGACCATCAGACAGGGGCAACAATCGTAACACTTCAAGGCAGTTTTGACACCGGAGAAATAATAGATCAAGTAAAAATTCCAATCACAGATCACGACTTCCCGGACACACTTCGATCTTCACTTTTTACTAAAGGTGCAACACTCCTCGCCGACGTCCTGCCAATGTACATTGCAGACCAAAAAAACAATAAAACTTCACGTTATCATGTTTTAAAACAAGATAACATGAAACAGCATCCTGTTGCGAGGAGACTCACGCGCAGCGACGGGTACATTCCGTTTGAACTCATTCAACGAGCACTCCAGAAAGTTGATGCGCCAACAATTCAATCCAACGAAGCTGGGTCTCGTCACACGAAGCCTGATCCAGCTCCTCTGGACAATATAACAATTATTAAAGTAGCACTTGAACAATCAGAAGAAAAACAGATTCACCTTCCAATGCTTATACAACGCGCTTTCCGCGCTTTCTCCCCGTGGCCGGGTATCTGGACAACGATTGAAATAAAAGGAGATCAAAAACGATTGAAAATCCTTGACGTTTCTATCGATCCATCTGCTCAAACATTGAAGATTAAGACTGTGCAGCTCGAGGGAAAATCCCCTGTCTCCTGGGAGCAATTCACTACAGCGTATCTGATAGCTGATAGCTGATAGCTATTTATTCTCACAGAAGAACGCAAGACAGCCATTGGTGTCCCGCTTATATGTCCATCCACCCGTACAATCCTCGGCTTTCGGAAGGGCTAACTGTGGACATGCAAGTCCAGCTTTACTGCGAAGATCCCGGGAGACACCCTTCATGGCGTTTAGAACTATAACAAGAAGTACAAAAGAGAGTGTCAGAAAAATGACAAAATTCCATGACGCGAAATCATCTTTTCTAAAAAGTGTTGATGATTTTACTGTTTTTGCTTTAGATTTTGGCATAAAATTACTCCCCACTTAGAATAGTTTACGTGTATCGAGGTGTCAAGGGAGGAAAGTTAAAATCCGGGGGTTAGGGACTGGTATTACGTATTAAGCGATCTTTTTATCCCTAAATACTTAATACTTTTCCATTAATACTCAATTTATTATTATCAAATCGTACTCTTTTGATGCACTTGGCACATGCCCGTACGCGCGTCATGACACCTTTTATGGACATCGTCACAAAATGAAGATTTGGCTGAAACGTACGAAGCGTATCCGGTGCACGCTTTTTCCACTGCCCTCCGGCCACACCCGGTTTATGGGTATGAGACCTGCCAGCAGATTGTTTTTTGTCACAGATATCGCAGCGATAGGACATAAAAGTCAAATTCAATATCCAATACACAAATCCCAATACTCAACAATGATCATTTTTGGAGATTGGATATTGGAGATTGGTTATTGAATACATTATACTATACCCTAATGGATCTATTCAATAACCCGATTGCATTCATCTTCTCAGCTGTATCGCTTATTATCGCAATCACCATACATGAATTTTCTCACGCGTTTGCGGCTGAACACCTGGGTGATCCAACTCCGCGTCTCATGGGCAGACTGACGCTTAACCCCTTGGCTCATCTCGACCCCCTGGGGACACTCCTGCTTATTATTGCCCACTTTGGCTGGGGAAAACCGGTAACGTTTGATCCGTTTAACCTCCGAAATCCCCGACGCGACAGCGCGATTATCTCACTCGCAGGTCCTGCATCTAATATCATCCTTGCGACCGTCTGTTCACTTCTCATGCGTCTTTTTATCGCCGTCACTCCGGAAAATCCTGCAAGTACTGTTGGCGTCGTCGGCATCATGATTGTCATAAGTATTCTTCGATCCCTTATTACCTTTAACGTTGTTCTCGCGATATTTAATCTCGTGCCGGTACATCCACTCGATGGGTTTAATGTCGTAAAGGGACTTCTTCCCGAAGATCAGTCGCGCGAGTGGGCACAGCTCGAACGCTTTGGGATGATATTTCTTCTGATCCTCGTTTTTTTCCCTGGAAACCCGCTCTCGCGTCTGATCTCACCTGTCATCGAATTTTTCTTAAACCTCTTCCTTCCACGGAGTGGTCTTGTATAAAAAAATCGCTTGACAACACCAAAAAACTCTTCTACGATAAACTTGCCTGGTAGGAAATTTGGAGAGTATTTTCCTCCACAAATTCTACGCTTTGAGGTAGCCCCGATTCAGAATCGGGGCGACAGGACACTGTTTGGCTTCACCGTGGTGAAGCCAACTGTCCATCCACCTAGTGCACACCGGGGAAAAACTTCAAACTTCCTCCAGGCACAATAAGTAAGAATTTGACAAATAGTAAGAATAAGGATATAATTCTTATTATATGACATTTACACTCCCCGTAAGCTCAAAAGGACAATTTACTATTCCCTATCTCATACGAGAAGCTCTGGGAATTCGTGCTGGAACAAAACTGGCTGTTACGCTGGACAAATCATCTTTTACGGCTGAGCCAGTTGCTACAAAAGATATCTCACAGTTCTTTGGAACGTTGGGAGCTCGTAAAAAAGGACGCGTTGCCCCTACTCGGCCTCTCGACTCAGTTTTCCAAGAACGTCAGAATACTTCGGTAGCATAGACTTCTTTCATGAAAAAATCTTATCTGTTCGACACAAATTCACTCTTAGACATACTCTTATTGAGAAAGGGGAAATCAGAATCTGAAACTATCATCACCCAAGCCCAAAAAGACTTAGTAGATGTTCACATTCCAAATATCGTATTTTTTGAAATAGAATGGGTGCTTCGATCAGTCTATAAGAGGGAACGTACGTATATCGCTGATTTTCTCTCATCCCTCCTTGCCATCGATGGACTATTAACAGAAAATAAAACGCTTCTAATTCAATCGCTTCGACTATATAGCAAGCACTCAACTATTGGACTCGTCGACGCTCTCCTCGTGGCCCAGGCTTTAGCCTGTAACTCATCACTCATAACTCGAGACAAAAAACTACTCTCGCTCTACAAGACACTAAGTAAATAATTCTGTAAATTTCTAGTATAATCAATTTCACCGAGGAAAACTCTTTTCAAATTTACCTATGCTTACAGGAAAAAAACTACGCGAAAAAATAACTCCGTATGCTCATCGACTTGAAGGAATCGCTCACAAACATAGGCTCGCCATTGTCTATGTGCTTGCCCATGAAGACAAAGGCATATCGGATCTCATGACGATCCTGGAGCTTCCTCAGAATCTTGTATCTTTTCATGTGTCAGTCCTCCTCAAGACCGGATGGATCATGAAGCGAAAAGAAAGACATCTTGTATTTTATACACTCAAAGAAAAAAACTTCGGAGACAGACAAAAACTCTTTGGCGAAACATGGTTTTTCCGAAATAAATTAAATCTCTGAGCCGAGACGGGGATTCGGACCCCGGACCTACTGTTTACAAAACAGTTGCTCTACCACTGAGCTATCTCGGCAAGCGCGGTGCTGGGACTAGGATTCGAACCTAGGTAGCCCTATCGGGCGTCAGATTTACAGTCTGATACGTTTGACCGCTCCGCCATCCCAGCAAATCACGAACGATACTGATGATTATACGAAAATTTGAGTGTTCCCCGCAATGAAGTATTTAAATTCGAAAATTAACTATCTTCAAGAGTTCTCGTCTTTAATTTTTTAATCGTGTAGTCAAGCTGCTCTTCTAAGTTTATGCCCCGGGATGAAGCCAAAGACAAAAGGAGAAAAAAGACATCTCCCAGTTCTTGCTTGTACGATTCAACGATCCGATCATTTGATTCTTTATGTCCGGATTCTTTGAGAAACGCACGCGCTGTTTCCCCAAGTTCCTCCAAAAGAAATAATAAAATGATCTTCGGATCACGGTTATGTCCCATGGACACCGCTTCCTCATCGACAAGTTTTTGAAGTTTTGCAATATCAGACATGACCAAAGTATATCATATACAGGTCCCATAGAAAATTGATCTCTTGATTACAGTGAATGTATATGACTATACTATTTCATATGGATAAAACAAACGCACAAAAAGAAGGAGAAGATCATATGAACGAAGAACAATCCTCAAACACATCAGCACTTGTTGTTGGTGCACTTATAGTCGTCGCCGTTGTCGGCATCGCATTTTATGCCATGAAAGGAAAGACCAGCCCGACTGCTGAAAATACAGCAGAACCGGTAAAGCCAGTCGTCACGACTGCTCCCGCACCAAAGGTAATTACAAAATTATCCTGTGATACTCAATACTACAACCCAGTGGTAGGATTTCCGAAATACTACCTCTCTGTCGAAGGTGGAGACGTGGTGGGATCGACAAAGGTCGACTGTACTATGACCGTCACAGCAAAAAATACTAAAGTTGCTGTAGAAAATATCTCTTCACCATTAACAGCAGCACCTGAAAGAGGCGGATCGACATTCCGCTGCACGACCAAAGGACTTGAACTTGAAAAAAATGTCCCGACAAAGGTCGACGTGACACTTACAAATGACCTCGGTCAGACTGCAAGCTGCACGAAAACATTCCTTCTCCCATAAAGGAATAATACAAATTTGAATCGAACCAGTCCCGCCGCAAGGCGGGATTTTGGTGGAAAAACCCTCTGATATAACAATTTAATAGACATGGCCGCGATAATCAATTTTTCGTACCCAAATTTCTTTTTGTTTTTCTAAAACTTCAAAAATAGCACGAACGCTCCCCGAACGCAATCGATAAAACCCTGGAGTACCTGACATTTTTTTAATATCGAGATTACTCGGAAATGGGACATCAAGCTGAAGCAGTCTTCGAACAATATTTTTTGTATCGTACGAAGCCAGTTGCGTGAGATTTTTTTCGGATTTCTTCGTAAAAAAAATAGTGAACGTTGTCATTTATAGATACTTTTTTGCAATTTTCTTGAGTTCAATTCCCTCTCCACGATCTTCGTGTGATAACTGCTCTGCGTCATGTTCGTCAACACGATCTTCTATCAACTCATAAAGTCTGGTAAACTCCTTCAAAGACAACACAACTGCTCGCGGATCTGAGTGTTGGAAAAGATATACAAGACCTAACTTGTCAACATCAGATAGCACTCCAAGTGCATTTTCTCGAAGATCGGTAATAGTTTTTGTATTCTGACTGGTAGGTAATAACATACGGTTATTATGGATAAAAACCTAAGGTTTGTCAAGATCCACTTCCGTATGGTGTGCTGTCTTTTGTATACTTGAGTCATGAAGACACAATTTCTTCTCATCAGACATGGGGAAACCGAGTGGAACACTAAAAATCTCATGCAAGGAAGCACCAATATACCGCTCAATCATGTAGGAAGAAGTCAGGCAAAAAAACTTGGCATAACACTCCAGAAATTTCCCTTCGATATCATCTATGCATCCCCATTGATTCGTGCTCTGATGACGGCTCGCGTAATCCATACATACCATCCAGAAACTCACCTCATCCAGCATAACTCATTGAAGGAACGAACATTTGGCGAATATGAAGGAAAATCATACAATGAAATCAATGCGCTTTCAGAGCGGTTTAAATTTAGTGAATGTTGGAACTATCCATTCCATCGCTCACCGGGTGGAGAATCACTTTATGAAGTCCGAAAGCGCATACAAAAATTTTTTGACCAACTTCTCTTTTCTCACGCAGGAAAAACTATTGTCATAGTTTCTCATGGCGTAGCACTTCGCATCTTTCTTGGCATAGCACTAAATTTACCCATGGAATCACTCGGCGTGCCGAGTTTAGATAATGCATCAATAACGCTTCTAGAACATATCCCTCACCATGCTCACTTGCATTTTATTAACTACACCAAACATTTATTAAATCATGATGACCAATAAAAACAGTATATATCGAACCAGTCCCGCCGCAAGGCGGGATTTTGGTGGTGCCACTGTCGTATTATTTTGGAAGAAGCAGACGCCGATAAAACTCTAAATCAGAAGCCATGATGTTTGTCCAGGTACCTGGATCGGTTGATGAATTCATCTGATGATCTACCCCCGGGTGGACATCATACACGACGTCCTTCTTGAGCTTTTTTAGAGATTTCATGAGCGTATCGTTCCACACACGCGGCACAGAGTCATCGACAGTCCCCTGGTGAATCAGAAGCGGTGATGAAATGAAGTCGAGATAATTGGAGAGCGAATATTTTTCCACATCATAGATCGCTTCAAATTTTGATAATTCTTGCCGAAGAAGTTTGCCTTTGTCGGTAAATTTATTCATGTAAAATGTAATCGAATACGGAAATGATGCGGACACCGGTGCCCAAAGTACTGTCGGATATTTTTGCGATGAAAACGACGGGTGACGCGAGATGCTCTCAAGAATCGTCAGGGCTATCTGACCTCCGTTGCTATGGCCCCAGATGCCAATCTTTGTCCGATCCACGAGGGAAAATCGTGTGATAGCATCGAGCAGGTCAAGCGTCGCTGTGAAAGTCAGGAACCGTTCTTCAAAGATGTCTTTTGGTGCCTCGTCAGATGAGCCGTACCCAAGATAATCTGGCGCTATGGCGACAAATCCATTGCGGCTGTACACTTCGCTGCTTCGTTTTGTCCCCATCCCCGGCGCATACTCCTTGGGATCGACATATCCTCGTATCTGAAATATCACCGGGTATCCGTCCAAAGGCTTTGGAGAAGACGGGATGTGAATGCGACCTGAGATTCGCCTCCCCCCGGAAGTAACATAAAATGTTGCAGTGGTAAATTCATCAGTCTTCTGTTTTGATGTTTCGTCTATCGCAATTGTGGACCCGGAAAGCGGATAGTTTGAAAGCGCCTCAATCGTATACCGATCAAATGGATTTTTGAAAGCCTGTGAGTTAGTTTTCGGAGTAGGTGCATTTGGAGCGAACGAAATAATTGACGAAGTCTGTACGCTTCCTCTCCTCGCATACAGCCACACACCGACTATGAGAAATAATGAGATAGAAAAGGCGATAATAAATGCTCGCACCATGAATGCATTAATGTAAAAATTGTACTGATTCCAATAGATTACCGGTTCTGATGAAATGTCCGTCCACAACTTCAACCGCCTTTAATCCTTTGACAAACTGCACGACAAGCCCAAACCCCAGGACATTTTTTGGTGTCTCTAGATCAGCAGTATACGAATCGCCAAGCATAATGGCGTGGGATAGATCAATTGATGTATTAAGATCCGCTTCCGCCATACGGATGCCTTTGAGAAAAAAATCTTTGTGCGGTTTATCTTCAGGGTCGCCAATCGACACACCCCGAAATGACAAGCCTTTTTCGCGTAATAGCTCAATCCGTTCACGCTTTAACCCTTCAGAATACACCGGGTCATAGAGAAACATCCCGTTGTCGTCAATCTTTAATCTTCCGTCGCTACTTGTGAGAAAATAGATTGGTCGGTCGTGGTTTTGTATTGCTGTAAATAATTCTTTTACGTGTGGAAAGAGGATCGTTTTTTCAGCAAGAGTCATCCAGTACGCATCTGCCGCTTCATATATCACTTCGCGCGAGGCAGAAATTCCAAGTTTTTGACACGCAAACCAAACAAAAAACTCCCGGCTCCACTTTTTCATCACGCCATACTTTTGCTTAATCAAAGCTTGCTTTACTTCCATGACAGAAAGAATCTCATCATGAAACGGATTCGATCCTGTCCCCGAAGCATGCCCAAGCATCATGACGGAAAAGATATCCACAAATAGTGCCTGAACCTTTTTCCCTGTCTGCCTGTCAAATCGTTCTTGAAAAACTCGCTTTATACCTCCTGAGGCAACTTTCGTCGTACCGGCTGTATCAACGAGCGTATCATCAATATCAAAAAACCAGACACTTTTGTCCCAGGAAACCTTTGGGGAGATCATACAGGCAATTGTACACTAAGCTCTTTGGGAAATAAATTTATTTAAGTACGCCAAGCTCTCTTCCCACTTCTTCAAACGCCTTGAGGCCAACATCGAGATCTGCTTTCTCATGCGATGCCGACGGCATAATACGAAGCCTGGCTTTCCCAAGCGGCACCATGGGAAATTTGATCGGTGTCGCGTACACGCCTTGTTCAAATAATTTGACGCTAAAATCTTTCGCCAGATTTTCGTCTCCTAGCATGACGGGGGTGATCGGCGTCTCGCTTTTACCTGTATCAAATCCAAGCTTTGTAAATCCGTCCTTGAGGTACTTCGCATTTTCCCACACTTTTTTGACGAGTTCATCTGACTCCATCAGTATTTTGACCCCTTCGCGAAGTGCCGCAGTGTCTGCAACAGTAAGTCCGGTACTAAAAAGAAACGGCCGCGCTTTCTGTCGGTAATATTCTACGAGTTCTTTTTTCCCGGCGACGACTCCGCCGATGACGCCGAAGGCTTTGGATAAGGTCCCCACCTCCACATCCACCTGTCCGTGGAGATGAAAATGGTCTACAATCCCCCGACCGTGGTCTCCGAGTACCCCTTCCCCGTGCGCATCATCAACCATCGTGACTGCGCCATACTGCTTCGCAAGCTTGACTATCTCGGGAAGCGGCGCGATATCCCCGTCCATGCTAAATACGCCATCAGTCACGACCAGAATAAGCCTGTCTGATCCGTCTTCTTTTTTACCCTCGGCAAGTTTTTTCGCTTCTTTGAGTCTAGCTTCAAGTTCTCCCATGTCCGCGTGTTTGTAGATAAACTTATTTTTTATCCCCGTCACGCGGATTGCGTCGATGATAGACGCGTGATTGAGCGCGTCTGAGATCACGATATCGTCTTTATCCATGATGGTCTGGATAGCCACAATATTTGCGATGTACCCGCTTTGTACCAGAAGTGCCGCCTCCGCTTTTTTAAACACTGCAAGCTCCTCTTCGAGTTTTATATGGAGATCAATCGTCCCCGAGAGAGTACGCACTGCTCCCGTCCCGACCCCATGCTCATCAACCGCCTTTTTCACTGCAGCTACTAGTCTCTCGTTTGCCGCAAGACCTAAGTAATTGTTGGAGCAAAGATTGAGAACTTTTTTGCCGTTTGCGACCAGATACGCTCCCTGCGGCGAAGAGATCGTCCGGATGTTGTTATAGAGCCCCTTAGCCTTCATATCTTCTATGACTTTATAAAATTTATCGAGTGGATCTACCATACTTATCAGAATTTAGGGGTTAGAATTTAGTATTTAGGGATTATTGTGTCATCCTAGATTCTAAATTCTATATTCTAAATTCTCCTCCTACGGTCTTAATAAAATTTTTCCGCACTTCCCGCTTTTCATGATCGCCACGGCCTTTTCAAAATCTTTGAGCTTACATTCATGGGTGATAATTTTCCCAAGATTTACTTTTTTCGATTTTAGAAGATCCGACACCTGATACCACGTCTCCCAGATTCTCCGTCCAAACACAGAGGAAATCGTCAATTCTTTATTAATAAGATATTTCCCTGCGTTGAGAGATACGTCAGACTTCGGTATCCCAAATGCAATCATCGTTCCTGCTATACGCGCGGCCTCAAGTCCCTGCACAAATGAAGAAGCGTTGCCGCTCATCTCAAGCACCACATCGCACTGGTTGACTAAAGCCTTTGGAAGTTCATCGTACGTCGCGTCACACCCCATGGATTTTCCGAGTTTACGTCTGTACTCTCCGCGATTGATGCCGATCACCTCTTTTGCACCATACGCTTTGGCAGCTGCAACCGCACAAAGACCTGTCGGACCGAGACCAAACACGACTACCCTTTTTCCTGATACTTTTGCCTTTGTCACCACGTGCACAGCATTCCCGAGCGGTTCCTGGGTACTCATCCACTCTATTGGTACTGATCTTTCATTTTTCCAACTCGTACGTATCGGAATCGTGGCATACTCGGCAAATCCGCCGTTTCTCCCGATGCCAAACAACTCCATATTTTCGCAGATATGTCGGTTTCCGATCCGGCACTGGTAGCAAGATCCACAAAATATATGTGTTTCACTCGAAACGAAATCACCAATTTTTATATCTTCAGCATAAACCGCTTGCCCTGAGCTTGCCGAAGGGTTTATCTCAATGACTTCTCCCACTATTTCATGCCCGATGACAACCGGAGGCTTGATATGTCCTTCTGCCCACGGCGTCCAGTCGTAGATCGAAATATCCGTGCCGCAAATACTCGCAGCCTTCACTTTCACGAGTAGCTCACCCTCTTTTGGATCCGGTATGGCTATACGCTGAAGCTCAACCCCTGGGGTTGAGCGTGCTTTTAGCACCGCAAGCATTGTTTGTTTTGTCATATGAGTGATTTCTTTCCAAATCCGAGTATTACGAGGAGTTGGATGAGAAAGAACCATACCCGACGCAATCTTTATTGCTAGGGTGATATATTTGTCGAAATTACACGCCCCATCACGCGCTTGATATATGCATTGACAAATATTATGAAAGTATTATAATTATATTATATGAATAAATCCGTCCTCCAGGTTCCACTTGATCTTTCCCTACGTCAGACGGCAGAAACTGCCGCCTTAGCCCAGGGATTTTCTTCTCTCCAGGAAGCAGTCCGTATTTTCCTTCACCAGATGGCGCGAAAAGAAATACTTTTATCTTTCCAAAAGCCCGAAGCAAAACTTTCTCAAAACGCAATCAAACGGTATGATGCAATGATTGACGATATTGATTCCGGTAGAACAAAGCTTTTCAAGGCATCTACCGTAGACGACCTTATGGGCCATCTGAAAGGCTCAAAAAAACGCCATGAAGATCCTCACGCATCCAACGTTTGACAAACATTTTGCCAAACGGATTCTCCCCAGTCAGAAACTTACGCTTCTATTTCAAACACGTCTTGAACTTTTTATAAAAGATCCTAAAAATCAGATGCTCCATGCCCATAGACTCAAAGGAACGAAAAAAGATGTATTTTCATTTTCTGTCACTGGAGATATCCGCACTCTATACATCGTATCCAAACCAGATTCCATAACGCTTCTGGATATTGGATCTCATAATCAAGTCTATTAGCAAGAGTACCTACGCAACGAGACTCTCCAATGATACAATATCATTCATGCCCGGATAGTTTAGTGGTAAAACGGCTCCATGGTAAGGAGTTGAGTGGGAGTCCGATTCTCCCTCCGGGCTCATTTTTGGTACAAATCACACTGCACATATTTGCCTCTGTATTTTTCCTGATACAAAATAAATTCAGGATTCGGATGCTTCAACACTTTTCTCGGTCCGCTGCTATCTGGAAAATCCACCATTTCTTGATTTTTAGGAAGTAGCTGTATATATCCTCTTAATTCATCGTATTTTTCGACAAGATCCTTCAGAGTTAAAATTTCCAATGGAAACCACTTTTTAAACGGTGAATCGTGACTCAGCCAGAGATCAAGATCGTATGCATAGGAAATTTTTTGTCCATAAGAATCCACAAGGTAGCAAAGAAACGATGTATCATAATTATTTCCTGTGCTCATAATTACCGGCATCCCACTTTCGCCATACCAAAACATGACCGGTCCTTTACCAACGATATCCGCCGAAACAATACTACTTCCTTCCCAAAGCTGAAACTTTTTGACATGAAGCTCTGGAACTCCTTTCAATTCTTGATGAAATTTTGCATCAATAATTTTCTCGCGAGCCGGATCTGTTACGCGCATCTTATACACCCACGGGCCGAGCTCCGCACCAACTACACCAACACCAAATAATACTATTGCGATACAAACTAGGAAAATTTTCATCCCAAACGACAAATGACTAAATTTCTTTTTCATACCTTTAAAATTTTACTGTCAGCCCATATGGCGCGAGGGTATCAGAAAATTTCTGCGTCCGCTCCTTATTCTGCATTCCGGATCGGATCGCAAGGACCATCTTCCAAAGCATGGTACGCAGAAGATACAGATTCCGTTTTTCTTCAAAATGTTTGGGTAATGATTTCACCGACGCGTACCCTTTGAGCAACTCGTCTTCCCGCGGATGATGCGTCCTCCATGTAGGACACGACGCGAGATCGAGAGCAGGATCGCCCACCACACACGCTTCCCAGTCAAATATGCCGGTGATGTGATTTCCCGAAAACATGATGTTGTGATCTGCCAGGTCATGATGAATAAGCACTCCCTTATCGATGTCCATGATATTTTTTCTTTCTTCAAAAACCTTAATAATTTCTTTCGCAGTAAATTTATCGATCACGTTATCCTTTACAAGATATGCACAGTCACTTTCCAAACACACATCTATGTATTCAGAAAAACTTTTTTTCGTCCCCGATAATTTTCCCTCCAATGCACATTTTTCGTCAAATCTTCCAAATCCATCAAATTCCAAAGCATGAAAGCGGGCAACGTATTCACCCAGTTCATACGACAGCCGGTCATACTCCTCTTTCGTCCCATGAAAATACATCTCTATATCCTGGCCGATGAGGCATTCCTGTATCTGAAAATCAAACGAAAATTTTTTCCTTGAAACGTCCGTAAAGCGAATTGTGTTGACCGGCACACCTAGCTCACTCACCCTATCAGTCACGAGTTTTTCAGTCATCATAACAACTTCAGGATCGCTAAACCCAAGATTACTTCGAAGAATAAACTCGATCGGCTCCTCGCTGACGGATACGTAATAGATGACATGCGCCGTCCCAAAAGACTGGCACTTTTCAAAGTGTGTGACTGTCAGATTCAATGCAGATTTGAAAATCTCTGGAATACGATCAGTCGGAAAATCCTCGTACCGAGTTTTAAATGAATCTATTTCTTCCTGACTCCTGTGTGCGACGGCGTAAAAGATGTCACTCATAATTAAACAACTAGAAGGATGAGTCCTCCAGTAACTATCAAAATACCAAGTAATTTTCTTTTCGTCAGTTCATCGTGAAAAAAGTACGCAGCGCCAAGACTCACAACTGCAATGGATGAAGCATTCACTGCGTTCACATAGCCTATATTTGGGGCAAGTTGAAATCCAAGTTGCATAAAATAATTAAACGCCGATGCGAATATGCCAATCACAAGGAGAATTGAATCCTGCGACAGACCTACAAGTGAAAGATGAATATGCTTTCGTCTCATATCATTCAAAATAAAAATCGAAACAATCGCTTGAACGTAGATAAGTCTCGTATAGATCGGCACACCCATCTGAAGTAAATATTTAGACATGAGGGCCAACATTCCCCAACAAAAAAATGATCCAAAAGCAAAGGGAAGCCAAGAAGCTCGGACATGCGACTGATCTACCTTTGGCTTTCCGATCATGACAAATGCTGAACCTATGATTATGAGAAGGATAGAAATTCCTGCCTTTATACTAAAATCCGATCCGAACAATAGAATTGCGGCAAGTGTCGTAAATACAACGTAACTTTTTGAAAGCACCAGACTGTACCCGGGATTTGGAGCATACGCTATGCTTTTTAAAGAAAAAACATTCCCCCAGTAGCTAAATAAATACGCGGTAACAAATAAAAGACCAAATTGATACCAGGTTACAACCAGTGACACGTGAGAAAAAAAGAAAGTGGGAGATAAAAAACCAAAGGAATGAGAAACATTGCGATATTCTGGAGTTCCTGAGGAACTTTCATCATCGCACACCTTCGGACCAGAAGATACATACAGACCGAAGAAAAAAACATAAGAGCGCTTGCCACAATCCAGTTCATAGTTAGTATTGTAATGCTTTAATTTTTATAAGGCCATTGGCCTTTTTAAAAATTGATATATTGACATGCGAGTCAATATTCTCTTTATTTAATATATGTCCAATTTAATTTAGGACAGAAAATTACTAAGAAAGGGAGTATATGCTAAATTCACCAGATCCAAAAGAAAAAACCATGTTTGGCCAGGAACTAATTTTAAACCTGTATGATTGCAACCTTGAAACAATTTCATCGGGTGAAAAAATTAAAGAGTTCGTAGTCGAGCTTTGTGACAAAGTGATTCACATGAAACGATACGGCGAAGCACTGATCCCGCACTTCGGTCATGAAAATCCCATCACTTCTGGGTACTCTCTTGTGCAGCTCATAGAAACCAGCAACGTCTCTGCGCATTTTTCCGAATACAAAAAGAGTGTGTATCTCAATATCTTTTCCTGTGCGTGGTATGACGTAGAAAAAACTATCGCCTACTGTAAAAAGTTTTTCGGTGCAGGGCGTGTCGAATCGCATCTTCTGAAGAGAGAGTAAATCTGGTACGATAAATGAATGAATGTGTTTTCGCTATTTACCTTTACTGTCCTTGCGGCTGAATCACTTATTTCGCCCATACCAGCTACGTCTGAAACTCCGGTAGTCGCTCCGCTCAAAGTAGAAAAGCCGTCCTCAGGTTTTGGGTCGCTTTCATCTTTTCGTATTGAAACAAACGAATCTGTGTTACCCACGGTCACTCCCGCGCCAACTGCAATATCCCCATCTCTTGCTAAACTACTCCCTACTCCCTACTCCCTACCACCTCATAAATCTAAATACACCATCGCCCTTCTCGGAGATTCGATGATCGACACCCTGGGCCCCGAAGCGCCGCACCTAAAAGGAAAACTCTCCGCCATGTATCCAAACGTAACGTTTACGATACGAAATTTTGGTGTCGGCGGGACAAATATAGCGTACGGTATAGAGAGACTCCGAAATAGTTACGCATATCTCGGTGTACAAATTCCAAGCGTCGTATCGACAAAACCAGACCTCGTCGTCGTTGAGTCATTTGGCTACAATCCTTTTTCGTTTGATACCGGAGCGTTAGACAAACACTGGCTGTCCCTTGCGACCATAGTCGACATTATTCATAGTTCGCTCCCCGGGACAAAAATTCTCATCGCTTCTACTATCGCGCCCAATAGAGATGTCTTTGGCGACGGCGCCCCCGGGCTTTCGTTTTCTAGCGAAGATAAAGTGAAACGGACGGACAATATAAAACGGTACCTCGAAAATGCGATAAAATTTGCCCGAGGCGAACATATTCCTCTTGCAGACGTATACCATGCAAGTCTTGACGGAAATGGAAACGGGAAACTGCAGTACATAAATCCCGGAGACCACATCCACTACTCTGACGCCGGTAGACTCCTGTTTGCACAAAAAGTGTCTGAAACTATAGCGTCAAACAACCTCCTAAACTAATCTTTAAAATCCAGGTCTTGGCGAGGCAGGAAAAGTAAGATATAATCAATTTCGTTAGTTTGTTACTTCGTTAATTCGTAATTTAGAAAATTCTCCCTATCCAATTAACGAATCCTCGAAGTAACGAATAAACAATATACAAATATGGCAAAGAAAGAACAAAGAATTTTACTCGCGTTTGTCTGCTCGGTCTGCAAGAGCCAAAACTATATTTCAAATAGAAGTAAGCTTAATACACCGGAAAAACTGCACCTCAACAAGTATTGTCCCACGTGCAAAAAGCACACAGAACACAAAGAAACGAA
>JACREM010000009.1 GCA_016218215.1 Candidatus Gottesmanbacteria bacterium | reverse complement strand
GAGTCAATCGAGGTTGGAAACAGACTGTTTAGCTCATCTAAACAATCTATTTCTGATTTTAAACATCAGACACGAATGAGTTTAGTCGCTGTACACTGCACTGCGTACGGCAAATTGAACTCTTTCGATGAATAGTACTTTAACAGAGTGCGAACAAAACTCTTGATTCTCAGCACTTTGACCATAGTTGGTCTCACAACATCGATCAACTATGGGTTTTTTCAAGCTCACGAATACTCGCGCGTTTGAAATGACACACATTTGCACATTGAAAAGTATATAGCTACGATTTCTTGAACGACTTAAGTTTTCTGAGTGGGTCGTGGATGAGTTTCCAGTTTTTTCGTGCCTGAAAACACGAATAACAGTACACTAAAAACTCAAATTCATCCTGTGCGTCAACGCGAATCTCAACATCACCATGTCTCTCGGTTATTTCACGTAAGCAGATATCGCAAAGTCTCTTTATCATAGTGACACTAGAGTACAAGACAGAGATGAGGAATGGTCAAGGGAGCGGAAAGAAATCAAAAGAGATCAATCGACAAGTTGTCTCACATGAGGGCGTTTCTCAAGTGCTGCTACTCGAGAATCTAAATCATCGTGCGATCCGGTATGAAGAGTAAATTCTTCATCGATTTTTTTCATCATACCAGAGAGCTCATCCATACGTTTGGCAAAATGTTCTTTCGTCGGAAGGATACTGATCTTTTCATCCAGTTTTTTATCTAAGAGCTCATTTATTTCATCTAGGTCTACTTGCGTCAACATATATTAGTACAATACATCAAAAAATTTTGGGTGTCAAACAAAGTTGGAAACAGACTGTTTAGCTCATCTAAACGCTCTATTTCTGATTTCGTGATTACCAGAAATGAAGGTGTCTTGTACGGCAGGACAAGGCATCTTCTTTCCTGAGGGTCACTGACCTTTCAGGCAGATATGATCTATCTTGAGACAATTTGATGTTTTATAGATAGGTACATATCAGTACTTTACCATAGGCAAACAGATACTATAGAGATACAACTGACTCACACGGAAGCGGTGAACGGTTTTCATGAAAAAAGTGGGACAGCCCATCATGTAGCACGGAACATGCATACAAAACATTGTATTCATATCCCGTGTCTACACTGAACGGCGAAAGGAGGTGGTGAAATCTCGAAATTCCATCATCACGCTCTAAACCATCTATTTTTTTGCTAAAAAGGAGCAAAGACATGAAACAAAATCGTTTTCTCAAAGCACTACCGATCTTGATTGTTGTGATGGGCTTGATCATCGCTGCCTGCAGCCCCGCGCCCGATCAATCGCCAGCGGCGCAAGCAACGAAAATTGTTGCCGACGCGTATACACAAGCCGCGCCGACGTATACGCCGACGCCAGATATTGTGAATATCGCCAAAACTGAAGCCGCCGGCATCCTTGGCGCCGCCAAGGGTACGCCAGCTGCGCCCGCCCAAGGCAAGCGCACAGTCTCCGCCGTGACATGCAAAGCCCCGAGCGGAACGTCCTTGACCCCTGGTCTGGAAGTTCAGGACAACAAGGGCGTGTGGCACCAGTGTCAGCCTGATGGAAGCTTTAAGCCTCCGTTTGGCGCTACGGATACTGACAAGCTCACCGCAGTGCCTGGATCACCTCAGAACATCAATGTGGCGCCGGGCAAACCGTCATATACAATGAGTGCAGAGGCATTCATCAAAGCGGTTACAGTCAAACTGCCTGGAGACATCCGCAACACGCCTGATTGGCAAATCGGCGCTCTGGATCAGCTGTTCGACATGAACGGCGCTGGTACACTTGCTGGCTATCAAATTCGCCAAGGCAACAATGTGGTACTTGCCGCCCCGAAAAACACTCGGGTATTCTGGATGGACATCACATACGCCCAGAATTGGCAATCCGCGCTTACCAAACTCGCCTGCTTGGGCAATGTTTGCGTGAGTGTGGCAACGACCGCAGATGATATCCAAATCGTGCCTACCGGCAGCGGCCGCGGGCTTTTGTTGGATCGCGCCCTGACGGATGCGGAGATTAACAAGATTCAAAATGCCGCATACAATGCAGTCTCGCGCGAAGGCGCTAATAGCCCAATGATGATGCTGGATTCAGGGAACTACAACGGTGAATACTACGGCCTATCACTCGCAACGAGTGACGGGAACGTCACGTTCACACGCCCATTTGTCGTCATCACTGCTTGCGGTACCGGCAACAACGGTATCAACCCCGAGCGGGATTTCTCCGCATGGTGGGGCAAAAGCTAGTTCATACGTATCTGTGTATTGCCACATGGCGCCGCTGTTTACTTCGCTCGTTTTTGAGCAAGCAAATATGCGCCATGTGTTTTCCTAGAACATGACCATGTGTCGTTTTCTGAGAAGTACGGAGGAATACATTATTCGTCCGCAAACACTATGAAAAAAGAAAATTTTAAAAATAATCCACACGTATCGGTTGTCATACCGGTATTTAATGGTGCGCAATTTTTAGAAGAAGCAGTCACATCTGTACTCAAAAGTACATTTACGAATTTTGAAATTCTCCTCATAGACGACGGAAGCAACGATCACAGTAAAAAAATCTGCGAACACCTTGTTCTCCGCCACTCAAAAAAAATTCGCTTTTTATCTATAAAAAATAACCGTGGACTTGGAAGAGTGTTAAATCTCGCACTCAGGGAAGCGAGAGGACAGTACATTGCAAGACTTAATCAAGATGACATCATGCTTCCCCACCGACTCCAAGTTGAAGTTAATTACCTCAGTAGGCATCCCGAGGTCGTCGCGGTCGGATCGTGGAATAGATTGTTTGACGACAAAGGCACTACACATATTCTAAAATTTCTTCCAACGGATGAAGAGATCAAAAAAGTCTGGATGCTTGTGAGTCCTTTTTCTGACCCAACCACTATGTACCGAAAAAGCGTTGCCTTGAGAGCTGGAGGGTACATTCAAAAATTCTGGCCTGCCGATGACACGCAGCTCTGGTATCGCATGGGAAAACTTGGAAAACTCGCCAATATCCAGCGGCCACTCGTACATGTACGATGGCACAAAGGGGCGGGTTCGGTAAAATTTTTCCGACGCATGGCACACGTCACGTATCGTATGCATCGCTGGGCTCACACGACAGTTCAGAATGCCCCCTGGTATATACAGATATTCTGGATAATTCAGTACATTGCAGGGCTTGTACTCTCTCCACAATGGAATTGGAGCATATATTGGAAAATGAAAAGCATCATAGCATTTTATGAAACGGCCTGGCTTCGCCTGAAAAAAATAAAAAGAGATGTTGCCAAGGTCATACACGTAATTAACCAGCCAATCAAAGCATATCTTTCTGGTGCATACACCAAGTAATAAGCTGTTGATCTCGGAGCTTTATAGCAGTTATAAATTCCATCGCAGCGCACCGACGATACTCCATTTATTCCTATAATTGCATCTCTTTTATTCGTAAATAACTGCCACTGACGATCGTAGCCTTCTCGCTGTATCAGCATGTATTGATCAGTGTTGTCAAAGCTATCTGCACCAACGCGCCACACAGATGGCAAAATTTTAGTTATAGAGGTCACCTGAGCAGTCCCAAATTTATAAACTGGGTTGCCCAATGCAATACGAAGCGTTTTCCATGATGAGGGTAGTTCTATGATGCTTTGAGATGAGAGAGATGTAATCCCTTCATTCTGACTATCCTGATGAAACGCAAATTGTTTATCGCGTGTGTCTTCATTTTCTGGACGTGGACGAATCCATGTATAAGCTAAAACAGGCGCCTCTTCAAATACTTTTTCGATATATTCGCGAGAATACTGACGATACCATTGTTCAGGCAATTGAAATTTTGAAAAACCAGATACGGATGGATACCCTTGTTCCAGAGAAATATATTCATCAATATAATTCGCGAAATTGTCGCTTAATAGAAATTTGGGATATTTTCCAGAGTGCAGGAGATATGATCCTGTCCACAACCTCATCAGCGAGCTATCAAAGGATAGCTTCAGAAACACATCTATACTACAATTTTCAATAGAATATATCTGACCAAGAGTAAACAATCTCGTTGTTCTATAGGTCTTATTATTAACACATGGCTGATTCGTCATAAACGCACCGTCGCGAAGGGCATTCCAATAATAAGATCCACGGGACAATACTTTTGGCATTTTCACGGTCAAAGGATGTGAAAGTTCAACGTCTTGTTCGTAGACTCCGTCTTCAAGAGTTAGCTTTATTGAATTTACTACGGAAAAAGGAGTTGCGGATATTTTTTGAATAGATATATGTTGTGATTGCTTCCCTGTCGGGATCAAGCCAAAGAGAATAACTGGCTGGCTCATGCCAATCATCGTTCTTTCTGTGGGAAATATCAGTGTTCCTTTCTCACCAAGAAGCACGACCTGATGAATATTCGCACATGTATCGATCGATGCATCTTTTATGCACAAAGATAGCTTATTCGGCTTAGGAAGTTTTGAAATATACGATGTAACTGATGGCTTGGATGAAACCCCATTTGCCGGTTCGTCGTCGCGTAAACCGTATTCGCTTGCCTCATACTCCACTGAAAATTCCGCGTGGGGAATTGTATTAAATGCCGATGAAAGCATAGACACAGCGCACGTGGATCCATTTTTTGAATCCAAAGTTATACCTATGGACGTATCGAAAGCATATGTATATCCGTCTATCTTATCGCTATAGCAATTCGGTTCATCAGTCAGATGAAACGACTCTGGCTGAAGGGAAATTTCTTTCCCTGGAGCCAAAAGGCTCATCTCTGGTTTTCGATGCGTTACAAGAACCGTGCCAATACTTTGCTCCTTACCATCAAAGACCATGGGAATAGGAAGAATAGTATTATCAATATTTATTCTGAGAGACGAAAGCTTTTGATCTCCGAGCATCCACCAGTTTGAACGAAAATTATCTGGTTCCATTGGATGCAAAAAAAACTGCGATACGCTGCTCCATGGCACCATCATATCACCAGCAAGTATTCTTTTTCCTTTTTCGTTCACTTCAGGTAATACCACTTGATAGACTTTTATTTCGAGTGATTCTGCATTTTTTTGCACGCTCACTGAAACTATGTGCGCAGCCGAAGTTGATGCCTCATCTATATGGACAATCGCTTTTTGAGTATCTGAAGATACTTGCTTTGGCAGTGTAAAAACGATATCGCTTTCTTTTTCAACAATAGTGCCATCAGAATGAGCAAAAGGGAAAATATTTTTATCGTATACAGATGAGTCCTGCACAAAATGAGAATCTACATTTGCTACAAATGAATGAAAAAGTGTCGGGTCTATAGATGTTGTTGAACTGAGAAAATCGACAACACGAGGTGCTGACGGAATATAGTAAAGAATAAGTTTACTTAATTTACCTATATGATTTGACGGAAATAAACCTAACTTTGACTCGTACAAGTTTCTTGCATCTAGAGTGTCAATGCTCCATTCGCCTCGTTTTTGAATCATATGGGATTCTTCCAGAGCGTCAAGAATTGTTTTTGAATCGAATGAATTATAGTTTCCCCAATATTGTGTATCTTTCACGGGCATGGAAGCCGCAACAGATTCGTCATACAATATCCATGAAATACCAGCATCTAGAAACGTCTTTTTCACCTCATCTGATCGTTTTTTCAGGGCTGTACCTGACAATTTTCCTGCATCACGAATTTCATAACTCAATCGGGTATAGAAATCACTCATCTCCTCGCTTGCTGGCTCAAATGTTTTGTCCATATATGGTCGATGCAGGAGATATTGAAAAAATGCAGAACCAAAATATCCCCACGTATGAGAACGCCAGTAAAGAGCTGGGTCATAGGGCAGATGTAATAATCTTCCTTCATCTACATCACTGTTCAATACTGCTGCAACTTCTTTATATTCTTTGGGAAGAACTGTAAATAAATATGAAGGCAAAAAATCTCCCAAAACAAAATCCCTATATACAATGCCGAGTGGAACTATCAGTAAACTGCAAAGGGTGAAGGAAATTATTATATTTTTCCCAATACTCATTCGCTTTGTTACACTCATAAAACCAAGCACAGAAAATCCAGCAAGTATAGCACCAGTAAGATTCATATACGGATGAAATTTGGTATCTCCGAATCGAAATACAATAGAAAAATACGGTATATACGTATTAAAAAACGACGACACAAAGCCAAATGGCGAATATTCCTGAGTTGCAAACAATAAAAATAGACAATATACAATAGGTACCCACAAAAACTTTTTTCTAAACCTTGAATCTATAATGACAACTATCAAGCCTAGAAGACTTGCTATCGGCAATAGCCACACAATGATTGACTCCATGGGGTGCTGTAACCGATCTGCGAGCGGATGAAATGCCATAGAAATTTTCTTATCAATGGCAGAAACACGAGTATCGAAAAAATTTGGATACATAAGAAGCTCTCTGTCAAGCGAGAAAGAGCTTGGTGGTAAGTTAAGCTGAGACTCATTTACGTCGACAAATACGGGAGCAAATCGAAGTGATTGAGATTTTTCTTTCGTATAGTTTGCAAAAGGCAAAAGCCAAAATGAATTCAACCCAAAAAAGATAAAAAATAATAAAAATGTTCTCTTTGGTTGTCTATAAAATATAATGCAAAAAAAGAGCAACACAAGTGTTGTAATAAACACTGTCGCAGTAATATAGCTACCGAGTGAAAAAATGACGCTTACAATAAATATGCCTATATCACTTATATGAGGTGAGTTTTTTTTTCCGAGACATCGATCAAATGTATATACAAGAAAGGGCAATGATGCGTACCGAGTAATATAGGTTACAATAGGAAAATAGAACGTCGCGATAGTGTTCAGATTCAGTAAATATGCGCCTGCAGCTACAGTAGAAGCTAAATCGGTAATCCATGACTTCATCTCGAAGCGCGAAAGCATCCGAGAAACAACACCATACATCGCCAAAACACCGATCCAAAGACACGCAAGTATGTATATCTGATCCAAAAAACCTTCTGACACAAAAGGAGATATAAGTAACAACAACCCTTGTCTCGCGACGTCAACGCTTTCTGAGTCTGATGGAACCCCAATGCCTCTATATCCTCTCCACGTCGAAAACAGAGTACGAAATAGACTATTTGTCCCTCCAAGATATGATGAGTAATTATCCCAACCAATAAGATATAACCCAGGTTTCAAAGAGAAAATGGAAATTACAAGAAGAAGAACGATAATAACAAATAAACCAACCCTATCTTTTATTAACCCTTTTATCCAAGATACATAATAGCCCATGAGATCATTATACTTGAGGAAAAATGAATTACAAACATTCGATTTCCCTCACTTAATTTCCTCCTGAAAGCCATTCGTTGACTCACGAGAGAATCCTCCTGAAAATGCAGGAATATCTTCTGCCCCAAGGAGGTGAATTTACTTGATAAAACAAGACAGACATTTAGTTGTT
>JACREM010000083.1 GCA_016218215.1 Candidatus Gottesmanbacteria bacterium | reverse complement strand
GTCAAACTCGACTGACACGTTTGACGTTTCGTCTGACGCGACCACCTTTGGATATATATGAATACTATGAATGGATCAATCATTACTCTTGCAATACAAAAGGACGGACGTCTGACAGACGATACGCTTTATTTTTTGCGGAGATCCGGTATCGAATTTGAAAGCTACAAACAGAAATTATTTTCTTCCTGTCGAAATTTTCCGCTCAAAATTCTTTATGTCCGCGTTTCGGTTTTTGCTCTCTTTGCATAGCAGTTCCCAAAGAATCGAATATTCATAGTCTTTCGCAGTTAGAAGGAAAAACTATCGCAACATCGTATCCAAACTCGACAACCAATTTTCTAAAAAAGAATGCACTGTCAGCAAAGATGGTAAAAATAAGCGGATCTGTCGAGATTACTCCCGCACTTGGTGTTTCAGATGCAATCTCAGACCTCATCTCTACCGGAAGCACCCTGGCATTGAATGATCTACGTCTTCTTACCAAAATCTACGACAGCGAAGCCATCCTCATTGCAAACGAAAAAAGTGTTAAGTCACCAGATAAAAAATTACTTTTCAGTAGTCTCATGACTCGATTCAAAGGAGTACTTTCTGCAAAAAACTATAAGTACATTCAGATGAGGGTACCCGAAGAGAAAATAGAAAAAATTTCAAAAATGCTTCCATCGCTTACTTCCCCCACTATCTCTTCGATTTCAAAAAATGGCACGTCGACACTTCAAACCGTCATAAAAGAAGATGCACTATGGAACATAACGGAAAAACTAAAAACTTTTGGCGTCTCACAGATATTTGTATTACCAATAGAAAAAATTATTTCCTAAAATATATGAACATCTATTCATTAAATTCCATACCAAATACTGTATATGACCGAGTTATGAAGCGGTCTTTCGGATTATCATCCAACCAAGGGGTACAAAAACGTGTTCGACGAGTCTTTGAAGATGTACAGACGAACCAAGATCGCGCACTGTTGGGAGAGTATGAAAAACGATTTGGCTCAACGAACAAAATGTCGTTAAGGGTGACTTCACCGGAAATAAAAAATGCATACAAACAGGTTGATGCATCAGTAATTTGCGCACTCCAACAGATGATAAAAAACATTAGGAATGTCACTAACGCTCAATTAAAAACTAAAACAGATCCTGCGGTTGTGACTGAAAAGGGCGTAAAAGTATGGCGAGAATGGCGAGCGATAGAAAAAATTGGCCTCTACATTCCCGGTGGAAAGGCACTTTACCCATCGTCTGTACTTATGTGTGGGATACCAGCGGTAATTGCTGGGTGTAAAGAAATTATCATTTGCTCCCCTCCTTCAGATAAAGGCAAAATTTCGGCGATTATCCTCGTCGCTTCTGACATGATAGGCATTTCAAATATTTTTTCTGTAGGAGGACCATATGCTATCGCAGCGCTCACGTATGGCACCAAAAGCATCCCGAAGGTCGACAAAATATTTGGTGCGGGAAATGCATTTGTGACGACAGCCAAAATGCTTGCACTGGAAACGACAAGCATCGATATGCCTGCCGGTCCTTCTGAAGTATTCATAATAGCGGATGATTCGGCAAATTCTTCCTATATTGCCGCCGACTTACTCGCAGACGGCGAACACGGAGATGACTCTGCATGCGTCCTGGTAACAACTTCACCTGTTGTCGCTAAAAAAACTGTGATTGAAATCGAAAAACAATTAAATAACTTGTCCACAGCGTCTCGGATACGAGAGTCACTAAAAAAATATGGACTTATTGCTATCGCGGATTCGCTAAAAGATGCAATCAATTTCGCCAATAACTACGCACCCGAACACTTAGAAATTATGACAAAAAATCCAGTCGCAGTATCTAAAAAAATTAATAATGCCGGCTCTGTTTTTATCGGAAACTATACGTCTAAATCATCAGGAGACTATGCTACCGGGGCTAATCACATATTACCAACTGGCGCTATGGCAAAATCCTATCCGCCTTTAGGTGTTGATGCATTTGGGAAATGGATGCAGATCCAGAGGTGTACGAAACTGGGATTAAACAGTATTCGAAAAACAATTGAAACAATGGCAATAGCAGAGCAATTGCCGGCACACAAATATAGCACTGCCATACGATTTATAAAATAAATACATATGAAAGCCAAAAATCTAACTTCATACATACGGTCTGACATAGCGTCTATGGATCCATATATTGCTCCATCTTCAATGGCCGATATTCAATCACGATTAAATGTCGATCAAGAAAACATCATAAAACTTGACTCTGGCGAGTGTCAGTTTGAGATGTTTCCAGAGATTAAAACGGCATTAAAAAATTTAAGCAATATACGTTTTTATCCGGATTCAGTGTACAAAAAACTTCGGAGCGCTCTTTCAATCTATACAAAAGTGCCAATAGAATCAATAGTAGTTGGAAACGGTTCAGACGAAGTACTCGATCTTCTGTTTCGACTGTTTTTTAACAACGACGAAGCAATCATAAATTGTCCTCCTACGTTTGGGATGTACACATCCTTTGCCCGACTGAATAGAATTCCTATTATCACTGTCCAAAGAAATTTGGATTTTTCATTGGACATGCAAGAAATTCTAAATTCTATCAATGGTCGTGTTAAAGCTATTGTTGTCTGCACCCCAAACAACCCTACCGGCACCGTGACAAGCGAAAAAAATATTCGAACACTCCTGAATACAGGGATACTCGTGATCATAGACGAAGCATACATGGAATTTTCAAAAACGGATAATTCGACGCTTCTTAAAAAGTATAAAAATCTCGTCATTGTCCGAACACTCAGTAAATGGGCAGGACTCGCCGGACTTCGTTTGGGATATGCACTTATGGATCCAGTCCTTGTCAAGGAATACATGAAAATAAAACCTCCGTACAACGTCAATGCTGCAGCAAACGCATGCGGGATTTCGGTACTCAATAATCTCACACAAACAAAGAAAAATATTCAATATATTGTAGATGAAAGAAATCGAGTGTTTGAAAAACTCAAACAAATTCCATATCTCACTGTTTTCCCTTCAGATTCAAATTCTCTGTATATGCAGATAAAATCCAACGGAAAACAATTAAGAGAATTCCTTGATAAAAAATCTATCTTCGTCCGATTTCTCGATTCATTTTCAGCCTTTCGCCTTTCTATAGGCAGGAAAGAACAAAATGACAAAGTATTACAGGCGCTAAAGGCATTTGAACTACCAAATTCAAATATTTTAGAAGAGGACATATATATTTTAAAATCAATACCCGGATTTAATAATGATTGGGATCTTTCGTACGAACTCATACGTCTTGTATCGAGTGGTTACAAAGGAAATGAGTTTTTAATAAACGCAAAACCTTTGTCAAACAAGAAAAGTAAAGAATATCAGTTCATAAAAGATGTCTTTCAGTGTTTCTATCTTGGGAATCAAGTTTTTAAGGATATTTACAAACGTAATCCGCCTGTCAGCGTATCAAATGGATTCATAAATAATGAAGCACTCCTCATCTCAGAACCCTTGATAAAACAGTTATCAAAAAAAAATACACTGGGCATTGCAACATCCAGACCGCGGTATGAAGCACTCTATACGCTCAGAAAACTCAAATTAACACCCGCAATCATCCCGGAAGAAAATATTGTTGCTCTGGAGGACGTTCCAAGAGAAAAACCGTTTCCCGACCCGCTCCTAAAAGTAAAAACAATACTTAAAAGTACAAATCCGATATATATAGGCGATAGCATCAATGACACAATCGCAGCAAAAAATGCCGGCATGCCGTGTATTTATATCGGGAAAGAAAAACTCGGGGATTTTCAGATACAAAATGTCGATTCGATTTCGGAGGTACTAATATGATAGGTCTTATCGACTACGGCATTGGAAATATTGGAAGCGTGGCAAATGCGTTAACAAAGCTTGAGATAGCATATGAAATTTCGGGTGATCCTGTCGTGTTATCGAATAGCCGGGCTCTTATCCTCCCCGGTGTCGGCGCGGCCGGAGCCGGAATGAAAAATCTAAAAGAAAGAAAGTTAGACGCAGTAATCAAAAAAATAATTGAAAACGGAGTCCCCTTTCTTGGCATCTGTTTGGGTATGCAATTACTCTTTGAATGGAGCGATGAGGATAACACCAACTGCCTTGGTATTCTAAAAGGAAAAGTGGTGAAATTTAAAAAAGAAAAAAATATACCGCAGATCGGATGGAACGAAATGAAAATATCAAACATGAAAGATCAAAGATCAAAAATAGTGGATGGGATAGCGGACAATAGTAATTTCTATTTCGTCCACAGTTACTACTGTATACCGGAAGATGATTCTGTGGTTGTAGGAGAAACAGAGTACGGAGAAACATTTGCAAGCCTCATAGTACAAAAAAATATAGTCGCGACTCAGTTTCATCCGGAGAAAAGCGGAAAAACAGGACTAACATTATTACAAAATTTCATGAAAGGAACACAGTGATCTGTTACTGTAATTCAATCGATTGAATTACAGTAAGTGAAAAGACTGTAGATTTTGACTATGAAAACGAAGAGAATTATACCGTGTCTTGATATGACAGAGGGGAAAGTCGTAAAAGGCATACAGTTTGTAAATTTTCGCGATGCTGGCGACCCAGTGCAAATGGCAAAAATCTATAACGAGTCAGGTGCCGATGAATTAGTATTTTTAGACATAACCGCAACGACGCAAAACCGTCCTATTTTACTTGAAGTTGTCAGAAATACTGCAAGAAATATATCCATCCCCTTTTCTGTTGGGGGAGGAATCAGAAGTGTAGAAGACGTACGGCAACTGCTTTTTGCTGGTGCAGACAAAGTATCCATGAATACCGGAGCTGTTCAAAATCCTACTCTCATCTCTGAGGCGGCACGGGAATTTGGCAATCAATGCATAGTCCTCTCTTTGGACGCAAGAAAAGTAAGACCTGACAGGTGGAATGTATTCACCGATGGAGGGCTAAAAGATTCTGGAATGAATGCAGTAGAATGGGCAAAACAGGCAACGACTCTTGGGGCTGGAGAGATACTTTTAACAAGCATAGACCAGGACGGAACAAAGAAAGGATTTGATGTTGAGCTCACCCGTGCTGTGACACATGCCGTAACTGTGCCAGTGATTGCATCCGGAGGTGCAGGCAAAATGGAAGATTTTTTCGACGTATTTACCAAAGGCAATGCAGATGCGGCGCTTGCCGCATCCCTGTTTCACTTTGGGGATCTGACGATAAATGATCTAAAAAAGTATCTTGAATCAAAAAATATTCCTATCAGAAAAACATATGAAAAATAAACTAACACCAGCAATAATTCAGGAAGACTCAAGTAGCGAAGTGCTCATGCTTGGCTACATGAACGATGCTGCCCTTGTCAAAACCAAAGAAACCGGATGGGTGCATTTTTGGAGCAGGTCGAGAAATACTCTCTGGAAGAAAGGTGAAACTTCAGGGAATATGCTCAAAGTCCAAAATATATGTACTGACTGCGATAATGACACGCTACTGATTAAAGTCACTCTTATTGGAACACATGTCTGTCACACTAAAAACAGATCATGCTTTTTTACTACTCTATGAAAAACCAGCCTGGATCCCCGTTTTCACGGGGATGACAAAGAAAGATGAATATATGAAGCTTGAACAATTTTACGAAATAATTACCGAACGCAAAAAAACGATGCCAGATAACTCGTATGTAGCATCACTTTTCCGCGAAGGATGCGATCGGATCATCCAAAAAATCGGAGAAGAAGCGACAGAGGTAGTCATAGCGGCAAAAAATTCGGACAAAAAACGGCTCATTGAGGAAATATCTGACCTTTGGTTTCATATGCTTGTTCTTCTCGCGTCCAAAAACATATCTCTTGACGAAATAAACGAAGAACTAGAAAAGAGACAGAAGTAAACATACAATACATATATGAATGTAAACTCGGCGATACTTATTTCAGATCCTATAAATATCCGCTACCTCACGGGGTTTATGGGACTGGCACCGAATGAACGGGAAGTATACTGTTTACTGACCGGTTCTGAAACGTTTCTCTTTGTAAACTCGCTCTATCGAGAAACTGCAAATAGCATAGTTTTACGGTCTCAGCAGAACAGTAATAAACAAATAAACAAATATACAAATAACCCAATAAAAATAATAGAATTATCTCAGGAAAAACCGATCGAAATATTGCTCAATCAAATTCTTTTAAAGAATAACGTAAAAACTCTTGAGTTTGAAAAGTACGATGTCAGCGTCGCCGAATATGAAAAACTCCAAAAAGAATTATCTGCTATTACCCTCGTCCCCTCTTTTGGAAAAATCGAGAAAATGAGAATAGTTAAAAATAAAAACGAAATAGATACAATAAAAAAAGCGTGTGCTCTCACCGATGAATGTTTTACTCATCTTTTGACCTATATAAAAGAAGGGCAATCAGAATCCGAAATCGCCTGGGAGATAGAAACATTTTTTCACGAGAACGGCGCTACATCGTCATTTTCACCCATAGTTGCATTTAACGAACATAGCAGCCAACCACACTACGCATCAGCTATCAGCTGTCAGCTAAAAGCTTTCAGCATCATTCTCCTCGATTTTGGAGCTAAAGTTGATGGATACTGCGCAGATATGACGCGGATAGTATTTTTAGGAAAACCAAAAGATGAATGGATTAAGGCGTACAACACTATATTAGAAGCGCAGATGGCTGCACTTAAATACCTGGGTGCCTACACCCACCTGAAAGGAGTCAAAGCTCACCTTCCAGGTGTCGTGCAGCCCTCTGGTGCAAAGGCAGATGAGATTGCAAAAAAAATAATTACCGATGCGGGCTACCCAGTCTACCCGCACGGACTCGGGCATGGCGTCGGACTTGCTATACACGAAGCGCCGCGTCTTTCAATGTCGAGAGACGAAACGCTAGTACCGGGCAACGTCTTTTCTGTCGAACCGGGAATCTACGTCGAAGGAAAATATGGCATACGTATCGAAGATTTAGTAGTATTAACTGATACGGGGGCAGAAACGCTTTCTAAATCAGAGAAAGGGCTCATACTTATATGATCACTCCACAAACACTCAAAGGATTTCGGGATTTTCTGCCGCTAGAGGCCATAAAGCGTCAGTATGCCATAAACATCATCCGCGATACATTTGAATCATTTGGATTTGAGCCTCTTGAAACGCCTGCTGTCGAGTACCTCGAAACATTTGCCGGAAACGTCGGTGAGGACGAGAAGCTTTTTTTCAAATTTCAGGACCAGGGGAAACGCTGGGTAGCACTTCGCTACGATCAGACCGTGCCAACGTGCCGGGTCATAGCCCAATATCCAAACGAAATAAAACTCCCCTTTAAACGCTACCAGATTCAGACCGTCTGGAGGAGCGAAAAACCGCAAAAGGGAAGGTTTCGCGAATTTCTCCAGTGTGATGCAGACATCTTTGGCGTAGACCACAGGGCGTCTGACGGTGAAACAGTCGCGCTTACGATACAAATTTTTAAAAACTTAGGATTTAAAAACCCAACCGCGATCATAAACGACCGCGCGCTCTATCAGGACGTACCGTATAAAGCGATCGTTGCTATCGATAAACTTGCCAAAATCGGCGATGACGGAGTAGTAAAAGAACTTGTCACAAAGGGGTATTCAGAATCAGACGCAGTCACATTACTGAAAACGGTAAAAGAAAGTAAGCCCAATGAGGCCCTCCGAACCATTTTTTCATTCCTGGATTCGTACGGCATGAAAGAGAATTACCGCTTTGAGCCAACACTCGCCCGCTCCTTTAACTACTCTACCGGTACTATCTGGGAGATCGTCGATCCTGCGTTTACGAGCGGATCTATGGCCGGATGTGAACGATTTGACAGTTTGGTTGGAAAATTTAGCAATAGAAACGTGCCGGCGGTAGGCTTTGCAGTCGGATTTGACCGAACGATTCTCGCGATGGACGAACTCGGGCTCTTTCCCAACCTCAAAACAAAAACCATGGTGGTCGTGACTGTCTTTAACGAGAATATGCTTGCAGATTCTCAAAAAATTGCAGAGATACTGCGTGAGTCAAAGATACATACCGATCTCTATCCTGATCCGAACGCCAAACTTGATAAACAACTCAAATACGCAGACAACAAAGGCGTGCCGTACGTTATTATTCAAGGGCCTGAGGAAAAAACAAAAAATATAGTGAAACTAAAAAATATGCAGACCAAGGAGCAGCTCGAGCTATCTCTTGATGACGTAATACGAATATTAACCAAGGATAATTAAGCAATGAAACTGACTCCTGCCCATAAAGCGATTACTGCTCTTATCATTGCCAATACAATCTGGGGAGCTGCTCCTGCTATATTTAAGCTCTCTCTTGAAAACATTCCCCCTTTTACGCTTGCCTTTTGGAGATTTTTCCTGGGGTCTCTCGTCATGATCCCGATACTAAAGGGGCAGATATGGTTTAAATTAAAATCGATTTCCGACCTTGTGCTTCTGTTTTTTAATTCCCTCTCAGGGATTACTGTAAACATTCTCTTTTTCTTTTTGGGTCTAAACCTTACAAAATCTATAAATGCCGCTGTCATCGCTTCGAGTGCTCCCATCATGACGTTTGCCATAGCCATACTTCTGCTGCGGGAACGGTTTGTTGCTAAAAAATGTACCGGCATGCTCCTCGGATTTTTGGGTATTCTTATCATCATCCTTGAGCCGATCCTGACAAAGGGGCTCGATGGATCGGTCTTGGGAAACATATTTTTCGTCCTGGCAACTCTGGGAGCTGTAGGCGGGACGATCTCTGGGAGATCGCTATTCCAAAAATACAACCCTCTTGTTCTTTCTTTCTGGTGTTTTGTGATAGGAGCATTCACATTTCTTCCTCTTGCAGTCAATGAATACATAAAAATACCGACACTTTATACCATCCTCGATTGGCGAGGGTATCTCGGAATTTTCTTTGGATCACTCCTCTCTACCGCCGCCGCATACAGCCTCTTTAACTGGGGACTGTCAAAAATCCGTGCGTCGGACGCCTCACTTTTTACGTACATCGATCCTGTCGTCGGTGCTTTACTTGGAGTAGCCATCCTCCATGAACCCGTATCGCTCTTTTTCCTCACCGGCGGAGCGCTTATATTTATAGGCATCTTCATCGCCGAGGGCCGCATCCACTATCATCCGATACACCTTTTTGGAAAAGCCTACCATCTCGACGGCTCCTCGCATACCATAAAACGAAAAAAGAAAAAATAACTCTGCTATGACTGTATTCAACAGGAATCAAGTCTACTATTATCGTTCTCCCTCAGGAGAAATTCCAATTGAAAAATTCCTTGATTCGCTCCAAGATAAACAACAAGCAAAAATACTACGAATATTTCAGTATATTAAGGAGTACGGATTATCTGCAATTCTCCCTCATACGAAAAAGCTTTCTGGAACGCCTCTCTGGGAAATCCGGATACTTGGAAAAGACAATATTCGCTATAGATCATTAGAAACTGTTACCATAAATGGAATAGATTAAACAGACTTCCCGTACCGCTTTTGGGTATCATACAGCGCTTTCATTTTCTCATCAACTTGGTGTTTTAACTCAAACAAATTTAAGCCTTCATGGAT
>JACREM010000081.1 GCA_016218215.1 Candidatus Gottesmanbacteria bacterium | reverse complement strand
TCAATCACGATGCGACGATATTTTGTGGGAAAGACAAGATGATACACCAATACGGTGACATTATGACTTTTGTGTATGTAGATACTCACGCATATATTATACGACGCAAAGCGTCGGGGAATTTACCCGAAGAGAGATTAACTATTGTACTGTCTGCCAGTTGTTTTATAAGGCGCTGGCGATTAACTGGTAGCAGACCAGACTCACTTAGTTGAAATACCTGTGTCATGTTTTATTTATAGATAAGAATCTTATATACAATTCTAGATAATCTACAATTTCCGGTAATTTATTTTTTACGGCGGAGTTTTTAAGGTGTTTTAGATAATTAATTACCGTTCGGCTAGGCGTTTCTAATGTGAACTTCATTAACTCTCTAATACGCATGTTGTTGGGATTAAACTGCATTTTCGCGGTGCTATATCTAATAAAATCCTCACTTTTCTCGATCTGTTGCAGAAGTAATAAATCAGGGCTTCTTGTCGCCTTTATTTTTAGACCAGTCGACCCTGTATAAGACTTTTCTCGCAAACCGTTTAAAACTTTATATCCAAAATTTGTAATCGTGTAGTACGTTACCGGCGAACCACTTATGTAACCTTTTTCTCGAAGTGTTCTAAGAGGTCTATCCAATTTGAGGGTATCAGGCCATTTTGGAATATCTGTAAGAGCAAACAAAGTAGGGTGAGTCCTGAAACATTCTTTTACTAATTCGCCAAACGTACATTTCTTTTTTGTTCTTCTTAATACAGCATCCAAACAAAACAAAACTATCTCTATAGCTGATAAAGAAGTATCGGAAACGTTCATATAAATTATTCCAATTTAAATTCGCTTTTTTTACTACCAGTAAATCTCGTTTTTATTGTTCGAAGTTGTATCTCGATGGTAGAAAAAATCTTTTTTAAGTCTTCCTCAGTATATTCATAACTTGACTTGTTGGAAAGATTGCCAAGAAGACGAAGTTTATCGAGAATAGCGTTAGTTCTCTGTGTAGCTAGTCGTTTAAATCTATCTAATCGTGTTTCACTCATGGGTAGTTTCAGTTTTATCACTGGATATTGATATTATATCACTAATTGATAAAATTGTCAAGTATTTATATAAGGTTTGAGTTATATTACATAAATTGAAGCTATAACGACATCCACCGATTTCGCCTCCTTGAAGAGTATCTGCTAAAAAAGAGCCGCCGTCTGGAAAACGACCCCGTTTTTTTCGTATAACGGCTCGAGAACAACAGCGTGATATTACATTTATGAAAACAATGCTATTACAAAATCTCTTTCGATGTCTGCTACGGTAGCTTATTTTCAGGCCAAATTCTACGTTTATTCTTTTTCGTCTCATCTTGTGCCTTGAGCAGTTCGTCCTGATACTTTAACTTCCTCCGATCCTCATAAATCGTAACTTTGGCCAATCCTTGCCTCGCCAGTTCCACCACGTTTGTATAAATTTCAAAATAATACTAAAAAAATTGCATCATTTTTTGATATACTCTCTTCATGATTCATAAGCCACTTATTATTGCAGTCGGATCAACAAACGCAACAAAAATAGATCCGGTACGGGCAGTATTTTCCCATTTTTTCAAAAACGTAAAAGTCGTGGGAGTGAGTGTGTCTTCAGATGTAAAAGATCAACCGACCGATGATGATGAGATGTATACGGGAGCATATAATAGAGCAAAAAATGCACTAGACAAGGTCAAAGGTGCACAATATGGCGTCGGGATCGAAGGAGGGCTACATAAATATAGTTATGGATGGTTTGAACGGTCACTCGTTGTAATTATTGATAAACAAGGACGGATTGGCGTGGGATCATCCGGCGGCTTACTCCTCCCGAATATCGTAATCAAAAAAATTCACCAAGGAAAAACACTAGAAGAAGCTGTAGATGAGCTATTTGGAACGACAAAAATAGGAGAAGGAGTCGGTATGTTTGGTATATTTACCAATGGCGTAGTAACCCGCTCGGAGGGAGTCAAGCACGGCGTTGCGTTTGCTCTCGCCCGTTTTCTTCATAATGATATGGGTAGTGTTCATCTAAGAGGTTGGTAGAAACGGAGGTTTTTCCCTTTGTGATCTCCCATAACTTCATCTACAATCACTCGGAGTGTTGAAAGGAGCAATCAATATGAAGAAAAAAACGCTGGTGTCCTCTGTGTGATC
>JACREM010000082.1 GCA_016218215.1 Candidatus Gottesmanbacteria bacterium | reverse complement strand
GAGAGCGTGAGGGGGATAGCGGATGAGATTCTTATCTCAGACGAGGGGAGTTGTGACGGGACAGTGGAGCTTGCAAAAGACTATGGTGCCGTGGTCTATGATGACTGCGATACACATCTCGGAAGACGGAAGGGGAGACTCCTTGGAAAATCGACTTCTCCTTGGGTGTTCATCCTTGATAGCGATGAACGGGTTTCAAAAGAACTAGCAAAAGAGATACTGTTGCTTAAAAAAAGTAAGCAACTTCCCTATCATGGGTACCGACTCCCCTATCAGAACCATGTTTTTGGTTCCCCTGTTTTTTATGGCGGAGAAGCGTATGGGAAAGTGAGGCTTTTTTGTAAAAAATATGGAAAAATCAGTCAAAATCCGATTCATGAAGAAATTTATGTTCAGGGCAAAATTGGTTCATGTACGGGAAAAATTCTGCATCACTCATACAGAAATCCATGGCAGTTATTTGTAAAGTTTACAAAATATGCCTGGATCGCATCAAAGACGATCATGAGTAAAGAAAAAGAAAAAAGTCTGGATTCCCACTTTCGTGGGAATGACAATTTGTTAAAAAAGCTTATTCTTTACGGTCCGCACATGTTCTGGTCGCGCTTTGTGAAAGATCAAGGATATAAAGACGGATTCCTCGGATTTGTCCTCGCTCTAGCCTTTGGCTACATGGAAGCGCTTCAGTATTGGATATATGCAGGAATTCTTTATGGGAAAGATATAGCCATACTCTTATGCCTTGCGACTTTTCATCTTGTCGTTTTATATGGCACGCCGTTTATCAATTGGCCGGAGATGCTCGTGTATCCATGGTTTGTCCTCCGGCAAGGGATGAAGATGTACACGGAGACGATTATAAGCTACCCTCCGGGATCAATTCTTGCTATGGGCGCACTTTTCGAGGTATTTGGATACACGCTTTCAAGCTACAGATTTATAGCATATTTATTTATTCTTCTGATTGATGCAATTCTTTATATCATCGCGCGAAAAATTACAGGAAAGCGGAGCATGGGAGCAGCAGCGGTGCTGTTGTTTACCCTCTGTACGGTGTTTTTTGAAGGGAACACCGTGTGGTTTGAAACGATCATGACTCCCCTGTATCTTGTTTCTTTTTATAGTATGTTCCGATTTCTAGATACGAAGAAATCGAAGTATCTGTATCATGCGGTCGTGCTCAGTTCTCTCTCGTTTCTTGTGAAGCAGACGGGAGTCTTGTCTTTTGGTGCGATACTTGGGGTGCTCCTGCTTACTATCAGGCGAAACACGATTATTCGAACCGTACGATACATGGCCGCGTCTTTTGGTGTATTTTTGACGTTTCCATTTATTACTTTTTTATATTTTGTGCTGACACAGAGAGGACGAGAATTTTTTTACTGGGTGTTTGGTATGGTGCTGCAGTTTGGAAAAGCAGGAAATCAGTATGCGCTCTGGCCGTCGAGAGCGGATATTTTTTATGCCTCGCCACTTCTATGGATGTTTTTTTTGACACTCCTCGTAACTATCCTTCTATGGAAGAAATACAGATGGGTACGTTTACTTCTTTTGTTTACCCTGGTATCTATCGTTGGCGCGTTTCCCCGTTTTGGATTTCATAGACTTGTCCCTGGGTTTGCATTTCTTTGTCTGGGCGTTTTATGTGGTTATGACTCGTTTAAGAAACGATATGGGTTGGTGGTGCTCTCTGCGGTGAGCATGCTATTGGGATTATTTGTTCTTTTAACTCCCAAGTATCTTCATAGATCGATTTCTCTTCCACAATTTTTTACACTAAAAGAGTATGAGTTAGCGCGATTTATAGACGTACATACAAAAGGTGAACCATTTGCAATATTTGGGGATTACGATTATCTTTATTTTTTACTCAACAAGCGACCGTATGTGCTTCCATGGGCACAACTTTTTCCTGCCCCCGCGAGTACCCCGGGATTGCAAGCAAAGCTTATTGCATCCTTGAAATCGCAAAATGTTCGGTACGTGTTTGTCGTTCCGTATCATCCTGATCAGATATTTTTCTCCGGAGTTCGTCCCGAGGAGTTACTCGGGTATGTTGAGAAAGAATATTCAGTGGGAGGATACCTGCCATTGAAAGGAACGCTGTATGTCAAAAAATAATCTTTGGATCGTCTGTGTAATATATAAACCGGATATTAAGTTACTGCAGGATATTGTTTTTCTATTTCGTGATGACCGAGTAGTAATAGCAGATAATTCTGATGGGAATCCTTATTTCGGACTGAAAAAATCAAAGAATTGTGTCATGCTTCCAAGCTCACAGAACTTGGGTTATGGTGCCGGTGCAAACAGAGGATTATCGTATGCGTTTGAACACGGAGCAAATAACGTGATTGTTATAAACCAGGACGCCTCGTTTAGTTTGCGATCGGTTCAAGCTTTGCATGAGACATGTAGAACGCAGGATTCAACAATTTCAGGCCCAGTGATGGGGTGGATAGATCCGCTTCATTATTCTACGGATCTTACGTTTCATCATCAGGATGTGTCGTATGTTTCCGGATCCTGCATGGTGATATCACGAGATGTATTTGAAGCGACAAAAGGGTTTAATGAATCGTATTTTATGTATTATGAAGATGCGGATATCTGTATGCGAGCACGTATGCTAGGGTTTTTAGTGGAGAAGCTTTCGGTTCCCGGATTTAAACATGATGAAAAAGTCGGAAGTTTGGATGCGATGAAAGAATATTATCTGAGCCGCAATCATCTACGATTTGTGATGAATTTTGCACCATTTCATGTGAAAATGCGAGAATTTTTTAGAATTCCGTTACGTTTATATCGTTATTCTGGCGAGAAAAATAGGTATGCCATACGGGGGATTGCGGATTTTCTCTTGGGAAAGACTGGCAAAATGGGAGATACAACATGATTATTGGTGTAGATGCAGGTGCTTTGTGTGTAAAAGACGAGAGGCTTCGCGTTGGTGTTTTCACTCTCCTTCGGTCTCTTGTGATCGGACTTGCAAGAGCGCGTCCACACGACACTATTCGATTGTTTGTGTTTGATAATCTAGATCCAGATATCACGTCTTTGCATCCAGGGAACGTTGAGATACGGGTACTCCCCAGATTTTTATATTCTAAAGTCCAGATGACTCTTTCACTTTCGCTTCATCCCTGCGACGTATTTTTGGGTACAGGACAATATGTTCCGCTGGGAGCGAGACGAGCCGTAGGATGGATTTATGACCTCGGATTTTTGGAACATCCTGAGTTTTATCCTGATAGTGCAAATCAACTTGTATCTATTACAAAAACCGTGATTTCTCGTTCAGAAAGAATTATTACGATTTCTGAGCATGTCAAAAATCAGATAGTAAATTATTTTCATTTAGATCAGAGTCGGATTGCCGTGTGTTATCCCGGCATTGGGCTGTCTGAGAATAAAACAATTCGGTCAAAGAGTCAGAAACGGCCGTATTTTCTTTTTGTCGGCGCGTTTAAGCCGGGGAAAAATATCCCGTTTCTCTTACATGCCTTTTCAAAAGCGGTGAATATGGGGCTAAAAGAAGATCTGATTTTGGTCGGGAGCGACAAATGGATGAGTGAAGATATACTAGGAATAAGACAAAAAGAAAAACTCGAAGGGAGAGTTTTTATAAAAGGATTTGTAGATGATGTAACGCTTCAGCGTCTCTATAAAGATGCTACGGCTACGGTAATACCATCGCTCGTGGAAGGATTTGGATTTCCGGTCGTGGAGTCGTTTCGTGCAGGAACTCCTGTGATAGGATCTACTGCAGGGTCACTTCCTGAGGTGATAGGCAAGGCAGGAATATGCATAGACCCTACAGATGAAGAATCACTTGTCCGAGCACTCCTTCAATTTGAGAAAAAAGGAGTACGGGTGGGGTATCAACAGCATATACAAACACAACGTGAGAAGTTTACGGTAAAGCGATTTGTTAAAAATGTGTTGCGTGTCATAGATACAGTGGCAGGAAGAAGAGTATGAAGAAGACTAAAGTTGCTATCGTGCGGGGTGCATTTTTAAACGCATATGAGATGCAGTCATTTGAGCCCTTGATTGGTCGATACGATTTAACCGCTTTTGGGACTCATACTTCGTTTCAAAGTAATTTTAAATTTCCGACGAAAACTTTATTTTCCCCTATGGATCTGTCCTGCGGAGCAGGATCTCGCTTCGCGAGACCGATATTAAATCGCTTGTTCGTCGATGCACACTGTCTGTTCGGCCTAAAGAATGCACTGTCAGGATTTGATATCGTTCACACCGCAGAGACGTACTATCGGTACACACAGCAGGCTTTGGATGCTAAAAAGGAAGGAAAAGTGAAAAAAGTTATTGCGACAGTTCTTGAAAATATTCCACATAATAATGAAGGTATTTGGGGAAGAAAAGAGTATAAAAAGCGAAGCCGCGAAGAGCTAGATCACATCATTGCGCTTACACATAAAACAAAAGACGCACTGATCCTCGAAGGTGCGGATGAAAGAAAGATTACCGTGATAGGACATGGAGTAGATGTATCGAGATTTTCGCCGCATCAGAGGAATATGCAATCCAACATGCCGCTCGTAGTGCTTTTTTCAGGGAGACTTGAATATACAAAAGGGATTGATGATGTGCTGGCCGTTGTTCGTTTGTTTGCTTCAGATAACAAGGTAAGAAACTGTGTGAAATTTCAGATTGTGGGAGATGGATCTCTGAGTTTTGCAGTCGATCAAACAATCAGGGAGCTGCCAGTAGGATTTCTTGAACGTAAGCCGCAGGTAGAGTATAACGACATGCAAGGCATATATAGAGAAGCGGATATAGTGATAGCACCAAGTAAGCCGACTAAAAGTTGGGACGAGCAGTACTGTACAGTCTTACTTGAGGCACAGGCTATGGGGCTACCAATAGTAACGACCAATACAGGTGGAATTCCGGAGAACGTCGGGGATGCAGCGATATTGGTAAAGCCTGGTAATACAAGAGGCCTATTTGAGGGAGTACGAAAATTTGTAGACTCAAAGGTATTAAGAAGTATATATGGGGAAAAAGCGCGAAAGCGAGCACTTGCAATACATGATGCACGTGTTATCTCAGATAAAATTGCTGGTTTGTACGAAAAAATTTTATCTAGTTAAGTAGCAAACGGTACACAATAAGAAGTGAGTTTATGAGTCCGAATCCCAGGGGAATCATATAGAGAAACGATTGCATGCGTATCATTTTTGTTTGAAGTTTGTCATATAAAGATGCCATACCAATTGTTAAAATTGGCATGGTACTGACAAACATCCGTCCGCTAAATGATGCTCCCTGCCACCAGGTACTCCAGCTACCGATAAGTATGGCTTCAAGGCAAAAAACTGCAAAAGCGCTCCATAGAAACTTTTTTGGAAATTTAGAAGAAAAACAAAGGCCGATACATCCGAAAAGTGCAAGTGGTGTCCAAAGAAATAGGCCGTTATTGGTCGAGAAAAGTACCAGAGGTAGATGGGAAAGCGTGAGCGAAAATCCCTCACCATTTGAAAGATATGGACTTGTAACTGAGCCGTAGAGTGCAAGCCAAGCAATAATTTGTGGAAGAAACCCAAGGAAAAATCCAAGAGACGTGCGAAAGAATGATTTCTTAGTAAGAAATGGGATAAGGAGAAGAATAAAGAGTGCGTCCTGAGTACGTGTGGAGGCTAGAAGTCCAACGGTGAGCCCAGAGAAGAGAGATGTTTTTTTAGATGAAAGAAGGAGAGAGATAAGTAGAGCAGAAAGAAAAAATGAAATACTGTGTGAATTTATTGGGTCAATAGATCCATAAAACAAAAGATTTGTGGTAAGTGTTAGAGATAAGACTGAGAGAATAGACGAAAGCTTAGGGAAATAAAGCGTGAGGGTTTTATGCATAAGAATTATGCCTATGATGACATACAATACAGAAACAATTCCTGTGACAAACTGATATATAAGTCCGTACCCATCTCCTCGTACGAGCAGATGAGTCAGAGTAAACCATGGAGAAAGAAGGAGGGGAAAGCCGATGGCATATTTGTTTCCTGGTACGTTCACTTTGATGTATGGTTGAGTGACTTTAAAATGAGCAAATTCATCGGTAAAATTGATATCGTGATCTACTACGATGGAGCGCATCCATGAGAAATAATATATGCCGTCACCATATACGGTTTTTTGAAGTAAGACCGCATGAGCGGCATAGAGCGTGAGATAGATTGCTGCAATAATTAATAACCAGTGATTGGCTGTAATTTGTTTAAGCATATTACTCACATGATACAATGAGATCATGATTTCTGCAGTGGTTCTGACTAAAAATAGTGAAAATACCATTGATACGCTCCTGGATGACCTATCATTTGCGGGCGAAGTAATCATAGTAGATGATCAGTCCACAGACAAAACGGTTCAAAAAGCAAAAATTAAAAAAGCAAGAGTTTTTAGTCGAATCCTAGGTGATGATTTTGCATCACAGAGAAACTTTGGTCTAAAACAAGCCAAAGGGGACTGGGTGTTTTTTGTAGACTCTGACGAGAGAGTAGATGCGACTCTTCGAGAAGAGATTCTCCAAATGACAAAAAGGACAGACTGCGATGGATTTTATCTGAAACGAAAAGATGTTCTCTTTGGAAAAACGCTTGAACACGGTGAAACTGCCAGCGTGAGACTGCTTCGCCTCGGGCGGCGCGGAAGAGGAGAGTGGGTGCGAAGCGTGCATGAAGTGTGGAATAGTACGGGAGAAACAGGTGAATTGCACTCACCTCTTTTGCATACCCCACACACGACCGCGAGCGAATTTATAACGTCTATCAACAGATACACCACGCTTAACGCAAAACAGCTTTATACCGAGGGCCGGAAAACAAATGTATTTGAAATAATCTGTTATCCATTGGGAAAGTTTATACAAAATTACGTTTTTCGATTGGGATTTTTAGATGGTACCCAAGGCGCGATACTTGCGATCATGATGAGTTTTCATTCGTTTCTTACCCGGTCTAAGCTCTGGCTCTTATGGGCACATTCAACAAATTAACGGCGAAAATTTCACTGTTGTGGCTGCTTCCTTTGTATCTTCTGCCTCGTTTGGTTTTTATACTTCGGTATCCAATATTTAACGACGAATCGACGTATGTGCGATATGGACAGGTTACTGTACGAGGTGGATATATTTGGTATTCGCTTGTCATGAGCGGAAAACAGCCTTTACCGTATGTTTTATATGGATTGTTTTCTCTTTTGATGTATGACCCACTCATCGCTGCCCGTTTTGTCTCTATTTTGTGTGGATTAGGCGTTTTTACTCTTTTATATTATCTATTAAATAAAAGTATCAATAAGGAAAGTGCAATTGTTGGGGTAATTTTGTATGCAGTTTCTCCTTTTTCAGTATTTTATGACAGCCTTGCGCTGGTAGAGACGATGATTTCTCTGTGTTTTATGTTGATACTGACGCTTCTATACTTATATATGAATAAAAAAGATGTTCGAGTACTTATACTTTGTAGTATTGTTTTCGGTATTTCTCTTTGGATAAAATCTACGTCGCTTCTTTTTTCGGTTTTATTCATAGTATATTTTTTACTCACCATAAAATCAGAACACTTTTCCTTGAAATATGCTCTAACATTTTTTGGAATAATTCTTGGGGGCGCTTTTTTTGTTGTGCTTCCTCTTGTGATGCGGCCTGAATTTGCAAGAACTTTATCCATGCCCTCGGAGTACACATTTACCCTGGGAGAGCTTTTGTCTGTTCCATGGCAAGCCTGGCGCACAAATATAGTAAATATTCTCCTCGTTGTCATTGGGTATCTTTCTCCTTTAGTGATTGGATTTGTCACTATGAGAAAGAGTGATATAAAAAATACTGACATGTTTATCCGTTTGATCCTTATTTCTACTGTGACGCTCCTTTGCTTGATATCTTTTCTGGCTCGGTATGCTCAGGGCAGATATTTATACTTCATGATTGGTCCGATTGTCATGAGTCTTGTATTTTTGTTTCACTCTCGCCGTATGCCAGTGATTATAAGCGCATTGGTAAGCGGCGCTTTTTCTCTTTGGCTTGTGATTTTTCCTTCTTCGTATTTTTTGCACCTTCCTCAGACGTATGCTTTTGCAAGCGACACTGATCAGTATGTGACAGGATGGGCTTCGGGGTACGGCGTGAGAGAAGCGATAGAGTATATAAAAAATGACGCAGGAGACCGACGCGCATTTGTTGCTGTCCGCTGGGATAGCGGAAATCCTGAAGATGCGGCACTCGTGTATCTCAATCCCCCTTATGCCAAGCTCACGACATGGTATTTGGACAAGAGACTTAAAATGTCTGAATTGATTTTAAAGCAATATGAGGGAAAGCCGTTTTATCTATTGACCAGGAAAGGTCAAAAAGGGGATTTTGGTGATATGTTTACTCTCGTACGGTCTTTTGACAAACCCGGAGGAAAAGAAAGTGTGGAGGTATATAAACGCATATCAATAACCAATAACCAATGACCAATTCACAATCCGCCGACTGGCGGACCAACGAGGTATGAATATGTTTATAACTATACTTTTTATTTTAGGATTTCTGGGGGGGAATTTACTCAGGGTAACTTTAGGAGATGGGATAGCGATAGGGCTCTATGATGTGGCCGTGGGCGCTGTAATAATTTTTTCTATTTTTTCTGGATGGAAG
>JACREM010000080.1 GCA_016218215.1 Candidatus Gottesmanbacteria bacterium | reverse complement strand
GGTCTTATTAAGACTGGCAAACTGAAAACTGGCTAACCTGAAACCGATAACTGACAACCGAGAACCGACAACCGGATTTTCCCGCGCTGCGCGCTGGGGTTGTGGGAGTCCTTTTTAAGGATTTTTGGATAGCAGAATGCCGTGGAATAGGCAGCCAAAGAGCGTGAAAGCCGCGTACGCGAAATCCATAAAATTCTGTAGGAATTTCCCGAGTAAGTCGAGAGACGGCAAACTCTTGATTGAATCAGCCTCGACCACGAGGCAAGGCTAAATACCTGTTTTTACCGATAGCGTACCAGTACCGTGAGGGAAAGGTGAAAAAGAAGGGTGAGAGACCCCGTGAAAAGTTCCTGAAACCGTTTGCTAACAAACAGTGAGAGCTTGTCCGTGGGACAAGGAAACTCAAAACTCAAATCTCAAATCTCAAAGCCTAGTTTAAAACTTAAAACTTTCAGAAATATTTTTTGAACAGTTTTTAATTTTGAGCTATAGTTTTGCGTTTTGATTTTTGCACTTTGAGCTTTCTCGCCCCGCGGGCGAGTGATCGCGTGCCTATTGAAGAATTAACCGGCGAGTTGGTCTGCGCTGCAAGCCGAAGCCTTTTACGAGGCGCGAGGCGGAGCGAAAGCGAGTCTGAATAGGGCGAATCAGTAGCGCACACCAGACCCGAAACCGGACGAGCTATCCATGAGCAGGGTGAATCCCGATTAAAATCGGGAGAAGGCCCGAACCGTTGTATGTTGAAAAATGCTCGGATGACTTGTGGATAGGAGTTATATGCTAAACGAGTCCGGAGATAGCTGGTTCTCCCCGAAATATATTTTGGTATAGGCTCTTGTATTTAAATTCCAGGGGTAAAGCTACTGGATGAGTGATAGGTCGCAAGGCCCGTCGTTCAACCAAACTCTGAATACTGGAATGAACATCAAGGGACTCAGTAATGCGGGGCTAAGCTCGTGTTACAAAAGGGAAACAGCCCAGACTGTCGGCTAAGGTCTCTAAGTAACTATTAAGTGGGAAAGGAAGTCATGTCGCCCAAACACCCAGGGGGTCGGCTCAGAAGCAGCCATCCCTAAAAGATCGCGTAACAGCGCACTGGACGAGTGGCGTGGCGTCGAAAATGTATCGAGGCTAAATAGTTCACCGAAGCTGCAGGATCTTGTGCTTCGCACAGAAATACTGAATACTGAATACTGAATTATGAATACTGAATGGGCAAGCAATATTTTTGTTTGTTTTTCATTCAGTATTCGGTATTCGTCATTCGGTATTCCTGCGCGGAGCGCAGGATCGGTAGGGGAGCGTTCCGTATTCTTTGAAGATTAACTGTAAGGTTGATTGGAGGATACGGTAGTGAGAATGCCGGTATGAGTAGCGAGAGTCCGATGAGAATTCGGACGGCCGAATGTCCAAGGTTTCCCCCGCAACGTTCGTCAGCGGGGGGTAAGGCGGGAACTAAGGCGAGGCCTAAAAGGCGTAGTCGATGTCCAATCGGTTGATATTCCGATCCTGCCGTTTGAGCGTTATTAATTGGGGCGGTACGCGTTGGGATAACCTAAGCGTTATAGAGACTATACGTCTAATCCACGAATCTCGTTTGAACCGGAAAATCCGTCAAACTTAGGGTGAGTGGTGATGGAAACTGTCCTTCGGACAGGGAAATTCAGTTATCAGTTTTCTGTTTTCGGTTTTCAGTTTCAAGTTTATCGGTTTTCGGTTTATCGGTCTTATAAGACTGGCAAACTGAAAACTGGCTAACCTGAAACCGATAACTGACAACCGAGAACCGATAACCGGATTCTCCCGTCCGGAGGACGGGATTTGGGTGATTTCCGGCGCCGGGAAAAGCGTCGCAATGAGTTCAAACGGTACCCGTACCGTAAACCGACACAGGTGGACTGGTAGAGAATACCAAGGCTTACGAGAGAACCTCTCTTGAGGAATTAGGCAAAACAACTGGGCGTAACTTAGGGAGATGCCCTGTCCCGACGCAAGTCGGGGCGACACACAAAGAATACGGAAGGACTGTTTAACAAAAACACAGGTCTGTGCAAACTCACAAAGAGGAGGTATACAGGCTGAGGCCTGCCCAGTGTCGGAAGGTTAAATGACCTTGTCCGTAGGACGGAAATACTGAATACTGAATTATGAATACTGAATGGGCAAGCAATATTTTTGTTTGTTTTTCATTCAGTATTCGGTATTCGTCATTCGGTATTTTCTTCCTGCGGGCGAGGAAGTGAAGCCCCGATGAACGGCAGCAATAACTATAATTGTTCTAAGGTGGAATCCGCGCCGCCTTAGTAAAACTTGACTAAATGCTGGAAGATCTTGATACGCTATTGGTACCACTTTCTGTCATTCCCGCACAGGCGGGAATCTATAACAAATATTTATATAGATTCCGTGTCAAGCACGGAATGACAATGGTAAAAATCCAATGGATAGAGATAATCAGCAGGAAAGGCTAAGAGAAGCGATAGAAAGCGACGGTAGATGATAGAGGATAGAAGGTAGTAGTAGAAAGTAGAAGATGGAAAGTAGAAAGCCAAAAGCAATCTATTTTCTATTTTCTATCTTCAACCACCATTTTCCATTTTCTACCATCTATCGTCTAATTCTTAATTAGACTTCTTTTAGAATCCTCACACACTATACGTCAAGGTACGTTCAGTTAACATGAACGTACAAGAAATAGTGGCGTCTGCGTGGCGACACGCAGGAGAAAAGAATTTAGGAAAAATTTTCTCAAACCCGCCATTGGCGAGGGAAGAATACAAGCGAAGTTCCTAGTCACTTAATTAGTGACGTGCACGAAAGGTGTAACCATTCCGTAACTGTCTTGAGAGAGGACTCGGCGAAATTGAAATGGCTGTGAAGATGCGGCCTACTGACTGCAGGACAAAAAGACCCCGGGAGCTTCACTATAGCTTCACACTTTTGTCATATTTTGAGTTGTTTAGGGTAGGAGGGAGCCGCAAGGCAACGATGAAACACCTCTCACTTAAAATTTGACAAATTACTTACGAAGTCTGGATCGGCTTCAAGGACCGTGTGTGGCGGGTAGTTTAACTGGGGAGGTTGCTTGCTAAAAAGTAACGCAAGCGCACAAAGGTACTCTTGGCCCGATTGGAAACCGGGCTGGACGTGTAATGGCAAATGAGTGCCTGACTGTGAGGCCAACAAGCCGAGCAGCGACGAAAGTCGGTCATAGTGATCTTCGTGTGTTTCGTGGGAGACACCGGACTTAACGGATAAAAGCTACCCCGGGGATACAATTTCTGTGTCCCGTCCCGATGGCAACATCGGGGCAGAGAAAACGGCTAATAACGGTGAAGCCCTATATACGAAAAGGTTTTAGTCTTCCTTTTACGAGGCGTATACTGGGTAATACCGTGGGAAGTTAATTAATGTATGACTAAAAGACAAAAAGCCATATTAGTCGGAATGGTGTTGGGCGATGCCTATTTACAGAAAACCGGCAAGAAAAATGCTCGAATTAGGTTAGAGCATAGCGTAAAACAGCGCGAGTATCTGGAATGGAAAGCCAAACAATTTTCTAAATTGTTTCAAGGCAAATCTTCAGAACTTAAGCGTTTTAATCCGGTTTATGGCAAAGAGTATCGTTACTTGCGATGGCAATCAAATTCTTCTCCTCAAATAGGAGAATTTCAACGATTGTTTTATCGGCAAGGAAAAAAAACTATTCCGAATAATATTTCGTCATTTCTTACCGAGGCGGTAAGTTTGGCGGTGTGGTTTATGGATGACGGTTATCTTTATCATCGCGATAAGATGGCATATATTTATCTGCCAAAAATTTCGCCTGATGAAGCCGTAATCCTATTAACTGCATTAAAAGATAATTTTGCCCTAGAAGCGAAATTGAAGTTGAAAAAAAACGGCAATAAAGTATTGATATTTTCAGTAGCGGAGACTAACAAGTTAATGCAATTGATTAGAAAATACATTATTGCGTCTATGTCATATAAATTGATTAACCCCGTATCGACTGAAGGAAATCTTTAATATTTTAATATTGTAAGAAAGTACAGAGATTCGCCGGCTGGCGAATCAAACGCCGTACCCCTTCGATTATTTTTTATAATCTCAGGGTGAAGATATAGTCAGCGCCGAAATGAAAATTTCGGAAACGATAATAATCGTGAACAGGCTGATCGCGCCCGAGCGTCCATAGCGCCGGCGCGGTTTGGCACCTCGATGTCGGCTCAACGCATCCTGGCGGTGAAGAAGCTGCCAAGGGTTGGACTGTTCGCCCATTAAAGCGTTACGTGAGCTGGGTTCAGACCGTCAATTTAGGCGGCGTATTAATGCAAATTGATACGATAACAAAATCGACTATATCGGTGAATTCCTATTGCATGCTTAACCTGTCATGTGTTAGGGTAATACCGAGGGAAGTTGACTGTTATCGGTCCTCAGTTTTCTGTTTTCGGATTTAAGTTTGTCTGTTGTCGGTTAATCAGTTATCATTCTATGAAATGATTAAAGATGTCACCGATCTGGAAATCTACGGTTTGGC
>JACREM010000013.1 GCA_016218215.1 Candidatus Gottesmanbacteria bacterium | reverse complement strand
TTTGAGATTTCTGAAACGGATTTTTTTCCAAGAGAGGAAAGAAATGAAACGAGCTGTTCTATATCTTTTCCATAGGCGACAATCGTGGCCTGGGCACGACGACGGGAATTGAGGTGGTCAAGGAACTGCGCATGTGCTGATTTTATATCCAATGTTGATGTCATAGTCTACAATAGTAATCGGCAGTTTTGAATTTCAAAGAGGTAGGGTATTTTGAAATAGCAATGCCCTATAATATCACATATACTGGTATATTACAAGGAGTGATCATCTGAGGCTAATTTGAGGCTTGGAAACTATGTATCAGATGCGTATAAAAAGTGATGATAATAGGAGAATTATGCGGCCACTTGAGGTGTGGCTTTATGGCGCTGGGCTCGTGCTTTCATTTGTGGCTATAGTAAGCCTAACGCGGTCAATAGTTGTGACTATTGCGAAGAGAAAAATCGTAGAAGAGCGAAAAGCTGTCCAGCAAGAGGTACAGAAGAAGAACGAGGAACTAGTAAAGCAAAGCGCGCTTGTGGAGTCAGAGTATTTTGTTGAGCGTGAGGCTCGGGAGAAGCTGGGGCTTGGGCGTGAAGGCGAGAGTGTGGTACTGCTTTCTCCCAGTGCAACCGAGCCTGGGATTGCAGCTCCTGTGCCTGAAGCGGTTCAGGAAACGAAGTCAAATTTCAGGCTTTGGTGGGAGCTATTTTTTTAGTGTCAAGGGTGGGGATCGGACCCACGACCCGCAGTTTATGATACTGCTGCTCTGCCACTGAGCTACCCTGACAATGTGTCGCGTTTGGGCGTGCACCCATTTTACGAAAGAGTAGACCAGAAGGCAATTGCCGTTTTGCGGGTTTGCCGTATAATGGCGCTATGTCAATGATGGTCAAGAAATACGTGTTGTATGGAAAAGTTGTGACAATAATCCTTTGTATCGGACTATTTTTTGCAACTCTCCTCCGTCTTTTATATCCATTATATTCGAAAAAACATTACTATCCTAAAGATTCATTTCGTTTTCCGAAAGATATCATTCGTCCGACTCCGACAGATGCACCAATCCATATTCCTATCCTCATGTATCACTATGTAGAGTATGTCAAAGACAAAGGAGATAGGATACGGATAGGGTTAAACATACCGCGGAATATTTTTGAAGAACAGATAAAAACATTAGTCGAAGCATCGTACAGTGCGATATTTATGAATGATGTGGCAGATGCGCTGGACGGGAAAGTGACGCTTCCTCAAAAGCCCGTCGTTTTGACATTTGATGATGGGTATGGAGATTTTTATACCGATGTGTTTCCGATTCTCAAAAAATACAATATAAAGGCTGTAAATTACGTGATTTCTGAGGTGCTCGGGAAGAAGAATTACATGACTCGTGAACAGGTGCAAGAAATTGACAAATCAGGACTCGTAGAAGTCGCGTCGCATACGACAAGCCATGTAAATTTAAAACTTGTTCCACTGAGTGTTGCACGAAAGGAGATATTTCAAAGCAAGATTGATCTAGAAGAATTAGTAGGGCATACGGTTTTTAATTTTGCGTATCCCTACGGTGCGTTTACCGCTTCAGTTGCAGGATATGTAAAGGAAGCACAGTATAGGACTGCAGTGACAGTGCTCCCCGGAACGTGGCACCATGAACAGGATCGATATTATTTAGAACGCATCCGCCCCGGGTACAATACCGGCAACACGCTTCTCAAACTTTTGGAAAAAGAGGATAAAAAATAGCAGTGACTTCAAGAATTTTTTTCACCAAATTTCCATGTTAGTATACATATATGTGGGATTTGTCATCCAATCTAACGCTTAATATTGGTTATGCTGGAATAGTCATTCTAGTCCTCATCGTAGATTTATTTCATGTTTCTCTTGTCCCGTCCTACGTTTTTACCGTACTTTCCATGATCGGAATCATTCCGGTAGCTATAAGTGCAGTAAAAGCATTGATAAAACGCAAATTAACCATAGATTTACTTGCAAGCATCGCGCTTATTTTTTCCTTTATTTCCGGTGAGTGGCATTCAGCTGCATTTATAAATCTCATGCTTTCATTTGCCCGGATTTTCGATATATGCACTGAAACACGAACCAAGAGCATCATAAGCCATCTATTAAAATACCGGCCAGAAAAAGTGAAAATACAACGGAACAATGAAGTTTCCGAAGTACCTATTGAAAAAGTGAACGTCGGAGACCAGGTTATCATAGAAGCAGGGGAGCGGATTCCTGTGGACGGTATTGTTTTATCCGGAGCCGCAAGCATCAATGAATCAACACTTACTGGAGAAAGTGAGCTAATATCAAAAAAAACCGGCAGTACGGTCTATTCTTCTACATATAATGAATCCGGTTCACTCGTCGTGCGGGCGGATAAAATCGGAAAAGACAGCACATTAGCGCGTATTATCAATTTAATTGAAGAAGCCAGTCGAAAAAAAGCCCACACTGAAAGAACTGTGGATGTATTCACCCAGTGGTATATCATCATCATGCTCGTTGGGTCGTTTTTTCTCTTTGTCCTCACCCGTAACGCATCACTCGTGTTGTCAATACTTCTGGTTGTGTGTGCAGATGATATCGCCGTTGCAGTGCCGTTAAGTTTTACTGTCGCAATCGCACGAGGAGCAAAGCGGGGGATTATCATAAAAGGGTCTGACGTCATAGAAAAACTCTCTCATATAAAGGCAGTTATTACTGATAAAACCGGAACTCTCACGAGCGGGAATCCCAAAATTTTGGAAGTCAGGATTTTTGGCAATCACAAAGAGAAACAAATTTTGGAATATTTAGGAATTGCTGCGATAAACTCATCACATCCGGTCGATGCCGCGATAATAAAATACGTCAAGGAAAACGGAGGGAAAATAGTAGCCCCAGACGAATGGAAGGAATATCCAGGCGACGGATTGACTGTCAGCAAAGGGAAACGCATATTTCATATCGGGAAAGTCGAGTTTTTATCCCGCTCCGGCATAGGTATCAAAAAAAATGAGCAATCGATTATCAATACATATAAACATGATGGGTATAGCCTGAGCGCTCTTTCCATGGGTCGACACCTGTCTGCTTTAGCTGTCTTTGAGGATGAAGTGAAGCCATTTGCCAGATCGGTCATAGCAGCAACTAAAAAACTCGGAGTACAATCCTGGACAATGATAACCGGTGATAATGAAAAAGTAGCCTCGCATGTCGCACGACTCGTTGGAATTGAAGATTACAGGTATAACGTGACGCCAGAACAAAAATTAGTATATACCAAAGAAATAAAACGGCAAACCAGCGGCGTACTTGCCATGGTTGGTGATGGCGTCAATGATGCAGCAGCACTTGCTTTGGCGGATGTAAGTTTTGCTATGGGAGCTATAGGGTCGGATGCAGCAATAGAAGCATCTGACATAGCACTCATGAATGATAAATTGGAGAGAATTCCGGAAGCGATACGTATAGCAAAAACAACCACGCGTATCGTACAGCAGAATTTTATGCTCTGGGGTATCACCAATGCACTGGGATTATCCTTGGTGCTGACAGGGATGCTTCATCCGGACGGTGCTGCAACGTTTAATTTTGTCACAGATTTTTTCCCGATATTCAATGCGTTACGTGTAGGATTATATAAACCCCGATATAATACCTGAGGGGGTGGAGGTGAACTTTATTATTCCCCTGTAATACGGATGCGCGAACTGTCGAGGAACGACGGAAAGTTTAATTGATTTTTCATCTGTACCTGGTAGAGATTATTTCCCGCATCAAGGCTGATTTTACTTGCCGAAAGGATGGCGGGGCCGATACCTTCTGTAGACATTTCTGAATTCCATACCGGATGTTTCGCAGTCGAATTAAAGAGTCTGACCCAGACTTTTTCATTTCCGGTGGGGATGCGAAGGGTCGCATCAAAAACCACTGATAAGATTTTGCCATATTTGGCACTATCGATGTACGCTTGTGCGCCGGGGATATCCGCCCAGTCACCGCTCGCCGTACTGCCTAGTCCTAGAAAAACATGCGACTCGCGTTTTGTGGATGATGTCGAAACACCAAGAACCGAGCCGGAAGTATATCTGATGTATCCGATTGAGAAACTGATGAGCAGGAGTGTGGTGATGCTACCGGCGATGAGGAGATTTTGGTTTATTGAAAATTTTTTCATGTTTAAATCTGTAATCCAGTGTAGCGTGGAGATGCTGAAGAAAGCAAGTAATGTTTTTCTTGTTATCATGTTTTAAAACAAGATAACATGAATTTTAATCATTTTTTGTGTTCCAATAAATGATAACTTCTTTGTGTTTGTAGGCGATGGGGTCGGGAAGACAGTCGACAGCAAAAAATTTACCGTCGCCATGCTCACGCAATGAAAGGTTGCCACCCGTTATGTTTCCCGCGTATACGATATCAATACTATTGCCCTTGGGATCGGTGTCAATAAGATATGCGGCAATGATAGTATTAATGATTATGTCAAAGCCTGTTTCTTCTTTTACTTCGCGAATAATCGAACTCTTCGGGTCCTCGTCGTACTCAATGTATCCGCCGGGCAAGACCCAATAGTTTTTAAATGGTGCATGAGAGCGTTTCAGGAGTAATATTTTGTTTTCATTAGCAAGAATCGCGCTGACGCTTGGCTTTGGATTGTTCCAAAAAATAAAGCCACAAGGGCTGCATACGAGTCTTTGTCTCTCGTCGAGGAGTTTCTTTTCCAGTTTGTTTTGGCATGAGGGACAATAACGATATTGACAAGTCGCAAAAGGTGCTGTCATGTTTGTATTATACCGTGTGATGAAAAGAGTATAAATTTTGCGTGAGCGGATATTACAATTGTTCAATTTTGATAAATTCGATGTCTACTCGCTCCCATGGATGGACAGATTTGATGGCTTTTACGATAGATTTTGCTTTTTCCGCCGGACACATCATTTCTATCCGAGCAGTAGAGGATCTCGTGATTTTTCCGACTACTCCTTCAAACGGCTTTGCTCCTTGTTCCGCCTTCCAGTTTCCCTCGCCGTGAGTAATGTGAGCGACCTGAGAATAATTTCCATAATTTCCGGCACCATTTTTTGATGCGACATTTATAATTTTTGTTATGACTCCTTCATCATCAGGGCAGAAGACAAAGAATTTGTAGTTCATACGGCAGTTTTGCTAAAGATAATCGAGGCGACTTTTTTCCAAGATTCCGGAGGTTTGCCGAGTTCATATGAAATGACATGAACCGTTTTGATGATAAAATGTTTGTTGACCAAATCTCCCAAATTTTTAATAATTTCCTTTTTTTCTGCAATTGGCAATTGACCATAGAATATACTGAGATGCGGAATAAAGTCGTTTGCTTGCTGACCATGTATTTCTCGTTGAATAGCATGAGCAAAATTCATGACAGAGGGAGTTTTTTCTACTTGTATAAAAATACATTTGAAATATTCTTCGAGGTAGCTATATGAAGTAAGGTGAGTTTCAAACGGGGGAGTGTCCGAGATAATATCTTCCAGTTTTTGTGTTACCGTTGCAAGATTTGCCTCGGTGCCGCCAGGGAGAAGAGTAATGTGCGGTTCAAAAATAGGAGAGCGATACGCTGTAGCCAGTTTTTTAATAATTGCACTGAGTTCAACGTAGGATTCACCTGTTGGCTCATACCACAAAGCATATCTTTGTTGGGACATAGAGAAAGTATACCACTCACCGATCAATGAGACTTTTGTAAGATACGGTACTTAAAAGGATAAGTTCAGGGTTTTTATTTTTTCCTCCCTCGTCCAGCGTTTGATTTGTGCTTCGCGCTTGAGGGCTGCTGATTTTGTACCACACTTTTCAAGATACACAATTTTGACGGGCGTATGGCTTCTCGTATAAGCGGCTCCTTTGCCGTTTTTGTGATCGATAAGCCGTTTCTCGGGGTCATTGGAGATGCCGGTATAGAGACTTTGGTCAATACAAAGGAGGATGTAGACGGAGTACATTGGGGCTATTATCCCGATTTTATGTTCAATGTACAATATCGGGATTAGCCCCACCAGCCCGATCGGGTCGGAAGAAAAAAGCTCCTCATTGAGGAGCTTTTTTCTTTAATGACCCGAGTTGCGGGGCCAGGAGGCGCGCCTGGTCTAGAAGATTATGCATTCTGTTATTCTCCCATTGCTGAGAGTGTCGGACTATATCATCCCCGCCAATCATTTTATTTCAAATGAAGGCGGGGTTCGACGTATAGTCTCTACGGACTCTCTGGCAAAGCCAGGTTGCCTCGGTATTGTCCTTCGGTAAACTCAGGATTCCACCGATATAGTCGAATTGTCTATTCCATAAATTACTTTATGGTGAGCCCAAATTGAGCCTTCTGTGCTACTCTACACTACCCCGCGCTATGTAAACGAACATTGGTATACTTGAAAACTCAGGCATGCACTTTGTATGCCTTCGTGTTCGAGTATAGACCCATCTAATCAGCTTTTTCATCCCGTTATGCGGGATTGCAAACCTGAGTAAGATGGGTATAGTATACTGGATTTATGGCTAAAAGGAAAGCAGAGCGGTGGGATAGGAAGCGGCTTTTGGCGCTCGGTATTCCTGCGGTCCTCATCCCCGGTCTTGCTGCAGCAGTGCTCCTCGGTTGGAATCCGACCAAACTTGAAACTGCAAAAAATTATCAGGCGATCAAAACTATTTTTCCTACAAGCGGAGTTGTGACTCATGTAGGTGATGGCGATACATTTGAATTGAAAAATGGAGTAGAAGTGCGGATGATCGGGATAAATGCACCGGACAGGGGAGAGGTGAAGTGGAAAGAAGCGGGAAAAGAGCTTGAATTGTTGGTTTTACATAGAAAAGTATATTTGGAATACGATCGATATCAGGATGACAAGTATGGAAGAGTGTTGGCGTGGGTTTGGGAGGGATGTGAAAAAGAGCCAACGTTTTTGCCTGCCGATTATATGCACCTTTCTGGAAACGAATCGCGCAAGGGGCTTCTTGAAAATCCTGAAGGGTGTACGCAAGGCAATTTAATAAATGAAGAAATGGTGAAGAAGGGGTTCGCGTCGTCTACGCGATATAAAGAGCGGGGAGAGCTGAAGTACGAGAGGAGACTGCAGGCGATAGAAGTTTTAAAATAATATTAAGAATTTATCGTCTTTGGGAATGTGCCTGAAGGCCGTTTGCGGCACAAGGGTTCATAATCATCCCGTAGGACGGGATGAATGATCCCTAAGCCATTCGGCGATTTCTTTGAGCTCTGGCTTTTGATTGTCAACATGCACCATAAAATCCGCGCCATCTTTTGGTTTTGCCTTGAGATGATATCCATTGAGCCAAAGGAAACGTTTTGTCGTCGACCACGCAGTCCTTTTATTCCCGTCAGTAAACGGGTGATTCATACACAGAGACTGGAGGATTGCTGCAGCCATGGCAAAGACATGCGGGTAAAGCGGAACTCCACCAAATGTTGCCTTGGGGCGTTCGATGGCAGAATGAAGAAGAGAGAAATCTCGAACAATAGCATTCGTTCCAGCACGCTCTATAATGGCATCGTGAATGCTATACACTTCTTCAATTGTAACAAAGACAGTCATGTCTATCGGTTCGCAAGTTCGTCCAAAAGTTCAGCGTCCTCTTTGAGAAACGTGTTAAGCCACTCCTGAAATTCTACCTGGGGTCGAGAAGAAGTCGTTTTTTTAGCAGGTCGAATGAAAATACCATTTGCTTCAGGAACGAAATCAATCGTCATTTTTTGGCCGCGGCGCCATTTGGCCTCTTTCATAATAGGAGAGGGGAGAATCACTGCATTGCTGTTACCGAGTTGAGAAATGGTTGTAGTTTGCATATGTGAACGTTTCTTCCCTTTTTGACAGGTCAAAAAGGATTAGAAAAAGTCATGTCCATTTCAATGGACGTACTAACAATGTTAGTACGATAGAGATAAATTGTCAAGGGTGATCTTGACAATACATTTGTATCATTGTATGATTGTACCATGAATTATGTAACCACGAACATCCGTATCCCTGAAGATGATTATCTTCGGCTAAAACAGGAGGCTGCAGTGCTTCGAAAAAGCTTATCGCATGTCGTGCGAATGAGACTCAAGAATACTGCTCCCAAGAAATTGGATGGCGCAGAGAAGCTTCTCGCAGAAACAGATGCATTTGCAAAAAGAGTACGCAAGAAATTAGTCACTATAGATAGCGTGTCTACGATACGTAGATTGCGCGATACCCGGTATGGAAAAAATTATCATTCCTGACGCATCTGTTGTGTATAAATGGCTCGTGGATGAGCCTGGAGAAGATACACGAAAAGCGAGAAAAATACGTGAGCGATATGTCATGGGTGAGTCTGAAATACTTGTTCCAAGTCTATTGTTTATCGAGATAGGGAATGTGTTGGTGTGGAAATCTTCTCTGACAACTGCAGATCTTCATGTAGCCTGGTCGCTTTTTCTTCAGTATAAATTACCAGTCGCGTCAGTAGATGCACAATTTGTAGAAGGTGCTATGGATGTAGCACGAATGTATTCTATCTCCCTCTATGATGCTACCTATGTGTCGCTCGCCCAGTCGAAACAAGGAGAGATGATCACTGCAGATAAAAAATTAGTACGTGCGGTGAATAAGCCCTTTGTTCGACTCCTGTAAATTTTCAAGGCCAGGCCTTCACTGCGTGGCCAAGCCGTTTCAAGGCCTGGCCTTGAAGAGAGATTGAGTATTGACAGGATACTATTGTACTAGTATACTAGTATTTATCAATGAAAAAAGATGGCTGGCGAAATGAGTTGATCGATGTATTACTCGCGATAAAAAATCGCCAGGAACTTTCTACTTTTTTGGATGGAATATTGACGCCTGGAGAGATAGTCGAAATCGCGAGAAGACTACAGATAGTAAAAATGTTGAAGCGCGGGGTAGCGCAACACGAGATAGCAGAGAAACTTGGCGTCGGAGTCGCAACGGTGACGAGAGGGTCTAAGGAAATACAAAAAGGGAGATTTGAACAGGTGAAATGATTCAAAAAATAGAATATAGTATTTAGAATTTAGAATATAGGGTTATGAAAAATTTTGATAAAAATCATACAGTAAATATATATTGGCAAGGCCTTCAGATGGTGGAGGTTTGTCTTGTGATGGATTAGAAATATTTATTTTTTCAAGATTAAAACCTCCTAAAAGGGAGGTTTTTTTTGATGGCTCGTTAGCAAGTGAATTCTTATTCACGAGCTTATGAGCGGATCAATCCCGTACTCGCGCCCTTTCGACGCGTGGCCGACACTGTCAAACGTGCCAGTCGCGTTTGACGCGACGTAGGCCTCGGGAGAAAGTAAGCGTAGTACTGGGATGATGGACAGATTTTTTGTAGGAACATTATAGATTTGCATCTAACGCCTTTTTACAAAGATCGCACTTTAACAAGAGAAGGATGTGAAGTAGTCAGTTCTGATGAGTTCCGCTAGAAAGCGAAACTCATCTGAGGCGAATACCTCTCGAGGAATCCAAGAAATTTTGGATTAAATTTTATGCACCACTTTAACAAGGAGAAGTAAAATGTTATTTCAAAAAAAGTGCAGGTATTGCAAAGGTACTGGACAGGTGAGAGCTATGGGAGGATGGGTATCGGAATATGATCGCATAAAGTGTGATTCGTGTAATGGTAGCGGGAAGGAGAAATTAACAAAGAAGCAGAAACTTGGCCAGGTGTTACTCCTGATTGTCGTAGTATTGGCAATAATTTTTGCGATCAGTCAGGTCGTCACTGCGGGGTTTACAATGAGTGAACCGATGAATCTTGACCCATGCGTCTATTGCGGAGCGATTCATTGGTGAAGTTTTTATATTCCTCGTGAGAGTGTTTTGAACGTTTCTTTTTCGCCTCTCACGAGGAACATATGCATCACATCCTTCTTTAGTTTTTTTGATAAAGAAATATTCAGTATGAAAAATAAACAAATAATTGGTGTTATAGGAGGCATGGGACCGCAGGCGAGTGCGGAGTTTTACCGTATTCTCATAGATCAAGCTCAGCATGCATACGGCGCAGAGAATAATGACGAGTATCCAGAGATCGTGTTGGACTCGGTTCCCGTGCCATATTTCATTGGGGATACGCACAAGATGGAAGAAGCAGCACAGATGCTCGAGAGTCGGGTGCGAAGGCTAACCGAGTTTAGTGCTTCAACTATCACAATGGCGTGCAATACTGCATGTATTCTCGTCGATCGGTTACAAAGGCAAACCATAGTTCCATTTATTTCTGTGGTACACGAAGTGGTAAAAGAAGTCTCCAGAAATACCCAACGCGTATTGTTGCTCGCATCACCTACCTCATTGCGCCTTGGCGTATATCAGCGTTTATTGGCCCGTCATAATCTGCCATATATCCTGCCGCGTGAGCAGGATTACCAGGAGCTAGAATATATCATTCGAGGAGTATTAGCAGGTGAAAATCGTGGGATGCTCACAAAACAACTCATCACACTTGTAAATCACTATCGGGAGAAAGAACGGGTAGAAGGCATCATACTCGGTTGTACTGAGCTTCCTCTTGTTTTTCCGAAAGACTATGACATACCAGTGTATAATTCACTTTCAATTCTCGCTAATAGTATTTTAAAACAGTATTATAATAAGGAGGCCATATGCAGCTAACAGGCACTATAGAAAAAATATTAAAAGAAAAAAAGGTCGAATATACATTCATTCCTCTTCCGGCGGATCTGCCGTTTGATGTCTCGTCGCATGCGAAATTTCATAGGATCGGATTGTCCCAGGCGATGGTGACTATATTGTATAAAACAGAGAAGGGGATAATTGCTGCAGTAAAATGTGCGGATACCCAGATAGATCAGGTAAAATTAAAAGCACTAGCGGGGGTAAAGACACTAGTCTTTGCTTCAAAGGAAGAGTTGAACGCATTGGGTACAGAAACCGGGCTTGTCCCATACCTTGGACTTGAGACCGCGTATTTTATTGATGCAAAAGTTTTAACTATTGGAAAAGCATACGGTATTGGCGGACAGTTATTGCTTGGAATGTCGATGAATGCCGTTGATATGCCAAAAGTAAATGGTGGGACAGTGGGTGAGTTTGCATATACAGAAGTAAAACGAGATGTGAAAGGCAAGCGATTTTTGTCCGGGATCACTCCGTCGGGGGACGGAGCACTTCATATAGGAAATTACTTGGGTGCGGTAAAGCAGTTTATTTCTCTTGCCAAAATGAATCAGTGTTTTCTCATGGTCGCTGACCTTCATGCACTGACGACCGTACAAAATAAGAAGCAGCTTGCGGGAAATATCGAGGCTCTGGTGCCCAATGAACTCGCACTTTTACGTGGATTTTTGACGGAACAGGAATTTAACAAAATTGTGTTTTTCCGTCAGTCTCAGGTGCCGATGCATACAGAATGCCAGTCTATTCTCAATAACGTGACGCCTCTTGGGCTTCTCAAGCGTGCGCATGCGTATAAAGATAAATTGTCTAAAGACGTGATGGAGGATGACATAAACGTGGGACTGTTTAGTTACCCCATGCTCATGGCGGCAGATATTCTCCTCTATCAGTCTGATCTCGTGCCGGTCGGGAAAGATCAGAAACAGCATATAGAAATTACGAGAGATATCGCTGAGCGATTTAATAAGATCTACAAAAAGAATGTATTCAAGCTGCCGGAGCCGTATATTCCGGAAGATGTGGCATCAGTTCTTGGAACCGATGGGAAGCGAAAGATGAGTAAGTCCTTGGGAAACATCATCAGCATCTTTGAATCGGAAGAAACGATAAAAAAGCAGGTCATGGGCTGCTACACAGATCCAGAGCGTAAGCACGCGACAGATCCGGGACACGTAGAGGGAAATATGGTATTTACCTATCTTGACTTTTTTGGTGAACCGGAGGAAGTTACATCTCTTAAAAAACGATATGAAAAAGGTACTGTGTCGGATATAGAAGTAAAGGAATATTTATTTATTTGCCTCATGAAGACGTTTAAAAACGCACGGGAGGAGTATGAGAAATTGAAATCGAATCCATCTATCGTTGAAGAGATTTTGAAAAGAGGTCGCGAGAAGGCGCTCGTTGTAGCATCTAAGACGATGAATGATGCAAAAGAGGCGGTGGGACTAGGAAATAGCTATCAGTCGTCAGCTATCAGTCGTCAGTCTTCAGCTGAAAGCAGAGAGCTGAATGCTGATAGCTTAATTACAATCAATGAGTTTGCCAAAGTGAAATTAAAAGTTGGGAAAGTGGTGGAGGCTTCAAATAAGGAGGGGAGCGAAAAACTGATTCGTTTAGTCGTTGATATTGGCGAGAAAGAGACACGGGTCGTTTTTACCGGAGTACGCGGATACGGATATACGCCGGAAGATTTTTTGGGAAAACAATTTTTCTTTGTCACAAACCTCGCTCCACGCAAAATGCTTGATGAAGAAAGCCAGGGGATGATCCTTGCTATAGACCCTTCGGCGGGCCCCCCTCGAGATGCCTCGGGACAAGCAGGGCAAGTTCAAAAGCCTCTATTTATCTCTGCTGAGAGTATGCCGATAGGGGCTGCTATACGATAGAGATAGTAAGCATATATGCCAGAAATCGGAGAGAGTCATATTTCTGTAGATCCTCAATTGAATGGCTCTGGAAATAGGAAATCCGAGCTTATCAAGCACACTCCCGAATTGATCAATGTGGTTGCTACCAAAAAACAGCTTGATAAATGGATAAACATGGTAAAAATCGCGTTTATGGTACCTGCATTGGCATGTGGCATGTTGACTCTTGGTCCTAAATTTATTAAAGACAGTGTATATGCAGCAAATGACATGTATTATCTGAATCAGCATGGAAGATTTGAACAGTTTGATCCTTCCTTAGGTGCAGATGAGATAACTCCCCGAAATCATAAGGCATTAGTCGTAGTTCATGAAGGGTTTGGTTTAGATAATGATTATTTTTGGGAAATGGCGTTCCAACGAAGAATATTTGAAATATTTAAAAGATTTAAAGGCACTTAAAGAAGAGTATAAAAGGAACGGTGATCTAGTGATACAGGTGATGCAACGATCTGATTTTGAAAAAAATCCACCCTCCCAGATCCTCATCAACTTATCTATATAACTCAAGAGTCTAATGGTTTTTCAGGATTTGGTGTGACACAAAATGGAGCTGTAACATCACAAGATGTATTAGGATTTTTTACGTTACTTCATGATCTTGGAGTGAATGAATTAGATATGGCTGGCGAGTTTCGTGGTGCATGTGTTTCCCAGGTAAAGTATAGCTTCGATGGAAAGGGATTTGCGATGGTAGATTCAGGAATGATTTATCCGCCAGTAAAGCCATAGTCAATCTCCGATCTCTTGACAAAGTATGTAATTCATACTAGTATGAAAATATGTTAGGAATCATAGTGACACCCATGGAGCGGGGACAGATAACGCTTCCAAAAGCTGTACGGGAAGAGCTTGGTATCACCCAGGGGATGCCTTTGAATCTCGTGGTAGAGGACGGCACAATAAAGATCAAACCATTGCACACCATGGTGGTGGATTCTCCGAGAGTGATAAAACCTACATTGTCCAGGAAAGAGTATGTCAAAGCGCTTCAGGCAATGCACGGTGTTTTGTGGACAAAAGAAGATGACAGAGCCCGGGAAAAAATGAGAAAGAAGGAAAAGTACCTGAACTGGTAATTGTTCATGAAAGTCATACTTGATGCGTCTGTCATTATTGACCATCTTCGTCAGCCAAACAAGCAAAATACATTCCTTGCGCGTATATCTTTTGAGTCTGAAGGAGTTATTTCTCTTGTCACTGTCGCCGAGGTGTATTCAGGAAAAAAAGTACAGGTTCCAGGAAAACAGCAAGACGATCTTCGGATAATTTTTGCTGGTACAGAAATCGTAATTCCAGAAAAAACTACAGCCATGACTGTGGGTTTACTCCGAGCTCGATACGCCATGTCTCTCGGCGATGCGTTTATCGCGGCTCTTGCTATGGAACGCGATCTTTCCATTGCAACACTGAACGACAAAGATTTTCGGAAGATAAAAGAAGTTCGATTGTATGAATTTAAAGCGAAGAAATGAGTGTTAATGCTCTTTTGTTCTTTTATCTCCACTGACCGCGACAAATGAGCGGAGGAGTGGTATACTTCCCGCTATCAGCTATCAGCTATCAGCTATCAGCTATCAGCTATCAGCTATCAGCTATCAGCTATCAGCTATCAGCTATCAGCTATCAGCTATCAGCTATGAGTGAAAAACCGAATCAACAAAAGGGCAAAAAGAACGGAAACGGACTTCCCAAAAAAATGGGGAAAATGTTTGAATTCCGCTTAAATCTCAATGCCAAAAATATATTTATCGGACTTTTTGTCGCATTCCTCTTGTTTTCCCTCTTCGGAAGCCTTGGGAATGCCGCATCGTCTCTCAATGAAAAACCTTTGTCTACCATAGTTTCAGATGTAAAAGATGGCAAAATAAAAGTGATAGAAGTGGAAGAGGGGAAGCTATCCATAGAATACAAAAATGGAGATAAGGCAACAAGCCGCAAAGAGCCGCAGGAGTCGATGCTGAAGCTTCTGGAAAACAGCGGGGCTGACCCAAAGTCGGTCGAGATAAAAGTAAAAGATTTAAGCTCGACACAGGTGTGGCTTGGGATACTGTCTAACATCCTGCCATTGGTTTTGACTGTCGCATTTTTCTTTTTTATCTTCCGTCAGGCGCGGGGCGCTCAGGACAGCATCTTCTCGTTTGGCCAGAGCAAGGCCAGAATCTGGAATAAGGATCTGCCAAAGGTGACGTTTGCAGATGTGGCCGGGGTAGATGAGGCGAAAAAAGAGCTTGAAGAAGTGGTAGATTTTTTGAAAAACCCCGCAAAGTATAAACTGCTTGGCGCCAGAACCCCGAAGGGCGTGATCCTCGTCGGCCCCAGTGGTACCGGAAAGACGCTTCTTGCTAAAGCCATGGCAGGAGAGGCTCACACCGCATTTTTTAGCATCGCAGGATCAGAATTTATGGAGATGCTCGTCGGCGTCGGCGCTGCACGTGTCCGCGATCTATTTTCTCAAGCCAAAAAGAGTGCACCGGCAATCATCTTTATCGACGAAATAGATGCAATAGGACGTACCCGAAGCGTGGGCGCTATAGGCGGGCACGATGAACGCGAGCAGACATTAAATCAAATACTTGTTGAAATGGACGGGTTTGAGCCGAATGCGTCGGTCATGGTCGTCGCCGCAACAAACAGGGGAGAGCTTCTCGACAGCGCACTCTTACGTCCCGGTAGATTTGACCGTCGGGTCGTTCTCGATTTGCCGGATATGGCAGGGCGAAAGGATATCCTTGCCATTCACGCCAAGGGCAAACCGTTTACAGTGACGGTAGACTGGGACAAAGTGTCCAAACGAACGGTCGGGTTTAGCGGAGCTGATATAGAAAATATGCTCAATGAAGCGGCGATATTTGCAGCCCGCATGAGTAAAACCGAGATCGACATGAAGGATATAGAAGAGGCCGCGATGAAAGTAAAATTGGGTCCAGAAAAAAAGAGGCTTCAGAGTGCACTAGACCGCAAGATGACGGCATATCATGAAGCCGGACACGCGGTCGTCTCGTACTTTAGTCCGTATCTTGATATCGTACACCGCATCAGTATCGTTTCCCGCGGCATGACTCTTGGGTATACGCTCTCACCTCCGGAAAAAGATAGACTGCACGAGACAAAATCACACCTGATTGATGAAATAGCGATGACCATGGGCGGAAGAGCAGCAGAAGAGGTGATATTTCACGAGATGACGAGCGGCGCGTCCAACGACATAGATCAGGCGACACGGATAGCGCGGTTTATGGTGATGGAGTTTGGCATGAGTAAACTTGGACCAGTAAACTTTGGACCGGAGCGCGATGTGACAGAGTGGGGGAAAGCATACATGGAACAGCAGCCGATCTCCCAGGAGATGCTCGCTGCTATTGACCGGGAGATTTCAAAACTTGTGGATACGGGATATAAAAAGGCACTTGCGCTTGTGAAAAAACACAGAAAGAAGCTCGATGTTGTCGCTGAAGAATTGATCAGGAAAGAGACCGTTGAAAGTGAAGAATTTGAAGCTCTCATGGGCGGTCCCAAGAAAAAGACGGAATAACCGTTTTTCCCTCAACTTGTTATAATACCCTCATGAATCGACTTGTCATCGTAGATGGGAATGCTATCCTTCACCGTGCGTATCATGCTCTCCCGCCACTCACTGCTCCCGACGGGTCAATAGTCAACGCAGTGTACGGATTTGTGTCCATTCTCATACGACTTTACCGAGAGTTTTCTCCGACGCATATGGTGGTGGCTTTTGACCGGCCAAAGCCCACATTTCGAAAAGAGATGTTTGAGGGATATCAGATCAAGAGGCCGAAGATGGAAGATGATCTCTCGGGACAGATAGAAAAAGTGCATGAGGCCGTACGCGCGTTTGACATACCGATCTACGAAAAAGATGGGTTTGAAGCAGACGATGTGATAGGCACGATAACGGAAAGATCAAAGATCAAAGATCAAAGATCAAAAATACATATTGACGAAATTATTATTGTCACCGGGGATAGGGATATATTGCAGCTTGTTGATGATAAAAACGGTGTAAAAGTGTTTATGCCGACGAAGGGAATATCTGAAGGGAAAGTATATTCTTCAGCAGATGTGGTGGAGCGGATGGGAGTGCCTCCGGAAAAGATTGCGGACTTTAAAGCACTAGCGGGTGACTCTTCTGACAATTATCCAGGAGTAGCCGGGATTGGTCCAAAGACTGCGATAGATTTACTCAAAGACGTGAATCATGTAGAAGATATATACCTGCGGCTTGAAAAGGGGATGCTGAAAGATGTATCAAGCGGGGTACAAGAGAAATTAAAAAAAGATAAGGCGAATGCGTTACTTTCAAAGGATCTTGCGACGATACGAAAAAATGCACCGATAGTGTTTGAAGAAAAAGGCGCAAGAATTGAGACACTTGAAACCAGTGAAGCGATTGAGTTTTTGGAAATGATGCAATTTCATACGCTCCTCAAACGATTGCTTCATATCGAAGAAGTAGAGGAACCTAAAAAGACTGAGAAAAAACAAGAAGATAGAAAGCCAATGGGGGAACAACAGGCGTTGTTTTAATTTTTGTATGAAAATTGCACTTGTCCATGATTACCTGCGTGAATATGGAGGGGCCGAAAGGGTGCTTGAAGTAATGCATGAGATGTGGCCAGATGCACCGCTATATACGTCGTTTGTCGACTGGCCATCCATGAGGGAGCATGCGAAACGATTTCAAGGCTGGGATATACGGACGAGCTGGGTACAGAAATATCCGTTCATAAAACGGTGGATCTCGCCGCTTCGGTTTCTCGCGCCAAAGATATGGAAAAGCTTCGACTTTTCAGAGTACGACGTGGTGATTTTCTCGAGCGGGTGGTTTATGTGCCGGGGGGTGGCATTAAATAAGAGACTGGAGACTGGAGACAGGAGACTGGATGGATTGAGCTCTGCTGAGGTCGCCAATAAAAATTTAGATCCATCTTCAGATTCAAACTCTCCTTCTCCATCGACTCGATCCTTAAGAGAAAGTGAAGACGGACTAAATTTTTATGGCTCCCCGCAGAGTTCGAGAAAACCACTTCACATTTGCTACATCCATCATCCGCCGAGGAATCTGTATGGGTATGCGACGGGGAGCGATCTACAGAAATACTGGTTCGTCCGCGTGTATGCGGCGATTGTAAATTTTTTCCTGCGGCAGTACGATTTTGACTCTGCGCAGGCTGTAGATTATTTTGTTGCAAATTCGAAGGAGACTGCACGGCGGGTCGAGAAATTTTACAGACGGGATTCGGTGGTTGTGTACCCGCCGATTGATGTATCACGAGTCAAGTCTCAAGGGTCAAGTAAAAAAAGTAACATTCCGCATGATCCATTGACACATGACACAAAAAATTATTTTTTGAGCGTTGGGAGGCTTACGTATGCAAAAAGAGTGGATCTGGCTATTTTGGCATGTAATACGTTGAAATTGCCGCTAAAAATAGTAGGGAAAGGGAAAGAGGAGGAGTATCTCAGAAGCATTGCAGGACCAACGGTCGAGTTTTTGGGCGGTGTATCCGATGAGAAGTTAAACAAACTTTATAGCGGAGCACGGACGCTTATCTTTTCCGCTCTCGATGAGGATTTTGGGATGGTACCGGTGGAGGCGATGGCACATGGGACGCCGGTCATTGGACTCTCTCAGGGTGGGGTAAAAGAAACAGTTGTAGATGGCGTGACGGGAATATTGTTTGACGAGGCGACCGTATCATCTCTTGAAAGTGCTATGAAGAGATTTATGAGCATGAAAAAAGAGTGGAGCTCTGATTGTAAGAAACAAGCAGATAAATTTTCTAAAGCGAGGTTTAAAAAAGAGCTTGACGAATACGTTAATGGTATGTATAAAAAAGTACGAATCGAGGCTAACGTTTGACAAGAATTGTCGAGTACAGTAGTATTATACCAATACGCTTAAAAGCGTTATTTTTGCGGAAATAAGGAGTGCGCGTAATGAGCATAGGGCCAGACACATTTGTACTTTCTCTCGGGGGCTCTCTTGTTTACCCCCCTACAGGTATTGACACCCGATTTCTTATTGACTTTAATGCATTTATCCGAAACCAAATCTCCTCAAAAAAGAGGAGATTTTTTATAGTGGTGGGTGGGGGGGCGATCACGCGCCAGTATCAGGCGGCCGCTCAGGCAGTACGCGAGCATGACATAGAAAATATAGAGCTTGATTGGCTCGGGATACACGCGACGAGGCTCAATGCCCAGATGGTGCGGACGATTTTTCAGGATATAGCTGATCCCCGTGTCATCAAGCACTATGAAGTGATACTAAAAATAGATAAACCCATCGCTGTCGCCGCCGGATGGAAACCCGGATGGAGTACGGATTTTGATGCTGTGACGCTTTGTGAAGACTATGGCATCAAATCAGCGATCAACATGACCAACGTCGACCAGGTATATGATAAGGATCCGAAAAAATATCCAGATGCAAAACCCATGGTCCATACGACATGGACCGAGTACCGTCGACTCGCAGGCGACAAATGGACCCCCGGAATGAACCTCCCCTTCGACCCCATAGCTTCAAGACTCGCAGACGAAAATGGTGTAACAGTAAAAATACTCAACGGAAAAAATCTCCCCAATCTCGCAAAGGCTCTGGACAATGAGCAGTTCGTCGGGACGACGATTTCAAATAAATAATTCCTCAGTGTTACAATAGGTCGATGATACTTTCTTCTCTTTTTCTTTCTCATTTTCGAAGTTATAAGAAGCGGGCGATCAATTTCCACCCGTCACTTACCATCATCGTCGGGCCAAACGCGATAGGAAAAACGAATATCCTCGAAGCGATCATGATGTGTGCGGTGGGTAAATCCTTTCGGGCAGATAGGGAGCAAGAGGTAATTTCGTTTGGGGAAGAACTAACCCGGATAAAAGCAGAAGGCATTTTTGGAGATGATGCAGAGAAACTAGAGATCCTTGTAACCCGCGGGATTGTATCGGGTCAGAAAGCGCCGATGAAAAAATTTCTCGTAAACGGCGTGCCGCGACGTCTTTTGGATTTTGCCGGACATGTAAAAGCCGTGAGGTTTTGGCCGCAAGATCTAGAGCTTATAACCGATGGGCCGAGTATACGCCGAAAGTACCTCGATAGTGTCCTGGTGCAAGTAGACCGGGAATACAGACGAAATCTTATGTCCTATGAACGGGGACTAAGACAAAGAAACAAACTCCTTTTTATTATTTCTGAAGGGAAAGCACAGAGAAATCAGCTTCTTTTTTGGAATCAGCTTTTAGTCAAGGCCGGAGGGTATGTCACCGATGCGAGGGCCGCGTTTTTGCAATACGTAAACGAACATCAGATACAGTCTGTAGACCACAAGACCATCTACGACAAAAGCGTGATCTCCGAGAGCAGGCTTGAACAGTATGCGATGGAGGAGGTGGCGTCTCATGCGACGCTGGTAGGGCCGCATCGTGATGATTTTGAGGTAGCTATCAGCTATCAGCCATCAGCTTTAAGTAAAGATGTGCATGCGTATGGGAGTAGAGGCGAGCAGCGACTTGCGGTGCTCTGGATGAAGCTTGCGGAACTATCCTTTGTGCATGAAAAGACTCGGGACCGACCGATACTTCTTCTAGACGATATTTTTTCTGAACTGGATAGTGAACACCGCGAGTTGGTTTTATCCCTCATAGATCATCAACAGACGGTGATAACGTCGGCTGAGGAGGATATTATGGACATAGTGGGGAAGAGGGAGTGTGAGGTGATACGGCTCGAGAACCGTTAATTCGTTCCGCCAGCTGGCGGATTCGTTACTTCGTTATTTTGTTCATTCGTTGGCTCGACAGAGAGAGATGAGAGCGAGTGGCAGAGCAGAGTAAATATGATTACAATTAATCTATGAAAAATGTGACGATTGAGGATATAAGAAAATTAACGGTACCAAAAAAAGGGTCGCATAAAGGACAGAATGGGAGACTTCTTTTGATTGGCGGTTCAAAACTTTTTCATGCAGCAAGCCTCTGGTCGCTTACAGTCGCCTCCCGAATCGTTGATCTCGTGCATTATGCATCAGTTCCTGAGAATAATGAGATTGTGCTTCAGGCGAAAAGCGAGTTTCGAAATGGGATCGTGATTTCGCGGGAGCAGATAGAAGAATATATTGAAGAAGATGATTGTATCTTGATAGGGCCAGGGATGACGCGGGACATCGAGACAGAGGAATTAACCAATAGACTTTTAAAAAAATATCCAAAGAAGCAGTGGGTGATAGATGCGGGAGCTTTGCAGATGATGGATACAGCGTTGATTCCGCCCGGGGCAATACTGACGCCGCATCATGGAGAGTTTGAAATTCTTTGTCAAAAATCGCTTCATTCGGGACGAAATATTTTTGAACATTCTTCAGTTTCAAGCTCAACTATTGGCGCTGAGGTCGCTCGTCCAAATTCAGGAGTTTTCCAATCCCTCACATCTGTTCGGGCCCCTTCGGTGGAAAACTCGAATTTGTCCGATCTCCCCGCGCCACACGGAGATTTGTCATCCCTCACTTCACTTTCTGACGAAGACAAAGTTAAAATGTTTGCCAAAGATCATAGTTGTATCGTGTTGTTAAAAGGCGAAAAGGATATTGCGTGCGAAGGTGGATCGTGTACCGGAAAGGTGTGTGTGCCGACGGAATGCCGGGTGATAACGGGCGGGAATGAAGGCATGACAAAAGGCGGGACCGGGGATGTCCTGGCGGGGCTCATAGCGGCATTGGCATGTACAAATGATCCATTCCTCGCGACCATAGCCGGAAGCTTTATTAATAAAGCCGCGGGCGATTCGTTATACAAATCGGTCGGCCCCTACTTTAACGCCACCGATCTTGCCGACCAGATCCCGAAGACAATGAAGGAATTGTCAAATGGTTAAAGTGTTAAATTGTTTTTAAAAAACAACACCCCACAATTTTTTCTTATACCTCTTTAAGAAAAATGACTCAGCGAGTCGTGGGGTGTTTAATATATCATCGTTTCTGCGAGGGCGGCTTTGTCTTTTTTGGTTCCAAGCCTGATCCGTTGCAGTGTTCGCAGTTGATGACGACGTTTAATCCGCAAAAGTTTGTGATGACTGTGCCTTTGCCTGTGCATGAAGTGCATGCATTCGGGCTGTTCACTAGACCGGTTCCTGCACAGTCAGGGCAGTCAACATAAGCGTTGAGTCCACCAATATCCGCGATCACCGTTCCGGAGCCGTTGCAGTGACTGCATCGATCGCCGGTTAGTTCGGGGTGGTGCTTGATTTTTTTAACCATGTTTTTTCTCCTTGGTTTGTAGATAGTGTTGGTTAGGCTAGATTAGCGGCACGTCCACGTCAACGCATGACTGTTTGGGCAACTTTTCATTGTTGTTCACCTCCTTTCTGGGTGAGACATAGAGAAGCCACGAGACTAATTTCAAAAACGCACTCTTGGAATTATTCATATGGCTTCTATATGACAGAAAGGACGAACCATCCGCAGATTGTCAATGTACGAGACTAGTGCATAAATCACCAGGAAAACCCAGATGAGAGGGTTTGTTGATAGGTTTATGTATAGTGGATTTTAAGAGAGAGAGAG
>JACREM010000079.1 GCA_016218215.1 Candidatus Gottesmanbacteria bacterium | reverse complement strand
GACCCGACGCTATGCCCGGCACTTCATGCCGTGACGTTTTATCTTTTAAAAGCGCCCAAAGAAAACCAAATCCCATGCAAATAGATAATACAGAGCTGCCTCCGTATGACACCAATGGCAGTGTAATACCGGTAATCGGCACAAGACCCATGTTCATACCTACATTGATGAATACCTGAACCAAAAGCATGGAAAACAACCCAAAGGAGTAGGCAAAAACAAAGAGCGAGTGGGATGCGTCGGAGAATGTCACAATAATTATACGCACAAATAACACTGCGTAGCTTACAAGCAAAAGAAACCCGCCAAAAAAACCGAATTCCTCGACTAAGGTCGCAAAAATAAAATCCGTATGAAACTCAGGCAAGAAACGAAGGTGACTCTGTGTCCCGCGCCCAAGTCCCCTGCCAAAAAACTGCCCGCTTCCGACGGCAATCATCGCTTGTATGGCATTATACCCAGCTCCTTTTGGATCAAGCGCCGGATCTAAAAAAGTAAATATGCGCGTCCGTTGATAGTCTTTTAACAAAGAGAACACTATCGGTATTAAAAAAAATGCACCCAACCCAAAGAGTGCAACGAAAAAAAGAGACAATCCACCGGCGATCATCATGGCAAACCACATGAGCACATACACTATACTTGTACCAAGATCCGGCTGAGTATATACGAGTAAAAACGGCACGAGGAAAAAAAGTACATGGAGAGGAAGGAAACGGATCTGCCTTGGAGGAAACTTCTCTATAAGCCATGCAAAAGCAAGAAGAAACAATGGCTTACTAAGCTCAGATGGTTGTAATATTTGTGTGCCTCCAATAGAAATCCACCTTGAAGCTCCTCGCACTATAGGACTAAAATGTGTCAAAATTATCAATATGCACGAAAGTATGTATCCTATCGGCGCAAACCAACGAACTACTACGCCGTCAAAGCGTGAACATGCGACCATCAGTACCGCGCCCAGAAACAAAAAGAAAAGATGAGAAGCGAAAAAAGAAACCTGAATTGTGAGAAGTATAAAAAGACCAAAACATCCGATGCAAAGAAGGAGTATTGTCGTTAACCAGTCAATATTTGAAGTGAGTCTCCCCATGTTAGTGAATCTACAAGAGCTTCTTTTTTTACATGTGCGAGCAAATTTTTAGGTAACTTTTCGTACTCTTTGGGAAGAACCAAAGAAATATGTGCATCTATTGTACACTCTTTTTCTTTTCGTACGGTCTGAATCTTTCGAAGCAGTTCTCGAGCCAGCCCTTTGTCTTTTAAATCTTGAGTAATTTGTGTATCCAAAAATACTTCCCCATCTCCTATGTGCCTCAATGAACACTTCGAAGAAACAAGAGTTCGCGATGCTGCCAGTTCTTTTGGACTTTCTTCAACTGACTCTATATTTGCTTCGTCTAATATTGTTTGCAGTATACCTGGATACGAACGAAAAAGAGACATGTCACATCCTTGAATGTAAAATTTAGCTAGTGACTGTCGCACGGGAATATTTAAATTTTTCCGTAAAAACAACAGTGTTTCCACCACACTTCTCGATGCTTCTACTGCATGCTCAAGTGAGTCATCTATGCACGATGCATCAAATATTGGCCAATGTGCGAGATGAATTGACTTCGTATTCCCTAAATTCTGATATATTCTCTCAGTTAAAAATGGAGCTAGCGGAGAAAGTAAAAGAACAAATGTATGTATAACCCAGCCAAATACTTTTCGGGATGACTGATCCACTCTCAATCTCTCGCGGCTACGCCGAAGATACCATGTGGATAGGTCTGTCACAAATTCTTGAAGCGCTCTACAGGTCGAATTTGTATCATACGCGTCCATAGACTTGGTCACAGTACGAACGAGCGCATGAGTTTTACTGACAATCCACCTGTCCAGATCATGTACCGCCTTTGGTGTTTCTAGGGAAGGAACCTCGTTCTTCGCGTATAATTTATAAAAACTAAAAATATTCCAAAGGATCGTCAATAATTTTTGATATATCTCTTTTACCTGGGCTTCTGAAAAATTTACGTTTTCTGCTTTCATGACAACAGAACCCATGAGATAAAACCTCAAAGCATCTACACCGTATTTTTCAAAAAGAAGCGAAGGATCAGGATAATTTTTCTTTGACTTACTCATTTTAGTTCCGTCTTCAGCAAGTATCGTCCCCGTGGTAACCGCATTTTCAAACGTATATTTGCCAAAAAGCCCGACTGACATAACGTGCAGGGTATAAAACCATGCCCTGGTTTGAGCTATATACTCTGCGATAAATTGAGCAGGATGGCTCGCTTCGAATTCTTTTTCGTGTTCAAACGGATAATGAATTGATGCATACGGCATGCTTCCCGATTCGACCCAACAGTCAAATACCTCCGGTATCCGTTTGCCTTTTACTGTATGCGCTTCATCCATCCATATTTCAATATCATCTATATATTCACGATGAATATCTGTAAGTTTGTCTACTTTCTTAGGTTCCACCGCCCATTTTTTAAGCTCTTCAATTGAACCTATTATTCTATACTCTTCTTTTCCATTTTTTTGATCTTTGATATTTGATTTTTGATTTTTCCATATCGGCATCGGTGTCCCCCAGTATCGTGAACGGGAAATATTCCAATCCGGAGCAGTCTCAAGTCCTTTCCCGAATCTCCCATGCTTAAGATGTCCGGGGTACCAATGTATATGTTCATTTTGTACTAGCAGATCTTTTTTCATCTTCGCAACATCTATAAACCACGCAGGCACTGCACTATAGTAGAGTGGTGTCTCGCATCTATAGCAAAAAGGGTAGGAATGAACAATTTTTAATGCAGCGAGCATAAGATTTCTTTTCGTCAGATCCTCTATGATCCATGCTTCTGCTTTTTTATAAAACACATCAGAAATAGGTGTGACAAAAGGTAAAAATTTCCCCTGATCATCAAGCGTCGGAACCCGCGGCAAATCCAGCTCTACCGCAAGTTTATAATCATCTTCACCATATATCGCTGCCGTATGCACTATGCCGGTTCCATCCGAAAGAGACACAAAATTTGCCAGAGCCACATAATGCGCTTTTTTCCCGTCGAGAGGCATAAATGTATAGAGTGGCTCATACTCCATACCTGCAAGCGCTTTTCCTCTGACTTTTTGAACTACCGAATATTTTTCATTTTTACTAAGCACGTCATGTACTCTCGCTTCTGCCAACCAAAGTTTCTCCTGTCCCGTGTCTACGAGCACATATTCTGCATCAGATGCAACCGCAAGTCCAACGTTGCCGATAAGCGTCCATGGTGTTGTGGTCCAAGCGACAAAATATTCATCTTTTTTCCCTTTGACTCTAAACTTCACATAGACAGAGTTGTCTTCGACATCTTTATAACTATTGTCCATCGCAATTTCAAAATTAGACAGCGGCGTAGCGCAGCGCGGACAATAGAGGATGACGCGGCGTCCTTCATACACCAATCCTTTTTCAAAAAGAGACTTAAACGCCCACCAGACCGACTCCATGTATGTTTTGTCCATGGTCTTATACGAATGTTTAAAGTCAACCCACCGTCCGATTCTACGAATAATTTTTTCCCACTCACTGTCAAATCGTAAGATTGCCGATCTGCATGAAGCGTTAAACTTGTCTATCCCCAGAGCTTCAATTCCTTTTTTCCCTCCTTTAAGCTCGAGTTCTTTCTCTATCATGTTTTCTATCGGTATCCCATGACAGTCCCATCCCCACACTCGCTCAACTCTGTATCCCTTCATAGTCCAGTATCGGGGAATCACATCTTTTATAGTGGAAGCGAGAATATGCCCGTAATGCGGAAGTCCAGTGGCAAACGGCGGACCGTCATAAAACACATACCGTTTGTCTTTCGGGCGAGAAAACACGGACTCTTCAAATGCATGCGTCTCATCCCAAAAGTCCAGCACATCATGCTCGCTTTTAGAAATATCTAACGACTTTTGAAACGAATCAACAATGAGTGTTTCTGCCATAAAAAAAGTCCTTCCCTGAATCTTCAGTTAAGGACGGTTGAAAAGCTTTGGGAGCCTTGTCGAACCATGGTACCACCTTACTTTGTTCGCCGAAGCTTTACGCGAAGGCGAATCTCAATTCTTGCTATTACGGGCTTCCCCGAAACGGTCTAATTAGCTCGCCGTAATTTTTTGATGTAGGCGGCCTTTCTTCGTTTTACGCTCTAAAAATGCTTTTTAGAAAACTAGTGATATCTAGTATGCGTGCTTCTTTTTCTAGTATATCAAACACGACATGCAAATATCAAATGGAGCATTATTTTACGATCCTATATATTCGTGCATCGCCGATGCTTTTTTCTAATTGTATTTTCTTTAATACTTGCATGTTTCTCATTGCTTCATTCCAGTGATCATTCGATTCGAGGATCTGTGTAAGCCATTGGTCCGGGCGCGTATCAACGACAAGATATTCAGCTTTTTTATCAAAATCAAGCCACCAACAGCTTTTCTGTCCGCAGGGGGTTCCTTGTCCTGAGCTTGTTTGAGAATCAAAATCATGTTCGCGCGGCCACACCAAATATATCTGTTCTCTGTGACTTAATTGTGGAATTAAGTTCTGTTGCGTCGCAACTCCTGAGCCAACCGGAACTTCATCTATAAGTTTTTGGGTATTGATCATCCAGTCCTCCTCTTTCCAATAGTCATTTTTAGTAAGTTTGTTGAGCGGATAGTGAAATAGAAATTGTTCAAATAATGTCATAGCGACGATAAGTAGAGCGATCCACATCATGGAGATCTTTTTTTTCCGTAGAAGTGCCAAAGCATCCAGCGCCCCAAGCGTGACAAAAAGCGCGAGCACTGCCCTATGGTGCATTAAAGGGCTCCACATGCGAGAAAATTCCGGACCGGTTGCAAAATACTGGGCCAGATCAAAAATGATTGCTGCCATAGCACCGAGAGAAAATAACGATAAAAATGAAAAGGAGCTAAGTGTATAGAGCCAAACCTGCCGTTTTTCCTCTGAGTCAAAAAATGAAAAGGCAATAGACAAGGGGTTAAACGATATATGCGGCCAGTATTGAAACCCTATCGGCGAAAATAGGGAAACGGCTTTCGATGCTGCCAGAGACACCCCAACCCCACCGATAAAAAACCAGATACCATACACCCGAAACTCTTTTCTAAAAAAATATATACATCCAAGGCTTGAGAGTGCAAGGCCCATATTTTCCTGTGTCAAAAGTGCAAGCACAAGGAAAACTATCCAAAATATTTTTTTCTTCGCCTCAAAAAAATACACGAACCAAGCCAGTAGTGCGACTCCATACAGTACAGGGTGAAAATCAAAAAATACCCCGTACTGTATGCCGTAAAACAGGCTATACGTCCATGCGACGACAAATGCTACATATGAAGGAAACGTGCGAAGCTTCGCTAAAAAAAATATTGCTATCGAAGAAGAAGCAATTGCAATCGCCTGAAACACAAGAAGTATCCGCACATCATCCCAAAGCCAGAACAATGGAGACAGAAGCGGCAGCGTGAGTGTCAGATGGTCGCCCAGGATAAATCTGTCTTTAATCGTATTATATGGCCAGAGAAAGCGGGAATATTGCCATACAGACTGGTCATAGAGTCCCAGGTCAAATCCCCCGGACTGGAAATGTGCATGCCGGACAAGAGACAACGAGCTATAAAGAATAGAAAGTACAATCACCCAGAGGATGAGGGCCTTAAGCGCATACCGATCCAAAAAATGATAGAACTTTTCCAGTTGATTCATACTAATGGACTAAATGCTATTATAGCGTTACTCGTAGAGGGGTCAAAGACTGTACGTTACTTTCGTTGATGTAAAAACGCAGATTTCTGAACTCAAAATTAAACTGATTTATTTTTCTGTGAAACAAACCTTAATAAATTCTCCCAATCAATATTTCCCTTAAAACAAAATTGATTTAAAAACTCGCTTGTCAGTATATTTACCTTTTTGTTATATGCTTCTTTAAATATTTCGTCTTTCTGTTTCGCCTTCTTATCTAAAGGTTCAATAATTTTTAAATAAAGATGATCATCTCCTGATATGAAAAACCAGAATTCCTGCCCACATAGCTTTAGATATTCTCCTTTATCTGGATGATTATCCCTCCCATAGCAACAGCCATTTACAGCGACGATATTGGTAATAGACGAATTAGCTCCTAATACTTTTTTTGCTCGTCGAAAATTCAGAAACATTTTCGATATCTGCGTACTATTTCCCCAATTAGGACCCGATTTTATCGTAACAATGTATCGTTTGTTTTCTTTTTCAAATTCTAGATCTATTCCTTCTGCTGAAGATTTAAATCCTCCAAAAATTTTATAACAAATAAAAATTGCTAATTCCTCCAAATATTTTCCAAATAATGTCTCTTCCTGCGAAGACAGGTGTGCCTGTAAAATATCAACTACAAAATCTTGAGCAGTAGTAATATTTTTAGCTTTTAAAAGATATGGATTTTTTCTTTTTATAACCGTATTTAACTTCAATTCATTCAATCTCTTCAATCTTAACTCATAAAAAGGACTTACAATATTATTACTTACATAACTAAACAATTCTTGATAATCAATTTTTTTCATAATTTAATATTAATATTAAAATTTAGCATTAACTATCCGTATAGAAATAAAAGTTGATTTTCAGAAAATTTTTGTTCTCCATTTGTTATTTTGCCTTCAACGACAGGGTTCTTTTTACCTGTTTCTTCGCTAAATCTATCAATGGCGATATTATAATATTCTTGTAAAATCTCAATTCCTATAGAATTAATTCCCAACAATGACGCAGCAATTGAAGTTGTACCACTCCCTAAAAATGGATCTAAAACTACGTCACCCTCTTTTGTAAACAACTTAATAAACCATGAGGGTAAGCTTAACGGAAAAGTTGCACTATGACTCTTATTTGAACTTTCCGTTGCAAGATGTAGAACATTTGAAGGGTAAACCAATTCTTTTCCGACCCAATTTGAAATATTTTTCCCGAATCCACTTCCTACCTTAGAGTTATCCCTTCTTTTATCAGTCTCGCTAAGATTTTTTAATCTAGTTTTTGCCCAATTACCGATCGGAACCATGACAGCCTCTTGATACATATTAAAATTTTTAGTTTTATTAAATTGTAAAAGTCTTTCCCAAGAATCTCTGAATCGATTTGGCCACTTTCCTGGATGACAGTTACGTTTGTGCCATATAAATTCTTCCGTCCATAACCAGCCTTGTTTTCTCAATGCTTGAATTAAATCAATAACATATGTATGTCTCTCTCCGTTAATAACTTTTTCTTTAATATTCAGTATAAAAGTTCCGGTTGGCTTTAATACTCTTAATAATTCTTCCGCCTTAGGCAAAAACCACTCAACGTACTCATCTGGGTGTATTCCACCATAAGTCAATTTTCTTTGATCGGAATACGGTGGAGATGTAATAATCAGATCAACACTATCGCTAGACAATTTTTTTAAAGTTTCAAGACAATCTGCGAGATAAAAATCGGCTCTCGTATTTTTATAAATAATGCTCTGCATAATATCCGTTTCCACAACCTTAGTTCATCTTAGCACATTACGTAAAATATCTAAATTTCGCCAATTCCAGCTAATACGTCCACCATTATTATTTTTATGAAATCGTGGTAAGACGCTTGATTTAGTGTTTTTGACGAAGGAATGCGGGCCGCCACAAGCGAGCCTCGACTTTTTAATGCTTTTGGCGTAAAAAAGCGGGGAT
>JACREM010000077.1 GCA_016218215.1 Candidatus Gottesmanbacteria bacterium | reverse complement strand
GGTGCCCAAGGGGAGAGTCGAACTCCCAAGCTCTTGCGAGCACTAGCTCCTGAAGCTAGCGTGTCTACCAGTTTCACCACCTGGGCGATTGTTCTATTGTACAAAAACTATTGGATTAGGGCTAGGTTAAGATAAGATGAATTGATCAAAGTTTACTTTTTACAGCAACTGCGCCTGCCGGAGTGTCTTTCACTTCAAATCCTTTTAACTCTATCTCTTTTCTCGCTTCGTCTGATTTCTTAAAATCTTTATTTTTTCTGTATTGTTCGTGAATCTTTAGTAGCTCGGAAATTTCACCTGGTATTGCAGTATCATTTTTTGCGATATCTTTGAGACCTAGTCCCAGAACTTCATCAAATTCTAGAATAAGATCGTTTTTGTCTCCATCTGGAATGTTAGATTTTATCGTTTCATGGATCACGGCTAACGCCTGCGGCATATTGAGGTCGTTTTCTAGTGCATTGGTAAATTTTTTCCTCAATGTATCAATTTTGACTAATTTTTCATTCGACAATTCATTTCGTGTCAAGACTTTCACAGCTTTTACTTTTCTCATAAACATATGAACTTGCTCGAGTCCTTTTGATGCTGCATCAAGACCAGTCCAGGTAAAATTGAGAAAACTCCGATAATGAGATGTCATGTAGAAGTACCGAAGTGCAAGCGGATCAAACCCCTTGTCCACTATGTCTTGTAATCTATAGAAATTGCCTTTGCTTTTTGACATCTTTTCGTTATCGACCATCATAAATTGCCCATGAACCCAAAATCTCACGAAAGGGTGTACTCCCGTAGCTGCTTCACTTTGGACTATTTCGTTTGTGTGATGGATGGGAATAAGGTCTGCTCCTCCTGTGTGTATATCAATCTGGTCGCCAAGGTATTTTCTGCTCATTGCACTGCATTCTATATGCCACCCGGGAAATCCTAACCCCCAAGGACTTGGCCATTCCATCTGACGACGTTTTTTAATATCGTCAAGTTTTGGATCAAAATCACGACCTTTCGGATAGGAAAATTTCCACAAAGCAAAGTCGGTCGGATTTCGTTTTTGATCATTTATCTCGACACGTGCGCCCTCTTTGAGTTCATCTCTTTTTTGACCAGTTAAAATACCGTAATCCGATGATTTGCTGGTATCAAAATAAATACCATCGTCTATCACGTACCCATACCCTTTTTCAACCAGTGTTTTGACCATGTCAACTTGTTCATGTATGTGATCAGTTGGTTTTGGACGGAGGTCAGGCTCAACGAGATTGATCTTTGCGCTATCGGAAAGAAATGCATCAGTATAAAACTTTGCGATATCCCATGCACTTTTCCCTTCTCGTTTTGATCCTTTCTCGAGCTTATCCTCACCCAAATCACTGTCAGAGACCAGGTGTCCTACATCTGTAATGTTCATGACATAATGCACTCTGTTACCTTCATATCGTAAAACACGCACCAATATGTCTGTCATTGTATACGTTCGAAAATTTCCAATATGTGCATAGTCATATACAGTAGGACCGCAGCAGTAGAGTGTAAATTCTTTTGGGAGAGACGGCGTCACTGATTCAATTTTTTTAGTGAGAGTGTTGTAAAGTCTTAGCATATGTATAATGCATAATTTTCTAGTCTATTATCTGATATTTGCTTTGATTTGACTATTGGATAATTTGTTAATTGTTTAGTCTTGTCGTGTGTTTTTGTTCTCAACTGCAGTTTTTTTCGCCTGAGCACCATACAGATCGCCGCGCTTTTTCTTTGAAGACATCGGTTGAAGAGTTTGAGTTCGGGCAGCATGCTGTTGTAAATCTATCTGTTCTTTTCTTCGTTGATCTTCGTCTTGTTGTTTTTCCCAGACAGATTTTTCCTTGCTTTGTTGTTTTTGTGCTGATGCCAAATACTCCAGAGCAGAACGGGCGATAATCTTCTTCTCTTTTGACGTACCCGCCTTATCAAGAGATTCAAGGGGTGAATTTGGATCTGATTTTTTTTCTCCTGCTGGGATACTCGTTTGCTGAGTTTTTTTGGAGCCTGAAGATGTTCCTAGAGTTTCCAAAGCCTTCCCTACCACGTCCTTTGGGACGCTCGACACTTCACGTACAATATCCTTTCCGATATCTTCAAATGAACCAATGATTTGTCTCGGTAGTCCTGCCATATCTAAAAACCAAGGAGCGCTTTTGCGTTGTCCGACACTTTATCTATAGACCATGGAGGTTCAAATGTTAAATTTACTGTGACTTTAGTGACACCCGGCAGAACGCCAATTTTTTCCTCTATGGGCGCAACAATTTCATCAAACAAAGGACAACCGACAGACGTGAGCGTCATGAGTATCTCTACCTTTCCGTCTCTATCGATGGCGCAGTTATAGATTAGTCCAAGTTCCATAAGAGATATGCCTATCTCTGGATCCGGTATCGTATCTAAAACTTTCTCTATTTCTTTTTTTGTTGTCATATGTTCATTATCTTATATCTGGCATCTTATTTCTGTTTTTACAATCCCTTCCTTCCATCCAAAGCCCGTCCAAGCGTAATCTCGTCTGCATACTCTATATCCCCGCCCATCGGAAGACCATGGGCAAGCCGGGTTATGGTTATTGCATTTTCTTTTGCATGTACATCATTTTCTCTAATTTTTTTTTGGATGTAGAGCGCTGTCGCTTCGCCTATCATGTTGGGGTTTAAAGCAAAGATCACCTCCCGAACGGCTAAGCTATGCTTTATACGAGAAATTAGAGTATCTATATAAATTTCATCCGGGCCTATATTATTTAAGGGGTCAATAGACCCATGCAGGACGTGATATAGGCCAGAAAATTTATTTGTTTTTTCTATTGATATCACGTCCATGGGTTGCTCCACTACGCAGATTATGCTTTTGTCCCTCCCAGTGTCTGAGCACAACGAGCAGGGAGACATTTCTGCCACATTTTTACATATTTCGCAGAGAACGGTTTCAGATTTTAGGGAAGTGAGGTTATGTGCAAAGTTTTCTAGATCCCTGTCCGGTACATGCAGGAGGTAAAACGCGAGGCGCTGGGCGGTTTTCGGCCCGACGCCGGGCAATTTTTCAAACGACTCAATGAGCCTTGACACTGGTTTGGGTAAAATATTCATTGTTAGCCGATGATTGTCTTTATACACTGGGCGATGATGGGAGCAGTGGATACAATTTCCATATTTTTTGTTTGTTTTTCTCTTGAAATAAAAATGGTATCTGAAAGAATTACCCGATGAATATTTTTGGTAGACAAAAGTTCCGGTGCTTTCCCAGCAAGTACACCATGCGTGGCAAGTACAGTGACAGAGGCCGCACCCGCATCCATAAGCGACTTTGCACTGTTTGCAATAGTGCCGCCGGTGGAGATGACATCATCTATCACAATCGCATCGCATCCTGCAATGTTTCCTATAATCTGATACGACTCGCTCTGGTCATGTTTGTCTAGGAAACGTTTTTTTTCCATCACAATCATCGGCACATCAAGCTCATAAGCGAGATTGCGTGCACGCTTTACTCCACCCACGTCTGGAGACACGACTATTGGTTTTTTTAACTGTAAGGATTTCAGTTTATCTGATAAAAGCGATTGAGCAGTAAGATGGGTCACAGGAATTTGGAAAAACCCTACGATCGCGTCGTTATGGAGGTCTATCATGATGACTTCACGAAACTTGCTGACTTCTATAAATTTTGCTATGACTCGTGCCGATACCGGCTCTCCCACTCTATGCTGTTTATCCTGACGTGCATACCCCATATATGGTATAATTGCGATCATGTTTTTTGGAGCGCTCCTTCTGATAGCGTCACCTATGAGCGCAAGCTCCATGATGTGTTCATCCATGGGATAAGAAAGAGATTGGAGCACAAAGATGGTCTTGTCCCGTACCTCTTCCTGGATCCACGGGCGGAGCTCTCCATCGGCAAACCGTGTGAGGTCGATTTTTCCAAGAGAGATGTGCAATTCTTCTGCAACTTTTTCACCTAAAGGCAGATTGCTTGAACCAGAGAAAAGAAGTGATGTATTCAT
>JACREM010000078.1 GCA_016218215.1 Candidatus Gottesmanbacteria bacterium | reverse complement strand
TGGGTACGAATTAGGAGGACAGATATACCGGCAGAAGAAAAAATCCCCAACATCACTGTTGAAAGAATTCCAAAAGGGTTTGAAAAAATTAATGAGAGAGATGGTAGGATAGATATCAAAGATCAAAGATCAAAGATCAAAGATCAAAAATTTAAGAATTCAAAAAAATATGAAGATGAAGAGAGTGGCGGATGCGTTTATAAAGACGGTGTTTGTAGCGGGGTGTATTCACCTGGCTATACTTACATGGGCAAGTATCGCACGAGGTTCGTATGAGGAGTTGAATTTTTTTAATTTTCTCGATCTGCAGGTCATCTTTCCCGAGAGTACAAAAGGGCTTGAGATGTTTGTCGTGTCGCAGGGTGTGTTTCTTGGGATGTTTCTTGTTGTATATAGTGTGCTGAACAGGAAAAATAAATAATTTTATTATGCAAGTTATAGCTGACTTACAGTTGCATTCGAAGTTTTCCCGGGCGGTGTCAAAGGAGATGACACTTCTAAATCTTGCCCTATGGGCGAAGAAAAAGGGGATAGGGCTTATCGCCACCGGCGACTGGACGCATCCGAAGTGGTTTATGGAGATAGAACGAGATTTGGAGGAGATGGGGAATGGGCTACTGAAAATCAAAGATCAAAAATCAAATATCAAAAATATTGTTCCGTCTGCTTTGGTCGCAAACAAAGATTTTGATCCAACTTCAGTTTTAAGCCTCATCACTCCATCTGCTCAATCCTTAAGAGAAAGTGAAGCCGGACAAAACCCGCCCGATGGCGAGGCAGGTTTTGTTCGCTCACCGCAGGGAATGATTTCTCCCAACCCATTATTTTTGCTTGCGTCTGAGGTGTCGTGTATTTATACACAAGGCGGGAAAGGGAGGCGGGTGCATACACTCATCTGGGTGCCATCTCTTGAGAGTGCGAGAAAAATAAATAAAGAGATGACCAGACAAGGGTGTAATCTGTTAAGCGACGGGAGACCCATCATCGGACTTACCAGTATACAGGTGGCAGAACTCGTGTTTACCATAGAACCAAAGGCGCTCGTGATACCCGCGCATTGCTTGATGCCTACGTCATATATATTACAGGAAGATTTTCATTCAAAAGAAATTCAAAATATAAAGATAGGTGAGAGTGTATTGACACATACCGGAAGCTTTCAGAAAGTGACTGAAGTAAAAAAACGTGCATTTTCCGGAGATGTCATAACAATACAGCCTTGGTATTTTCGACCTGGACTTACGACCACCCCTGAGCATCCGTATTATGCAATTCAGACGATAAAAAAATGTCCAAGCACTGGGGATATCTGTCGTCCAAGTGAGTCGCATAGAGCAATTTGCAAACACAAGGCATACTTGGGATATAGCCCAAAATGGATACAAGCAAAAGACTTGACTGTTGGCGATGTGCTTGTATATCCAAGGTCTGTCTCAAAGAAGAAAGTCTCCCAGATATCACTTATTGATGATAAGAATAAAAGCGATGTTGCGAAAATAACTGTATCTGCCGGTGGGTCGCGTGGTAGAACGATGGATTCTCGCCTCATGCTTACTCCAGAATTCGGTCGACTATTTGGTTATTATCTTGCGGAAGGGTCAACCGACGGTAATAATAGTTTTTCATTTTGTTTTTCGAAGAATGAGGAAGAGTACGTTGAGGATGTAATTGCTTTGGTTCAAGCTGTTTTTCATTTAGATCATCCGAGAATTTATTTGAGGCATCATGCTCAGAGCATAGAGATTACTTTTTATTCGAAAATTCACGCTGAATGGTTTTCTAGAATAGCGTACACAGGCTCCGTACGACGCGCCTTTTCTAAATGTGTACCAGACTTTTTACTTCACGCAGAGCCGATTGTTCAAGGTGAGTGCTTGAGAGGTTGGTACCGCGGTGATAAAGGATATACTTCATCTCAGACACTTATGAATCAGATGAAGGCTATCTGCCTCATGCTTGGAATCATTCCGTCAATTCACATAGACACCGTTGCAATGCACACAAAGAGAGGGAAACATACGATAGGAAAAAGAATAATATACGCGACTCATGCGTCTTATTCATTTACAAATTTTGCATTTTTTTCTGATTCACTTGATTTAAAAAAAGAAATACCTCGCTCGCAGACAAAAATTGATCGGAAACATGGGTGGATAGACGATACTCATGTGTACTTACCGATAAAAGATATAACCATATCTTCCTACGATGGGGAAGTTTACAACTTAGAAGTAGAACACGACCATTCGTATGTGGCTGAATTTGCTGCAGTACATAATTGTTGGACGCCCTGGTTTGCGATGTATGGATCAATGAGCGGATTTGACAGTATTTCCGATGCTTTTGGCAAGTATGCTGATAGGATCTTTGCGGTAGAAACAGGTCTTTCCAGTAATCCATCGATGAATTGGTGCATACCGGAGCTTGATTCCCGCACGATTCTTTCATTTTCCGATGCACATTCTCTGCCAAAACTTGGGCGCGAGGCGACGGTGTTTGAATATAGCGGTGAGCTATCAGACTTCAGCTATCAGCATATTTATGAAGCAATCAGTCGTCAGCAATCAGTCGTCAGCCAAGCTGAAAGCTGAAAGCAGAGAGCTGAAAGCTACTATTGCCTATACTATTGAATTTTATCCGGAGGAGGGGAAGTACCATTACACCGGGCATAGGACGTGCAATGTGCGGCTGACTCCTGAAGAGACGCGGAAAAAAGGGAAAACGTGCTCTGTCTGCGGAAAGCCGCTGACCGAAGGCGTGATGCAAAGAGTCGAGACGCTCGCGTCTCTTCATGCGGAGGGAAAGCCCGTCCGAACGGAAGAGACTATTGGTCTGTATAAAAAATCTATTGATGGTATTGCCGTCCTTGGAACGTACAGCACAGTGTTTCCAGATCGGCCTCCATTTGTCATGCTCGTACCGCTTCGGGAAATAATTTCTGAATGCATAGGATCGCCGGTCGCAAGTCCAAAAGTAAGTGTGAAGTATGACGCGCTTCTCGATGCGTTTGGCACAGAGTTTGCCGTGCTTCTTTCTATTTCAAAAGAAGAGATAGGAAAAATTGCGGGTCCGCGCATAGCCGAAGGAATCGAGAAAGTCAGGACTGGAAACATAGTGATCGATCCCGGGTATGACGGAGTGTTTGGTGTCGTAAAGCTGTGGAAAGATGATGAAGAAAAACCTCTCGTCGATACAAAGAAGGTGCAGCTTGGGTTGCTTGAGTAGGCTACAAACTATGAGAAAATTCTCTACAAGTTTGAAAGACATACAGGGAATAGTACAAAAAAAGGCTAAATATCCTCGACTGACCATTGAGCAGGCAAGGAAGAGAGCACGTCTTGTAGTGGTAAAACGATTGTTGCGTCCATGAGTGCCACTTTTATTGAAACGATAAACACTTTGATAGATTTGAGTGGATAAAGCGGGTCGAGCCGTAATGGCAAGCAATGTACTAGGTGATAGTCAGCTATTTTGCTACTACTGGAACAACTGGCAACTCTGGAGGAGCATTTTTCTTTGCGATATTTTTTAATAATTGAGTTATGAGCGGTACGGCTTCCTGTCTTGTGAGTGGAAATTCTTTGATCTGAGTAATATCACCACCCCTATAGCCTAATGGTTGGGCTCTTGCAAAAAAGGATTTTGGAGAATATTCACCTGGCTGTATATCAACTGCCATAAGTTCAAGTGCTGAATCTGGATTACCTGGTGGTGGAATTGTTTGAAAACCTTGCGCAAGAATTGTAATTCTTCCATTTTGGTGAGTGACTACTCCAAGGTCAGCTCGTTGATCAACTGGCTCAGCCCCCCCTGAAGTGCGTCTGTGTAGGCATGAAGATTTTTATAAAATTGAAGATATTCCTCGTTAAATTGCTTTAACTCGCTAGTTGGTGTTTGGAGTTTAGCCGATACATCAGCTAATGTTTGTATTTCTACCATAAATTTATGATAATGAACAAATAGGTTATTGAGCTCTATTTGCAATAAGATGAAATGTAACCGTTCGCGAGTTGGCAAAATTTTTATTGTTCGAGGCTATTTGCCGAGAACTATTTTTGACAAAAACTTCTCGCTCACGCTCGAAGAATATTTTCCTTGCTCACTCCTGAACGGTTACGTTTTATGAGTTTGACAAAACATAAAGTGTAGTATATAGTATATACAAATGATATGGAATTTGAATGGGATATTGGGAATAGCAGTAAGAGTCTCAAGAAGCATCGTGTTACCGATCAGGAGGCTGAAGAAGCATTTTTTGATCAATATAAGGTTCAGTTTACAGATGCGATTCATTCCCAGTCAGAAGAAAGATTTATCTTGATAGGCAGATCTAATAGTAAAAAAATATTATATATCGCGTATACAATAAGAAAAAATAAAGTGAGAATTATTTCAGCTAGGATACTAAACAAAAAAGAACAATATCTTTATGAAAAAGGCACTTAACGTACCAACATTTAAAAATGAAGACGCAGAAAGAGCGTACTGGGCAAAGCTCGATCTGAGTGAGTTTTTTGAAGCCAAAGATTTTAAACCTGTATTTTTTCAAGATCTGAAGCCAACCAGTCAGCCTATCTCACTTAGATTGCCAAAATTTCAAATTGCCCGTTTAAAAGAAAAAGCAAATTTCCTGAGTGTTCCGTATCAGGCACTCATAAAAACTGCTATAGATAAATATTTACTCTCCATCTAGGATTCATCTCAATATTTTTGAAAACGAAAATAATTATTGACCGGATCGTTTTGTTCGTGATAGTGTTAGAAGAGAAGAGGCAAAGTGCCCGCCTACGCTTACTTTGAAGCTTTTTAGTACTATTCGTACACGCTTCAAAGAGCGCGTGAGCGGCGGGCGTAAGAAAGAGTAATCCCGTTGGAACGGGAAACTCTTTCTAACGGAGGGTGGTGAATAAATTATGGCAGAAAAAGGAAATGAAAATCTGATGGGTGCGGCATCGTACCTTCTCGGATTTATAACCGGAATCATATTTTTACTGATCGAAAAACAGAATAAGTTTGTACGATTTCATGCAATGCAGTCCGTGATCCTGTTTGGCGGCGTATTTGTCGTCAATATGGCGCTTGGATTTATCCCGATATTGGGGTGGCTTGCAGGATTATTGTTAAGCTTCGCATCGTTTGTATTCTGGATCGTGTGCATGTGGAAAGCATTTCAGGGTGAGATGTATAAAGTACCGTACGTCGGCGATCTGGCAGAACAACAGCTTGCTAAAATGAAGTAAAGATAGTTACAAAGAAATACGGATCTGACGGATGAACGATAGAATATTCGCGTTTATCTTACGGGTCCGTATTTGTGGGGAGAATGCTGTTTTTTCAATTGTCGATACAATGAAAAACATGAGGTTTGAAGCTAATCTACCCGTCGGGTTGATTTCTTCAAACTATTTACTATTTAGGCACCTTTTATGTCATAATAAGGTTGCTATGAAATTGATAGTTGGACTTGGAAACCCTGGGACATCGTACGAAGACACGAGACATAATATCGGGTTCATGGTGGTCGATAAACTTGCTCGCGAAATAGGAACAGGATCGCCCGTATGGGAAGAGGATCAGAAACGAAATGCGCTCGTCGCAAAAATCGGCGGAGTAATCATCGCTAAACCCATGACGTTTATGAATAACTCCGGTATTGCGGTAGCGTCGCTCGCTTCATATTATAAAATAAACAAAGTAGATGTATGGGTCATTCATGATGATATCGATCTGCCTATCGGAAAGATCAGAATCAGAAAAGGCGGCGGGACGGGAGGACATAACGGCGTAGATTCAATCATAAAGTCTCTCGGCAACGACGCATTTATCCGAGTGAGACTTGGGATAGGACGTGGGAAAAAAGAAAAAGTGGGGGAAGAAAAAGGGGATCGAGAGCGACATCGATCTGTTGTTGACTTCGTGCTTTCCCGGTTTACCCAACATGAAGCAGGAGATTTAAAAAAACTCATCAAACATGGGACGGAGGCCGTACGGATCGCTTTGACAAAGGGGCTCGATAAGGCGATGAATCGGTTTAATTAGCTATTAGTCGTCAGCTATCAGCTATCAGCTATTAGCTTTCAGCTATTAGCTTTCAGCTATCAGCTATCAGCTATTAGCTTTCAGCTATCAGCGAAAAGCTATGCAAAAATTTAGAAAACTTCAGGTATGGCAAAAATCGATGGATTTCATAACACATATTTATATCGTAACGAAAAAGTATCCACCGGACGAATTATTTAGCATTACAAATCAAATTAGACGTGCAGCAGTTTCAATCGCATTAAATATTGCTGAAGGATCAGGATCTGGAAGCGATAAGGAGTTTTCACGATTTTTAAGAATCGCAATACGATCCGGATATGAAGTGATCGCCGGGCTTGAAATTGGCATACGGTTAAACTATGGGGAGAAAGATGAGAACGAGCAATTGATTTTAGAGGTAAATGAAATTGGTGCAATGATTACTGGTCTTATAAAAAAATTGAAGTCTGACAGCTGAAAGCTGAAGTCTGAAAGCTAACAATGCAATCAATTGGCGATGTATTAAAAAAATTTAATCCCGTAGAAGACAAGTATATTTCCCGCGAATTTCAGTCGTATGGCGTATTTTTGGCTGAAACACTTGGGGATTACAAGCATACGTCCCTCTATATCCGTCTTGCAAAAACAGTGCCGCGTGCTATTCTCGAGAAGACCCTCTCGTTTGTAAAAGATGCCAATGCCAACAGTAAACCCCGTCTTTTTATGTGGAAGATGAAGAAGCTCAAAATGGGGGAGGAGTAGAGTTTAGCTATCAGCTATCAGCTATCAGCTATCAGCTATCAGATGTAAGATGTTAGAAGAAAGATATGAAAAAGGTGATGGATATTATCAGAAGAAAGCCGGCGACACTCACTTTGATTGTCGTGGTGTTTCTCATCGCGTCGTCGCTTCTCAAGTGGAGACTCCGTCCGCCAATTGACGCGCTCTGGTATCTCGTAGGAGGAGGGATCGGGATGTATTTTTTGGACGCGGCAGAGGAGTTTTTTCACTTGGTGCCGTCTCCCTTTAAAACGGTCGTCTTTTTTGTCCTCTTTGTCCTTGTGAGTTTTTTTGTGACGACCTCTTCCGGCAATGTATTTGCCAGCGGCCTTGTGTTTTCGCTCTATCTTTGCCTTCTTTCTTCGCAGATAGGCGAATTTGTCCATATGGGCGACGTATCAAGCTGGTATAGGATGGTGGACGCAGTGCCTGCCAAAAATATACAACAGATAGCTTTGGGTATTTTTGTCTGCCTCTTTTTGATACAGACATTTTTATTTGTTCGATAATTCATGAAATTCGTCGCTCCCAATAGCAGGCTGTGGAAATTTTTATCCGAAGAACAGCGTGTGCTCGCAGATGACGGGCAATTTCTTCTGGATGACAGTGTCAATCATACAAACCAGGAACCGACAGACTACTCCTATCTTGTATTCCCGTATGCAAAACTATACGAGGGATTTTTGAAAGATATATTTTTGGTTTCTGAAGTGATCCCACGATCTGATTATGAGAGTGACCACTTTCGCATTGGAAAAGCTTTGTCTCCGACCATGATGTCTCGACTTGGCAAGAGAAGCGCGTATAAGCAGATCGCGGAACGGTTTGGCAAAGACCTCGCCACGGAGCTTTGGCATGTGTGGAAAGAGGGACGGAATATGGTCTTTCACTATTTTCCTCATAACTACAAAGCGCTCTCCCGAGATCAGGCGGTCGTCCTTGTGAATCGACTCGTTGATGCTATGGACCATGCGGTGGAGAAGATGAGAGAGGGAGAACGGAATGGGTCAAGTGACTAGGGACTGGGATTGAATTTGAGGGATATCAATTGAAGGCTTTTGGCTTTCTTGACAATAGGATATGCCGTACAGTATGGTATGTTCAGGAGGAAATAACTATGTCTGAATCAGCCTTAGGAGAAAAATCGTCGTATCAATCAAATCAAGAAAAATTTCTTGCAAAACTTCGTGGATTACGCAATGACGGGGGGGTATTTAGTCATGCTCTCAAGGTGTCTGATGATATTAAGCTCGGAAAAATTGATCCCGATACATTAAAACCAGAAGACGTACGTCTGGCAGGTGTTGCCGATTTTCTTGCATCGTTTGATGACTTCATGGCCGCTGGGGAAAGAACAAAAAGAGAAGCTGGTCGAGAATGGAAGAGCCTAGAATTTCCAGTTCAGCAATTTAAAGCAGAAACAGAAACCTTGGTTAAAGCTGGTATGAAAAATGCTACAGCGATTCTCGCTGAGCCGATGTACCAATTGGCGACTCGTGTTGGATTTATCCCTGGGGTTGGCGCTGAACACCTTCATGGGGATTTTAATATATGGAAACAAGCAAATTGGGATGTTGGTTCATTATTGCCTGCTGCGGCAGAAGGACAGATTCCAGTTTCGACTCCTCTGCCATCTACTCCTTAGTTGCAGGAAAATAATATTTGTGGTTACCACGTCAGTTCTTTAGAAACGAATTGCTTAGTGATTTTTTAGAAGGCATATTTGGTGATACATTTTCGTGGATTGGGGACTGTTTTTCGTCAATGCGTTTCACAAGGCATGCCTTGTGCCTTGACAACCCCCGTTTATTTGTGTAGTATGATAGGGTATGACATACGTACAGCGAAAGTTTTATTTTCCCGTAGAGATGTATGGAGATCTATGCCTTCAAGCTAAAATGCAGGGAGTGCGTATTACCGATCTTTTGCGTACTTATACTGAGCAGGGGCTCAGGAAAGACGTACAGATGAAGAAAAAGAATACAGGAGGACTTTCTCGTTTGGTACGATTAGGAAAGACACTCAGGTGGAAGGGTCCCAATAATTTAGCCAAAAATCACACACAGTTTGCAGCTGAAGCGGGAGAAGCTGACCTTCAACGTATTTATGATTACTATCGTTGATACGGATGCGTTTATCGCACTTGCAAAACCGTCCGATCCTCTGTACCAGCGCGCGCTGCGCATGGAAAAACTTCTTCGGGAGTCTCTCGGATATTTTATCGTTTCGCCGACGACAATAGCAGAATTTTCACTCGTAGCTCTTCAGCGTTTAGGATTTCATGACATGAAAAAAGCAGCATCAGCTATTTTAGAAAGCGACATCAGCGTCGAGACCATAAGCGGCACAGACACGCGCGCAGCGTTCGTTTTGTATCATAAGCAAACTACAAAGGACAATTCTTTTTGCGACTGCTGCGTCATGGCGTTGGCGACGCGACTGCACGCAGACTGCATATTCTCATTCGACCGAGGGTATACAAAAAATGGGTATATGCTTGCTGAAGATTTTTTTAAGAAACGGTCAGCTGCATAAAGCCTTGTCGTTTTTCTTCTCGATATTTTTCTCTCTTGCATCGGGTTTGTTCAGGCGGTATCGTAGATATACCCCTAGTTTAGCAGGATGACGTCGGGGTATGACACTTTCTAATCCAATCCTTCGGATTAGGAAAGAAAGAGACATATGGTAAAGAAAAAGCCACAGAAAAAAGCTGCGGTGCAACACATAAGTGAGCCGACGAATCTCTATGATCGGATAGAGCCGGTACTTCGGGTGTGGGCGTGGATTGCCATAGTCTGGATGATTTATCGGTATTTTTTCCGGTTTTCCGAATGGACAGATGAGTTTGTCTTTAAGCCTCTCGTGTTTGCGGCGCCTGTGATATGGTACGTACTGAAAAAAGAGAAACGGAGACTTGATTCGATAGGCATTACATTTACGAATTTTTATACGAGCCTCTACATCGGCCTTGGATTTGGGTTTGTGTTTGCCCTCGAGGGACTGGCTGCAAATGTGATGAAGTACGGGAAGATCCAGATACGCCCGATAGGTGCATTTGACCAAAACGGCATGATAGGGCTTCTCATTTTATCCCTCGCAACGGCAGTGACAGAAGAAATTTTAAATCGCGGATTTATTTTTTCCCGTCTCTACGAAAAGATGAAAAATCTTCCGGCATCGGCGATCCTATCAGGATGTCTTTTCGTGGGACTGCATGTGCCGATACTTGTAACGGCACTGCATCTGCAGGGAGTGACTTTGGTGTTATTTTTCGTCACAACGTTTATATTAGGCGTCGTCAATGCGCTTCTTTTTGCAAACACGGGTTCCCTCGTGGCCCCGATACTCATCCACATTTTCTGGAACATGACGGTGGCGCTGTACCTTTAGCTATCCCGCCTTCGTCCTTCGATTGACTCAGGACTTCGGATGGGCACAGCAGCTATCAGCACTCTTAGACTGTATCTTGACAAGTGTCTAAATTTATACTAAAATTGGCTAGTTGATAACTCATTTTTGGTATTACTATGTATATTCCACGGTCGATCGAGCCAAAAATACGGGAGTGGCTTTTTAAAGGCAAAATTATAGTCATCTATGGCGCCCGTCAGACAGGGAAGTCTACTATAGTCCGAAGGGTGTTGACTGATTTTTCTTCTGAAAGTACGTATCTGAATGGAGATGAGTCAGGCACAAAGAGGCTTTTTGCCGAAGCAGAGGATGCCTCTACACTTGGTCATATAGTAGGAAACCACAAGATAGTGGTCATAGATGAAGCGCAGAGGATAGAGAATATCGGATTGAAGCTGAAAATTCTCGTTGATACGTATCCCGACCGGCAAATTATAGCCACGGGATCTTCTTCGTTTGATCTTGCTAATAAAATTGCGGAACCACTGACGGGAAGGACAGTGCAATTTACCCTGTATCCGTTGTCTTTAGAAGAGCTGACACAAACATGGGGCCAAACGGAACTCCTGGTTCAGCTTCCAAATCTACTGATTTACGGGTTGTACCCTGCGGTTGTCACCGCGTCTTCCCTGGAGGAGAAGACCGTTCTTCTGAAACAGCTCGCGTCTGATTATCTGTATAGAGATGTTCTGAGTTTTGACCGGGTAAAGAAAAGTGAGGTTCTCAAAAAACTGACTGAAGCAGTTGCTTTGCAGACAGGAAATGAGGTTTCGTATAACGAACTTTCCACTATACTTCAAATAGGAAAGCAGACAGCAATACACTATCTCGATATATTAGAACAGGGATTTATTTTGTTTCGGCTTACCTCCTTTAGCCGGAATTTACGTCAGGAAATAAATCGGTCGCGTAAACTGTATGCACTGGACAATGGGGTACGCAATGTTCTTCTAAATAATCTCAATCCGTTGTCTCTTCGTACAGATGTCGGGGCACTCTGGGAAAGTTTTATCGTTTCCGAATTTAAAAAGCAGCAATTTTGGGAGGCAACCACCGCGCCATTGTATTTTTGGAGAACGTATAGTCAGGAGGAAGTAGACGTAGTGAAAGATATCGGAGGAATGCTTTTTGCCTATGAAATAAAATGGAAAAAGCCAAAACTTCGACCGCCAAAGAATTGGATCATTTCCTATCCGACCTCGAAGTGGCGAAGCATCACGAGGGATAATTTTCTGGATGTGTTTGTGACTAAAATAGAGTCTTCTGGAACATGACGGTGGCGCTGTATCTTTAGCTATCAGCTATCAGCTATCGGACTTCAGAATTTAGTATTTAGAATCTAGAATTTAGGATGTTGGGGTAGGATTTAATTAATTCATTGAGCTTATCAATTTGTTTAGTATCCTTGTATAACTTGTAGAGCGCGAAGATGGAAAACGTGAAGCTTGAGTCTCCTTCGAGTGCTTTTTTATACATGTTTTCTGCTTCGTTGTATTTTTTCTGAATCAGAAAGATGTTTCCTTTGTTGTGATAGCTATTTGGGAGAAGTGGCTCTCGTATTATGACATCGTCAAACGTTGCAAGTGCTTTGTCGTAGACTTTTGCATCCGAATATGCCATGCCAAGGCCGTTTCGGATACGAAGGCTGTCCGGGGCGAAAGAGAGAGTTTGGGTGTAGAAGCGGATGGGATCTATCCAGTCGTACTGGCGAAGGTACGAGCGGGAAATGAGAAGAAGGCTAAGTATGAAAAGAATTGTTACATTGTTTAATTGTTTTATTGTGAGAAGGAGGAAAAAAGAGAGGAAGGCAATGGGGATATAGAGAAAATGTTCGTAGAAGATGCCGTTAATAAGAATAATACCCGAGTAGGGAAGTAGTGTGATGAAAAAGCTTGTGAGGGCAAAGAGCTGAAGTGAAGATTGTTCATTTTTTCGTGTTTTCCAGAAGTAGATAACAGAAACAAGAAAAAGAATGATGAATATGATTGCATACGGATTAAAAAAGGAATTTTGGATTGGTGTGGTAAGATCTCGCTCCATGTGAAGATCTTTGGGGAAGAAAAAGAGTCCGAGAGAGAGAAATATATTTTGGATGAAGGTCGCGATTCTTACCATGATATTGGTGGCGTACGGGGTTGAATCCCAGACCTTTGACATATCAAGAACATTTATGACTTGAAGATGAAACAAGAGGTAGATGACAGATGTGAGAGTGTATGGAAGAAGAGTCATGAGCGATCGTTTTTTAAGTATGGCAAGAAGGATCAGAATGCCAAAAAAGGCAAAACCGATTTCTTTTGACAAGAGCGAGAAAATGAAAAAGAGGAGGCTGAGGGGGAAAAAAAGTGGGTGGTTATTGCTTTTTAAAAATAAAGAGAGCGAGAGAAAACCAAAGAGTGCGACGAGGGGATCGCTTAAGCCCGAGATGTAACTGACGGCTTCAGTCTGGAGAGGATGGATGAGAAAAAGAATAGGTGCAAAGCTAGTCCACCCGAAGGGTGAGGTCGTTGTCGCTGTGAGTGTAGAAAGAAAGAAGAAAAGGGAGAGGGCGGCGGCGATATGGATCGCGATATTGACTGCGTGGTAGACGGTTGGATTGAATCCAACCGTTTGATGGATGAAGGAATAGATACTCATCTGGATGGGACGGTAATAATTGGACAGTTTGCCTCTACCAGCAATTGCCTGTTCGGTAAAAAATTTTCCGTATTGATGGGTGGCAACATAGACATTTTGATTCACAAAATCTTCATCGTCCCAGACGAATGTGCCAAAGAGGGAGGGGAGATATGTGATGATGCCTATGAAAATAATGAGGAGGATATATGTGAGATTCACATTTTGAGAGTACGGGAAGATGCAAAGGTTGGCAAGGGAGTGTTTCATTTTATTGCTTCATGAGTATTATTTTTTTGCTCCGCTGCTCGCAACAGTCCAGTCGTCCATATATACGGATATTGTTACGCTCGAGAAGCGAGCTTCAAAAATAATACTCACTTCGCAACTATTTTCTGGTTTTATAAGGCCAGGCCTTCTCCCGCGAAGCGGGATTTCGCTTCGCTCAACCTGCGAGGCCAAGCTCCTTCGACTGCGCTCAGGATAAACTGTTTAAAGGCCTGGCCTTTAACGCAATTTAGGATTGTAAGCTCGGGTTACGAAGTCTTCGAAAATTATATATCTCTTCGCTTTGACAGAGGTTTGAAGCTAATCTACCCGTCGGGTTGATTTGTATTGGCTATTATTATTTGCGTTGAATGACTTTAAAAATGGTCACTTCGGGATTCTGGTATTGAATTTCAAGTCTGTCCGGATAAAAAAGCGAGGTTTTTGTGGCCATAACTTCTTCCGGTCCGTAAAATACATACGATATCGCATTTTTGGCAAGAAATGCGTCGACTTCGCTCCCTGACATCTGCCCGGTATAAAATCGGTGCGATGTATACCGCTTTTTCCACCAGTCGGTGTAGCTGTAGGGCGGTCCGGAGTAGACATGGACCGGAAAGTAGGTAGGGAGGAGCGCGCCGACGTGGGGTAGGACCATAACGTGACTATATAAAGGCACTTCCCGAAGCGCCATGATGCCATCCCAGAGATATGTCGTAGGATAGAGGGTCCATCCAAAGTCTTCTTTGTCTCTTGACCGAATATGCTCCTCGAGGCTTCTTTTGATATAGGAGGTTGACAGAAGAAGAGAAAACCCAGTCCATAGTAAGAGAATGGTCATGAGGAATTTTTTTGCGTGACGAAACGGTTTTATCGTTTGCCAGAGTGCGTAGACTCCAAACGTTGCAAGAAAACTCATGGGAACCTGTGACACGTCGGAAGCGATCCTGCCGTTTGCGATGGGAAAGAAAGACAGAGCCGAGAGGACGATAAGTCCGAAAGGGAGGATACTCCAGCAACTTACGAGAAACAGTGTCTGCCGAATGGCTTTTGGCCATTTTTTCAAGGAATGCGGAGTAAAAATGATGAGGAGCAGAACGAATGGGTAATAGAGACTGAACGATTGTATGAATTTTAAAAAGACTTCCCGCATAGGCCACCAAGCTTTTTCGACTGCAACGTAATCGCTCCATGGAGTGCCTTTGGAAAACTCAAATTTAATCCAGAGTCCTGCAAGGACAATGCCTGCGAAAGAGAAGAGGATCGGCGGAAACGTCTTTTTAATCGATTTTGTCGCCAGAGCGTATAAAAGCCAGGGGAGATAGAGACATGTAGCAAGAATAATAAAATACGGTGGGGCAAAGGACGTGCCGGTAAACGAGAGAAGAAATATGACTGCCAGGAGAAGCACTGTGGGAGTCTTTATCGTACGGATAATGAGGGTAAGAACGATAAGGCCCAAGGCCTCGCCGATAGTATGGTGCGGGAGTCCAAAAGCTCTTTCTGTCAGTGTCTCTCCGCTCATGGCGGCAGACCACTGCATCATGGGTTTTGAGACAATATCTGTCCATACAGGTCCGGTATCGACGGCAAGGGCAAAAAGAAGGGCGATGATGTGAAGAGATTTAGGAAGGAGCTTTGTCATGCACCAGTAGATTGCGATAAAAAGAAAGACTCCTCCGAGAATGCGGGAGAGTTCGTACATAGCAATAGGGTCTATTCGAAAGAGAGCAGCGATTTTCCCGGCTAGGATAAAAAAGACATAAGCATGGATAGCAGGGGTGGGGAGTGTGGTGTACGGGTCGGTGATCGTCCATGCGCCGAGTTTTGACTCCCGAATGATGGCGGGGTAGTAGAGGTCCAGAGGGTGCAGGGTGTGGACATGGTTTGGCGGAGTGATAGAGCTTTCGTGGCGGGCGAGAAAAAAATAGACAGAAAGCTGGATTGTTAGTGCGAGCAATACAAATATGATGGTGCGATGGCGGGAGAGAAGAGACATAGGAAAATAGTACGGGATGGGGGTAGGGGATGGCAAGAGGCTTTGTTCGTTGTTATTTATATTCTGCTGAGGTCGCGAGTAAAATTTTGATCCATCTTCAGTTTCGTTTATTGGCGCTTAGGTCGCTCGACCAAATTCAAGAGTTTTCCAATCCCTCACATTCGTTCGGGCCCCTTCGGCGGAAAACTCGAATTTGTCCGATCTCCCCGCGCCTCAGATGGTTTTGTCCGCTCCCCGCAGAACATTTCAATAATTTGAGAAGCACAAATCAGGAATGCACGCTCGGGTTACGTAGTCTTCGAACATTACATATCTCTTCGCTCGTTTTAACCTTAGTTTGCGAGCCAGCCGCTCCTTCGACTCACACTACTTCTGTTCGCTCAGGACAAGCTGAGATTTTCAGTTAGAGAAGTTAATTGGCTAACCAGCCTCCATCTACATATAAAGTGGCGCCGGTGGTGTAGCTTGATTCGTCTGCCGAAAAATAGACGACCGCACTTGCGATTTCCGCTGCTGTGCCGGGGCGTTTGAGCGGAATTCTTCCTGCTAAGCCTGCCATCTGTTTCGGATCGTCGACTATCGCCTGTGTCATCTCGGAAATGATGAGTCCCGGGCCGATACAGTTGACGAGTATCCCTTTGGGTGCAAGCTCTATAGCCAAAGCCTCTGTCATGCCGACCACGCCGCCTTTACTGGCGCAGTAGTCTGTAATCCCATTAAATCCGACACCGACTCCGCCTGAGGCGATAGAGGCGATATTGATGATTCTGCCTCCTGACGGGGTATTTTTTTCCATCGCTTTGACTGCTTCCTGGGTGACAAAAAAATATGCTTTGAGGTTTGTATCAAGCGTTTTGTCCCACCCTTCTTCTGTGAGTGTTTCGACTGTCGACCAATTGACGACACCGGCGTTGTTGACCAGAATATCAAGCTTTCCGTATGTTTTGACTGCTGATGCTACGGCATTGGCAATATCGCTTTTTTTCGTGACGTCCATCTGGACTGCTGTCGCTTCCCCTCCAGCCTTTTTAATCTCGTCGACGAGCGATTTTAATTTATCTACTCTTCGGGCTGCAACAATGACCTTTGCGCCTTGAGTCGCGAGGGTCAGTGCTATGCCGTAGCCTATGCCGCTCGAGGCTCCCGTGACGAGGGCGACTTTGTCTGCGAGATTAAACATAGAGAACTCCTTTCAAGCTATCAGTCGTCAGCTTTCAGTCTTCAGCCATATGCTGATAGCTTATTGCTGCAAGCTGAATGCTATTTTACCGCCTCATCGACTGCTTTTACGAGTTCAGATGAGTCATAGAGTATGAGCTGTTTTCCATTGAGGAAAAATGTCGGTGTGCCGGGAAGGCGGGCGGTATCGGAAAAAAATCTGTCGTCATCAATTTTCTTTTTCGTGTCATTGCTATTTCGATCTTTTTCATAAAGTGTCGCATCAAGCGCAAGGACTGACGCAGCCTTGGCAAAAAATTCATCAGAGAAATTTGTCTGATTTGCAAAAAAGTACGTGCCTGCTTCGAAAAATTTTCCTTGTTTGCCCGCGGCTTCTGCTGCTGCAGCTGCTGTGCGGGAAAATGGATGCTGGTCGAGCGGAAAATGGCGGTAGGCGAAGAATAGTTTGTCTTTGTATTTTTCTGTCAGTGATTCAACAACAGACGAGAATGCTTTGCATGACGGGCACTGAAAGTCGGAAAATTCGACAAGGAACGCCGAGGCGCTTGCATTGCCTTTTGTATTTGCTCCTATCGGGATAAGCTGATTGCGGGTATAGGCAGGGGCTGGCGGAGTGGGCTTTGACATGATGACTGCAGCCAAGACAATAATCGCTATAGTGCCTATGATGACGCCTAAAAAGAGTTTCGTTTCGCCGCTCAGATTCATAGTATTCAGTATATAGTATTACGTATTAAGGGGTAAGTGTTGCATTACTTTTTATGACTATGCGAATAAAGCGATAAAGAAAACATAGTAATCATGTTTCCTGCAGAGATGACACACCAGGTGCAAAATCCGCCGATGACAAAGGCCTCCGTATAGGTAAACCAGGAGACGAACAGAACGCCGCCGCCGGTAATGCCTGCGATCCAGGGGAGGAGTGTTTTATGAAGTTTTGTTGATGTCGTACGAAGAAAGGTGAGGAGGACGAGAAGAGTGTAGCCGATGAGTCCAAAGGCCGGAACGGGGATGCCTGCAATATAACTTGCCGGGTTTTTGCGGACCAGTTCACATCCGCTATTAAGACACACGATCGGCGTTTTTCGTAAGAAACTTTGTGTGACGTAGAGGGCTATGGCGACACCAAGAAGTGAGAGAATAAAAAGAATCCTGTTTGTCATTTGATCATTTAAAAATTTTTCTTTCATGAGGATACTGTATATCAAAAAGAGCGGAGAACTCAAGGGTCGGATTGTTTTGGCGGGGCGAAGTGTGAGATAGATTACAGATTTAAGGTCGATTGAATTATGCCATCCTAAGATTTTTGATGCGGTTGAAATGTTTCTTGTTCCCTGTGACGAGGGTGAGGTCGTGTTCTATGGCTGTCGCCGCGATGAGAAGGTCGAAATCTTGGAGTTTTACCCCTTTTTCTTCAAGCGCGAGTTTGATCGTAATATACTGCGTAACAATTCGTTTATCGATTGGGAGTACTGAGATCGACATGTCTTGAATCAACGCTGTAAATTGATTTTTTCTTTCATGATATTTTGATTTTTGAATATCATAGAGAGTTTCTGCATAGCTTATAACGCTCATGGCAGGTGGTGTAGTGAATGAGAGAGAAAGAAGTGCTTTATTGTTAAGATGAGAAATGACCACGTCTGTATCCAGAAGGTAGGTCATATCTTCAGCTTGAAACGGTGGGTATTGAGGGTTCGAAATTTTTTGACGTCTGAAATACCTGGTATCGCCCCGGCGTATCTATCCCAAATTTCATTGAAAGATTCTTTTGGTTTATCGTTTATCTCTGGAGTCATGCGGGCTATGATTTTGCCGTATCGCTTTATAAATGCAGTCTGTTTTTCATAGTGCACGCGATTAATAATCTCTGAAGGATTGTTTTTCAGTTCAGTCGCGGTAACGGTAAAAGTGTCCATAATGTACATAATATACAAAATGTACAAAATAGTCAAGAGTGAAAATATTTTTCTCTTTGCGAAAAAGATCAGGATAGAGGTTTGAATCTTCCATCACCCGACGGATCGAACGATACAGACTTCCGAGGTTTTGAGATGGGTTCTCATTACTTGATTTTTAAGGCCTGGCCTTTATTTTTAGTCGTTTGAGAAGGGAGTCGAGTTTCGTGAGGGCATCATCCTCACTGGTAAACTCAATTTCCTCTTGTATATTCGGGCTTCCGAGGACCATACGGGTAATTTGTTTTCCTTTTTCAAATAACAGATAGACGGGAATATTGTGCTCTTTGGCAAACTCTATCTCCTGACCTGTACCCGTAGTCGGTTCTCCAAGATACACGATCATGAGGTCGCTTTTGGAAAGCTCCGCGAGGTCCGTCTCGTAGACTACATCGGAAGGCACTTCCGGATTTTTGACCGGATCTGTGCCGCTTAAAAATGCCCAGAACCACTCATATCCGTTTTGTTCTGCCACTATCGCCATACGGCGGTAAAATTCTTTCGTCTTTTCTTTTTCCTTGAGATCAGTAAGTGGTCCGCCAAAAAAGATGCGCATAATTAAATAGTTACTTCGTTAGTTTGTTCGTTCGTTGATTCGAGAGTATTAGTATACAGATTTTTATGGAAGATTGCCACGTCGGTCGAAGAAATCGACCTCCTCGCAATGACGTGACAATATATCGAGTAATCTTCGATCTTCAATATTTTAGTATAGCGTGATACACTTAATTTCCTCAATTGGTATAGAATATTATTAGTTAGTGTAAGGAGGTAGATATGGCAGATATAATTTTGACGGATGCAAATTTTGACACGGAAGTATTGAAAAGTACGAAGCCCGTGCTCGTAGACTTTTGGGCGGTCTGGTGCGGACCGTGTCGCGTGCTCGGGCCGATAGTGGAAGAGGTGGCAAAAGACATCGAGGGGAAAGCAGTAATCGGGAAAGTAAACGTGGATGAGAATCCGACAGTATCCCAGAAATACGGCATTATGAGTATCCCGACGATTATGATTTTTAAAGGCGGACAGGTCGTGAAGCAGTTTATCGGCGTACAGAGCAAAGAAGTACTCGTGAGCGAGTTGAAGAAGCTAATGAATTAGTCATCAGCCGTCAGCTTTTAGCTATCAGATTGTCTGAAGGCTGAAGGCTGAAGACTGAAGACTGATAGCTTTATTATGTATGACGTTATTATTATTGGCTCAGGGCCGGCGGGATACACGGCTGCGCTCTACACATCCCGCGCGTTTTTACAAACGCTTGTTCTGACCGGGATACAACCCGGCGGACAGCTGACCACGACGACGGAGGTCGATAACTACCCCGGGTTTCCTGCTGGCATAAACGGCACGGAGCTTGTGGAAAACATGAAGAAGCAAGCAGAGAAATTTAGGGCAAGCGTCGTGAGCGACTCAATATCAAATATTAAATATCAAAAATCAAAAATACAGAGCAAAGCTCAAAAATATCACGAAACATTTTCTGTGATAGGCGAGAAGTCAATATATGAGGGTAGGAGTGTCATCATTGCCACAGGTGCATCTGCTAAATATCTGGGGATCCCATCCGAACAGGCATTTATGGGTAAAGGGGTGAGTGCGTGCGCGACCTGCGACGGATTTTTTTATCGTGGGAAAGAGGTCGTGGTCATTGGCGGCGGAGATACAGCGATGGAGGAGGCAACATTTCTCACCACGTTTGCGCCAAAAGTAACCATAGTTCATCGCTCTGAAAATCTGCGGGCATCTGCGGTGATGCTTGACCGGGCGAAAAAAAATCCAAAGATTTCATTTCTTCTCAATAAAACTGTCGATGAGATAGTGGGGGATACAAAAGTTACAGCAATTCGATTAAAAGATGGTAAGAGCGGGGAAGTTAAGGAATTAAAAACCGAGGGAGTATTTCTTGCCATAGGGCATACGCCGAGCACGGGGTTTCTCAAAGGTGCGGTTGAGCTTGATCAAAAAGGGTATGTGAAGCTATATCAAAAATCAAAATTCAAAAATCAAAAGTTCGATGAAAAAAATCAAAGTGAGAAATCAATGTTGGAGCCTCAGACGGAGACGTCGGTGCCAGGGATATTTGCCGCTGGCGATTGTGTGGATCCGCGGTACAGACAAGCGATTGTGGCCGCAGGGATGGGATGCATGGCGGCTTTGGATGCACAACATTTTTTAGAGGATGTAGGGAATTGATTATGTTTTAAGGCCAGGCCTTCGCTGGCGCGGCCAAGCCGTTTAAAGGCCTGGCCTTTATGATTATTATTCATATGGAATTTGCAAAGCCTCAAAAATTTATTGCGACGGTCATATCCAAAGAGAAGATAAGTGCCAAGGTCTATCTCGTTCGTTTTTCTGTTCCTTCGACCTTATCGTTTAAAGCAGGGCAAACAATGATGATGTATGCGGCGCCCGGGGTAAACCGCGTGATGTCGATCTCCTCTTCTCCTTATGAAGCAGGAATAATTGAAATGATCCATGACGTAAGCCCGGGAGGGCCGGGTTCGCAGTGGACGATTGGCGCAAAGATAGGGGATACGATACAGATGATGGCGCCTCTGGGGAGATTTGTCTTATCAGATGCCATGAATTCTAAAGTATTCGTCGCGACCGGGACAGGAGTCGCACCGTACTACTCGATGCTCAATCAGCAGTTAGCTATCAGTCGTCAGTCGTCAGCAAAACTGAAAGCTGACAGCTTTGAGCTACGAGCTACGCCTATTGCTCTCTATTGGGGACTGCGGTATGAAGAGGATATATTTTGGCAAAAAGAATTTGAGCAGATGATAAAAGATATGCCAAATTTTTCTTTCTCATTGACGCTCTCGCAGTCATCGTCGACATGGGGCGGGAACAGGGGACATGTGACGGAAGAGGTGATAAAAAATATTGAAAATCACAGAAAATCTGAGTTTTATCTGTGCGGGAATAGGAAAATGGTCGATGAGTTGCGGGAGAGATTATTGGGGTTAAATATAGAAAAAGAACATATCTATTCAGAGCTATTTTTTTAAGAATTTCTTTCGTATCGAGTAATAAAAGTATCTGCCAGAAAGTTGAGAGATATATGAATCATTCACCGTATGAAAACGCCATGAGACAGCTTGCTTCGGCACAGAAAATACTTGAGTCAGGAGACATGAGTCAAGGGTCAAGGAAATCGCTTTTGCAGGAAATTGAGCGTCTTCGTTTGCCCAATAGAATGATTAATGTGTCGCTTCCGATAACAATGGATGACGGGACACTGAAAATTTTTGAAGGGTATCGTGTGCAGTATAACAATGCGCGTGGTCCGTACAAAGGCGGAATACGGGTTCATCCTGATGTTTCTTTGGATGAAGTAAAAGCTTTATCGTTTTGGATGACGATAAAGTGTGCAGTGGCGGGACTTCCGATGGGTGGCGGAAAAGGAGGGATCATCGTCGATCCGAAGACGTTTTCCAATAAAGAACTTGAGCGATTGTCGCGCGCGTATGTGCGGGCCTTGGCTGACTGCATAGGACCTAACAAAGATGTACCGGCGCCTGATGTGAATACGAACGGGACGATCATGGGGTGGATGGCGGATGAGTATGTAAAAGCTGTCAGCTATCAGTCGTCAGCTGTTAGCAAGAAGTCGCCTGCTTTGGTCGCAAACAAAGATTTTGATCCGCCTTCAGTTTCAAGCTCGCACATTCCATCTGTTCGATCCTTAAGAGAAAGTGAAGCCGGACAAAATTTTGTTCGCTCCCCGCAGGCTTATCTGTCATATTTGAGTGCAACGTTTACCGGCAAAAAAATCGAAGATGGGGGGAGTGAGGGACGGGAAGAGGCGACGGGGCTGGGAGGACTGTATGTTTTGCAAGCGATGCTTGCAAAACTCAAGTCTCAAATCCCAATGACCAATACACAACGTGGAAAGAAGAGTTTTAAAATATCTTCCGCGTTGGAAATTGGAAATTGGTTATTGGATATTCGGCGACCGCTTACGGTCGCAGTTCAGGGTTTTGGCAATGTGGGGTATAACATGGTGAAGTTTTTGGTAGAGCAAGGTTTTATCGTGGTTGCGGTGTCTGATAGTCAGGGAGGGATTTATGTGCCCGAAGGCGTGAATCCGATGCTCACCATGGAGTGTAAAAAGAAGAACGGGTACCTGGCAGGATGTTACTGCTCCGGTTCAGTCTGTGATCTGAAAAAAGGTCGACCGATAACCAATGACGAACTCCTTGAGCTTCCGGTTGATATCCTGATTCCGTCGGCACTTGAAGGAGTGCTTACCACAAAAAATGCTGGAAGAGTGAAGGCAAAAGTGATCCTTGAGATGGCAAACGGGCCGACTACACCTGAGGCTGATGCGATTCTTTTTAAAAACGGAATTACGGTCATCCCTGATGTCCTCTCTAATAGTGGTGGGGTGACGGTGTCAACATTTGAATGGGAACAGAATCTGAAAGGTGAACACTGGACGAAGGACGTGGTAAATATGAAGCTTAAAAAAACGATGCAAAAAGCCTCGGATGCTGTCTACGATACGGCGAAAAAATACAAGACGACGCTTCGAAACGGGGCGTTTATCCTCGCGATAGAGAGGATAGCGGAGGAGGTTTGAAGCTAATCAATCCGCAGGACGCAGACGTCCGCAGGATGAAGACACCCGTCGGGTTGATGTGGAGGGTTGATTTTGATTGTGAGGCTAAAAGTAATACGAATATATTGGTATTGACACTAAAAAAGTAATGTGATATATTTTGTATTACTATGATAACCACAGCCACATTGACTGAGAAATTTCAGATTCATATCCCAAAGAAAATCCGTGAGAAGGCGGGGATCCTGACCCACGGGCCGGTGACGATGCGGGCGGATGAGGGGAGGGTGATAATCGAACCTCAGAAAGCCCAGACACTTCTGGAACTTGGGGGAAAATATAAACATCTGGGGAAAGCGAAAAAGATAGATATCAGTAATATCCGTGATTATATCAATTACTCGGATTTATGAAGCTTTTCCTCGATAGCACTATCTGGCTTCGATACCTCCTGCAGGATGATGATTTAGCCTATCTTTCCTGTTCAAAACTCATGAAAAGTGTGAGAGAAGGGAGAATACGGCCGTATGCTTCTTCGGTGGTTTTTCTTGAGGTATATTGGGTTTTGACGTCGACGTATGGAATATCGAAGATTGAGGCGCAGAAAGATATAGCAACCATACTTGAGTCACGAGGTCTCGTCATTGTCGAGAAAACGGACTTTCACTCTGCATTTGTTCTTCATACGAAGACAGGAGTGAAACTCGCAGATAGCCTCATAGCTACTCAGATTCCCAAAGGAGTAGAGCTTTGTACGTATGATCGTGAGTTTGCACGGATTCCCAGCCTCAAAACAGTGACGCCGGAAGAGAAGATGATGTAATTGATTGAGAATAGGAGAGCCGCATAAGAGAGAGTTAGGACTTCGACTTAGGTTCAACTGAGCGACGATTTCTCTAAAATTTTATGCCCCATAGTTTTTGACAAATACGTACCTTCGGTGTATACTTCCGAACAGTTTCTCATGTTTTTGGGGAGGGGGGATATATTGCCCCAAAGAGACAGATCAAAAATCAAATATGAAAGATCAAAGATGAACAATCAAAGCCCGGCATCGGAGACTCGCCTCCTTTTAAGGCCTGGCCTTTGAGAACGAATTGCACTTTTACAAACTTCAAGAGTACTTACGAAGAGTGAGCATGTTAAACGCAAGATGAGCACGTGATAGGGGAACGTGATGAGCACACGATTGCGATTCGGGTTGGATCGAGTGGAGGAGAATATAAAAAAATCTTCCATTGGTTCCAACCACGAATCGGGTAGTAGGAAAAAATCAAATAAGAAAGAAGAGGAATTAAGTCATGACTGAGGTAGAATTTGGAACAATTCTGTTTTTTTCGGTGTTCGTCGGTTTAGGCATATTGGGAGTACTGACTGGATTTGTCGGCTACGGTCCGATAAAAGATTGGGTGGCGCCGTCTGACGAAGATGTTTTACGTGTAATCCAATTTAGGATCGCGTTGACCGTGTCGGCTATGGCATCTGCCGGTTGGGCAATAGTGGGTTTCTTCGTTGTATTGATTCAGGCAACAGGAGAGCCATCGCCGCAGTTTGCCGTTGAATTGTCAGAGAGAGTGCAGTTTGCGAAAAATCAGATACGAGATTGGTATTACACGTCGACTGAGTACGTCATCATAGGTCTTGGACTCGATCTCCTGATGCACCCGTCGCTTGTTTTTCTGATTTTGTCGGTGGTGGCAGCGACAGTTATCGTTCTTGGTATTTACAGCACGGTAGCGTGGGCGACGATGATCTGGTTCCTCGCATTCGTCGTTGGCTTGAATGTCATCGAATTTTTCTACGCGAAGGCGATCGGGTTTTAATAGACGATACTGAGAAATCGGTGTCAAAAAAGGAGTATTCTTGAAGGTTAAAAAAGACGCGTTTGGGAACAAATTCTCACAAAATATAAAAATTTTGAGAACCCAGGCGCACTTTCTACAGATGTGTCCTGCTTCGCAGGGCAAAAGCTGTACTGATGAGTCCTAGAGGACGAAAAAGAAAAAATTTAATACTGTTTGCATGAGCTGTCTCGGATTGTGCTTGAATCATTTTTCAAGAGCAAAAGAGAACGCTTGTGTTTTTGACG
>JACREM010000076.1 GCA_016218215.1 Candidatus Gottesmanbacteria bacterium | reverse complement strand
TTTGGTTCCCGTATCAGCAAAAATTGGTACAGGTATAGAAGAGCTTTTGGATATGATACTTCTGGTTTGGGACATGCACGGAATCGCAAGCGAACCAAATGCTTCTCTTGAGGCCGTAACCATAGAGACAAAAGTAGACAAGGGAAAAGGAATGATAGCAACGGTTGTGGTAAAAAACGGAACGCTTAAGTCAGGAACTGATCTTTTCTTAGGGTCCAAAAAAATTGCAAAAATTCGATCCCTAACGGATGAATCTGGGGCTCGTAAAATTCATGTTCTTCCCGGGGCACCGATCGAGATTTCAGGCTTTACGACTCTTCCGGAGGTTGGCTCGGTGCTCTCTGATGTTTTACGTGAAGATAAAAAAGATTCTGATGAAAAACCTCTTGTATCTGCATTGACTTCTGCCCTTCCGGATTTTCTCAAGCCTATCGATGAACAGGCAAAAGAATCCCTCGTTATCGTTCTAAAGGCAGACACCTCCGGGTCTCTTGAGGCAATACGTGAATCTCTCAACCCAAAAATTGTGGTGGTAAGCCACGGACTTGGAGATGTCACCGAAGCAGATATACTTTTTGCAAAATCCGTAAAAGCGTTTGTTATTGGGTTTAATGTTGAGGTCCGGCCGAGTGTTGCTAAGCTTGCTGATACGGAAAAAGTTATTCACAGGACCTACACCATTATCTATGAGCTTCTTGATGAGCTCGATGACGTCGTTGCCGGCATGAAAGAGGTCTTACATAAAGAGAGAGAGCTTGGATCAAGTACAATTTTAGCTGAATTTCCGTTTAACGGAGAACGGGTCGCCGGGGTAAAGGTTTCTTCTGGCCGAATCGCGCGGGGAGATACGATAAAAATTATGCGAAAAGACGTTGAAGTAGGCCGTGGGAAAGCCCGGTCGGTGAAACGCGGAAAAGAAGATGTCACGAAAGTTGAGACCGGTGGAGAATGCGGGGTGTTGTTTGATAAAGCGCTTGCTTTTGAGGTTGGTGATGCTATAATTGCCTACGCCGCAATTTAATTATAGGCTTATGGATACACCACAAGACGTTGCCACGTGCCGCGAGATCATAGAAAAATCCAAGGATATTCTCATCGTGACCCATGAGCATCCGACGGCTGATAGTGTTGGAAGTAGCCTTGCGCTTCTTTTAGGTCTTACATCACTTGGAAAAAAAGTTACGGTGGTATGTCCTGACCCTATTACCGTTGAGCTTTCAAACTTTATTGGTGTAAACAAAATAGTCTCTTCTCTTTCAAAGCAGAATTTTACAATCTCTCTTGACTACGTCGAAGGATCGATTGAAAAGGTGAGCTACAATATAGAAGGCGAAAAATTTAATCTTGTCATAGAACCACGCCCTGGATTCCCCCCGTTTGCTCAAGAAAAAGTGCACTATGCGTATACCTCTACGCCATGTGATCTTATTATCTCTGTGGATACAATTCATCTCGGAGGACTGAAGCGCATCTACGAAAATGAAAAGGAACTTTTTGCTTCAAAGCAGGTTTTAAATATCGATAGACACCCAAACAATGCACGATACGGAACAATCAATTTTATAGAAACAAAGATAACAACTGTAGAACTAGTGGTAAAATTATTAGATACGCTTGGAGTAACTTTCTCTGAAGATATTGCAACAAATGTGTTGAACTCACTTTTTGAGGGGACGGGTAATTTTAGTCATCCGCAGGTGTCTCCATCGACATTTGAGCTTGCAGCAAGGTGTATGAGTGCAGGAGGTAAAAAGTTTCGATCACACATTGGAGATGTCCATGTGGATGTGAATAATCCTATCTTGCAAAATGATGCTCCTTCGCCCGGGCAGGAGACGTTGCTTACGGATGAGCAAGGAGATATTGGAACTCACGAACACAAAGAAGCAGATCTCCCTGTTTCGCAACAGATCACGCGTACGCCGGATGATTGGCTCAAGCCTAAAATATTTAAATCGAGTGGGCATCTTTTATAATGTTCCCCTTGTAAAGATATTGGTATTCGTGTACAATAGCTTCAAACCAGGAGCAATATAGAGCTCCTTTCTCATTTAAAGACCGAATGGATAGAAAGACGAATATATGGCAAAATCCTCACCGTTAAAAAAAGAAAGCAAGACGTCAGCAAAAAAAACAGCAGTGAAAACTGTAAAAGTTTCTAAAAAAGTAAAGACAGAGAAAAAAGTTGTATCCGCGCCTGTTCCAGAACCAAGCGAAGAGAAAAAAGAGATTATCTCTAAATTTCAGGTCAATGATTCAGATACTGGAAGCCCCGAGGTACAGGTTGCATTGCTTTCCGGAAGAATCGAAAAACTTGTCTCTCACTTAAAATTAAACTCGACCGACAATCACTCCAGGCGGGGACTTCTCGGGATTGTGAGTAAAAGGAGAAGGCTTCTTAACTACTTAGAAAAAAAGGATGAAAAACGATATAAAGGAATAATAGATAAACTTGGACTCGGAAAATAATACATTCCTCGTTTAAAGAAAAAGATAAAATTACATGAAGCTTGTCACAAAATCAATAGAACTAAGCGGACGAACCCTTTCCCTTGAGGTCGGAAGGTTTGCAGAGCAGGCAAGTAGTGCTGTGCTTGCCCGCTACGGCGACACCATGGTACTTGCGACAGTCACCGCTTCCGGCAAGGAGACATCGCTTGATTATTTTCCATTAAGTGTTGAGTATGTAGAGCGATTATACGCAGGGGGAAGAATCAAAGGTTCACGGTGGGTAAAGCGAGAAGGACGGCCAACCGACGATGCCATTCTTGCAGGAAGAGTCATAGACCGGTCTATCCGCCCGTTATTTCCAAAATCATATAAACACGATGTGCAGGTCATCATTACCGTATTATCAGTAGATGGAGACAATGATCCGGATATATTGGCACTTGTCGCTGTCTCTGCTGCTATAGCCATTTCTCCGATTCCGTGGGATGGCCCGGTAGGCGGTGTACGGATGGGGTATGTTAAAGCAGACGGAGAGAAAGGCGCGTTTATCGTCAATCCCCGCCAGACAGAACAGGCGTCCAGTGAATTTGATTTTGTTGTTTCTTCCAATACGAAGAAAGTTGTCATGCTTGAGGGTGGATTTTGTGAAACTCCGGAATCTGTCGTCTACGATGCTGTCCTAGCAGCCAAAGAGGCAAACGTAAAAATCATAGAATGCATCAATGAATTGGTTAAAGAGGTCGGGAAAACAAAAGTTGAAATGCCAGCTGTATCAGAGCTTGATGAACTGAAAAATAAACTCACGAAGGATTATAAAAAAGAGATGCAGGAGGCGTTTGCCAAAAAGGCAGAGAAAGAATTTTCAGGAGATGAACTTACCGTTCTTGCTAAGACAATCTCCGAGGCATATGGAACTGATTACAGCGTCAAAGATATAGAGGGTGCGCTGGACGCTTTATTTAAAAAACAAGTAAAAGAAAACGTGCTAAAGCATGGGAAGCGGTTTGACGGCAGGAAGATTGATGAAATTCGTCCCATAGAGATAGAAGTAGGCATACTTCCGCGAACTCACGGGAGTGCGATGTTTCGGCGTGGTCAGACACAAGCATTGACTGTCGCGACTCTTGGAACTCCAAGCCTAGAGCAGCTCATAGAAAGCCCGATGGGCGAGGAATCAAAGCGATATATTCATCATTATAGTATGCCGCCGTACTCTGTCGGAGAAACCGGACGTGTCGGGACGCCGTCGCGTCGTGAGATAGGTCATGGAGCCTTAGCCGAAAGAGCACTTTTGGCGGTTATTCCATCTGAAGATGAATTTCCATACACTATTCGTCTCGTATCAGAGATCATGTCAAGCAATGGTTCTACATCCATGGCATCGACCTGTGGTTCGACGCTCGCGCTCATGGATGCAGGTGTACCGATCAAGGAACCGGTTGCGGGTATCTCCGTCGGCCTTATGTCTTCAAAAGATGAATTTGTGCTCCTGACAGATATTCTCGGAATTGAGGATTTTTCAGGAGATATGGATTTTAAAGTTGCAGGAACAAAAAATGGCATCACTGCGATTCAGCTTGATATAAAAATCGACGGACTGACAGATGAAATCGTAGAACAAACTCTCCAAAAAGCTCGGGATGCACGCATGATCATTTTAGATAAAATCAAAGCGGTGTTGAGTACACCGAGAAAATCGTTATCACAGTATGCGCCAAAGGTGACTGTAGTAAAAATTCCGACAGAAAAAATCGGTGAGGTCATCGGGCCCGGCGGAAAAATGATACGCCAGATTCAATCCGTGACAGGAGCAGTAGTTGATGTAGAAGATGATGGTTCAGTGATGATATCGGGTACAGATGAAGAAGCCGTGAAAAAAGCAGTGGAATGGGTAGAGGGGCTGACACACGAAGTAAAACCAGGAGAAGAGTATGAGGGTGAAGTAAAGCGGATATTGCCGTTTGGTGCATTTGTGCAGATTTTACCTGGAAAAGAAGGGCTCGTGCACGTCTCTCAGATGTCTACGGAATTTGTCGGGAACCCTGAAGATGTGGTAAAGCTCGGGCAACAGGTAAAAGTACGAGTACTTGAGATAGACGATCAGCATAGGGTGAATTTATCTATGCTTTTTGGAGACGATGCAAAAAAAGCTCCAAGTAGAGAACGATCCGGCGGCGGAGATAGGCCAGGCGGCGGGAGGCCGTTTGACCGAAGAAACAGGCGTTATTAATACGTAACGTACCCCTTTTTTATAGATTTCCCCTCTTTTCTAATTGTTTCTCGTACATTTTCTAGAGTATGATGATATTAGGAGAAAAAATTATTTACTATGTCGCAACTTACTGATGAGGTTTCAGCCATTCGAGCAAAAATAGAAGCTTCCGGTCTTCCTTCTGATATCCATGCACGGGTCATCGATGAGCTCGATGAAATTACGCACCTAGAGGCAGATATTACGGCACGTGTTCATATAGAGCAGATGCTTCGGTATATAGATTGGATTGTGAATTTGCCGTGGCGGCAGAGAACAAAAGATATTTTGGATCTTTTGAAAGCCAAAGAAATTCTTGAGAGAAATCATTATGGTTTGACTCAGGTAAAAGATAGAATTCTCGAGTATCTTGCGGTACTAAAGCTTAATCGTGACAGGTGGGAAAAAGAATCATCGGCAAAACCAGTATCGAAACAAGGAGACGCTATTACTGACGCAAACCTCGTCCAGGCGTTATTAGCCAGAAGAGCCCCGATTTTGTGTCTCGTGGGACTCGTCGGTACCGGGAAAACGACACTGGCAAAATCGATAGCTGAAGCTATGGGTCGGCGGTTTGTCCGTATCCCCTTTGGAGGCATGAGCGATGCTTTAGATCTTCGCGGTCAATCGCGGGTGAGGCCGGATGCAGAGATCGGACTTGTTTTAAAAGCGCTTCGCTTTGCAGGAAGCAAGAATCCCGTGATACTTTTAGATGAAATAGATAGAGTTGCCGAACATGCTCGTGGAGACATCATGGGTGTACTGGTCGAGCTTCTTGATCCTGAGCAAAATATTGCGTTTACTGACCATTATCTCGATTATCCGTTTGATTTGTCTGAGGTGTTGTTTATCGCGACGGCAAACAATACGACGAATATCTCGACAGCAGTCCTCGATCGTCTGGAGCCGATTCAGATGCCTTCGTACACAGATGAGGAAAAAATAAAGATTGCAAAAGATTATGTGCTTCCAAATCTTATGCGGGAATCTGGGCTATCAAAGGAGAATCTCGTGGTCGATCCCGCGGTTTGGCCAAAACTTGTACGGCCCTTAGGATTTGATTCAGGCATAAGAAGTTTGGAACGCACCATGAATGCTTTATGTAGAAAAGTCGCGAGGCTTCTCGTGGAAGGAAAAGGAACCACGTTTACCATAACAGAAGAAACCATTAAGAATTTTATAGAAGCGTATTAGACAAAGATTAGGGAATATATGTTTAAAAAGTACCATAACGCT
>JACREM010000010.1 GCA_016218215.1 Candidatus Gottesmanbacteria bacterium | reverse complement strand
CGGCCCAGACTTTTTTGACTGGTGCGTTGATTTTAATTTCGTGATGTAGTTTTGTCATATCCTTTTTCGATATACGAATCCTAACTCAATACCGATAAGTGTAGGTTGTATCAACTCAAATGCACTTTCAATTCCGATGAATGTCGGGATTGAAGAAAGCGGTTGAGTTGCCGCAAATTTCAACACCCAGAAGATGATGTTAAGAATTCCAATGATAACCCCGAAACGAATACCACCCAGGATAGGATTATTATTTTCTTCAGAGGATATGAGCTTTGGATAGAGATACGAAAGAGTTAGTGCCAGCGCAAGATTGGCAATAAATCCAAGAGGGATATTCGGCTCAATTCTGCCGATAACTCCCAGTTGCGTGTATAGATTTTGGAACAGCACCAAATGCCAGACGAATGCGGTTGCAAAACCGATGACCGTGCTGGCAACAGCACCGAGAATATATTTTTTCATAGATTTTATTTCTTGTCCCATTCTCCCTTAAACCACACCATCCACTTATCCTTTTCTTCCTTGCTGGACTTAGCCATTTGCTCGCGCATTGGCTTATGAGCCGCATCCGTTGAACTCATAATATGCTGACCACCCATATTGGCAACTTCTTCGGCGGTTTTGCCTTCAAAAACCTCGTCGCACGGACCGCCCATTTCTCTACTTTTTCGGAAAAATGTACTATGGCGATTTTCTCAAATCCGAAGAACATATCGCAACGAATATTCTTGCCGACAGACTTGCTCGGCTTGAACAGGTTGGAATCATACGAAAAATCCCAAACATAAAGAACAAACGAAAAGACGCGTACCAATTAACTGAAAAAGGAATGGACCTTTTGCCGATGTTACTTGAAATAATAGTATGGAGCGCAAAATACGATTCAAAAACCGCCGCGCCAAAAGACTTTGTCGCTCAAGCGAAAAACAATCGAGAGAAACTGATTAAACAGATCAAAACTAGATTGAGGAAGAATGAGGTTTTATTCCCGTCAGAATAATATAGTAGCGGCTCCGGGAGCGGACGAGGCGCGCGGAATCGGAGCGTACGATTTAGCTTCAAGCCACCACGCGCGCGGAGCGCGCGACATCATTTGTGTTTTGAAAATAGGTTCTAACTTGGTACAATAAAGACACCGCGTCATACGCGGTAGTCACGTCGAGTCAAACTCGACAGACACGTTTGACTGTGTCGTTTGACGTGACATCCATTGGTTCAGTGAATAATATAGAGGAGGAGATATTCTATGAAATTTCAATCGTCAGTTTCGGATTATCGTACGTCGAGCGGTGACATGCTCGTCGTTTTTGCCGCAAACGATAAAGAGCAGTATGTTTTGTCAGGCGAGGGGAAAGCCGTAGATGAACTTTTATCGGGAGTACTCTCAGAGCTTCTTTCTGGTGAGAGGTATGATGGCGCCTTTGATTCCACGTACCTCATTCATACCCATGGAAAAATTGGGTATAAAGCAGTACTTGTTACCGGACTTGGTGATGTAAAAAAACTGACGGTCGGAAAGGTACAAAAAGTATGTGCCCGTATAGCACGCAGGGCTACGTCTGCCCGTGCTTTTTCTCTTCACGTTGCATTGACTTCCGATTTGACGTCCGTCATTCCTGCAGAACTGCTTGGGCAATCCGTTTCGGAAGGCATACTCCTTGGCTCATACGTATTTTTAAAACATAAAGAAGAAAAAGTTCGAATCAAGCATCACGATATTTCGGAATGTATTATTCATATTGCAGGAGGGAAGCTTGACGCCTTTGACAAAGGGTTAAAACGAGGAGAAATTGTTGCAGGAGCGGTGTCGTTTGTCCGCGATCTGGTCAACGAACCGCCGTCTACAACGACTCCAGCGTATCTTGGAGACAGAGCAAAGTCGCTTGCCAAAAAAGATCCGTCGCTTTCTGCAACTGTGTTTGACAAAAAAGGGATTACGACACTTGGCATGGGGGCTCTCCTTGGTATTGCACGGGGAAGCGAAGAGGATCCTCGGTTTATCCACCTGTCGTATAAAGCAACTGGAGCCAAGAAAACCGTCGTCATTGTCGGAAAAGGAATCACGTTTGATACTGGTGGTTTGTCCTTAAAACCGGCAAACGGCATGGAAACCATGAAACTCGATATGGCAGGTGCAGGCGCTGTCCTCGGTGTGTTCTCAGTGCTCCCACTCCTGAAACCCCATGTGAATGTTGTCGGTCTTATTAGCGCTACCGAAAATATGCCATCCGGGTCAGCGATAAAGCCTGGAGATATAGTGACAGCCATGAACGGAAAAACCATTGAGGTATTAAATACCGACGCTGAGGGACGGGTCGTTTTGGCTGATGCGCTGTCTTACGCGTGCAAAAATACAAAGCCAGATTACATTATTGATCTCGCGACGCTAACCGGTGCGTGTATGGTCGCTTTGGGTGAAGAAGTAAGCGGGATGTTTACAAACGATACACAGTTGGGTCAGAATCTGAAAAGTGCAGCAGATAACTCAGGGGAAGCGATCTGGGAACTTCCTCTGGTAGAAGAGTATGAAGAGGAGTTAAAAAGTAACGTGGCAGATATAAAAAATGTCGGAAGCACACGGTATGGCGGGGCTATAAATGGAGCGCTGTTTCTGAAAGAATTTGTTGACGATGGAATATCGTGGGCGCATCTTGATATAGCAGGCCCATCTTTTTCCGAAAAAGATACTCCGCTTGTTCCCAAAGGCGCGTCGGGAGTCGGAGTCCGACTTCTTCTGGAATTTTTGAAATCAGAGAGCGTTTCTCACGAGTGAAGGACGATGAGAAAAAAAGCCACAGTTGCGATCTGGGTAAAAACTCCGAGCGGAAATTGAGCTTTGGAGTGGAACATATTTTCGATTTTATATACAAAGAAGCAGAGTTTTTCAAAAAAAGAAGCGTTTTTTCCCGGCTCGTGTTTTTTTTGATTAGCATAGAAAATATACCAAGGCGTTTCCAGCCAATCCGGTAGAATAGACGCGATAATGGCAAGAACAAGAAACGACGTTTCTACTTTACCCTGATAGAGAGAGTATGCTATTGTTATTCCCATAAGCGTTTCAGTAATTGCTAGCGCGCCGGTTTCTCGTTTGGATCTATTTCTCCAATTGGTTCCCATGTCCCAGTGAGGGATAGAGTCCATGAGAAAATGTGAGGCAAGGATGAGCGGGATGGCAAGATATGGATTTGGTATCGCGGAGGCTATAGCTCCTCCTACGAGTGTATGAGCGGTAGATGTCATATCTATAGTATATACCTTAAACAATGAATACTCGAGCAAATATGGAAAACCGCGAAGAAACATCATTTCAAAAAGTGCTTCATATAGCTTCATTTCGGTCTCTGTGGTTTGGTCAGATCTCGTCACAGTTTGCGGTGAATACAATGCTTTTCGTCCTCGCGCTTCGCGTGTATGAACGCACAGGGAGTAACGCCGCGGTTTCAGGTTTATTTTTAGCTTACGCAGTTCCTGCAGTATTGTTTGGCATGGTCGCAGGAACGCTCGTGGATTATTTTGATAAGAAAAAAATATTGGTAATCTGCGATCTTTTGCGTGCGTTTTTTGTAGTATTACTGCTTTTTACATCCGAGCATGTCTGGGTCGTCTATCTTATTACGTTTCTTAATGCGATTATTACGCAGCTGTATGTTCCTGCAGAAGCGCCGCTTATCCCAAAACTCGTTCCGGAAACTCTTTCTTTGTCAGCAAACAGTTTGTTTTCATTTACGTTTTACACAAGTCTTGCAGTCGGATCCATCACAGCGGGTCCACTGCTTCGAACTTTTGGCCCGAATATCATTTTTGCGCTTATAAGCGGTATGTTTTTTCTTGCGGCATATTTTGAGTCCCGGATTAAAACAGTAGAAGTGAGCGTCGGCTCGTTTACTCGCGTGATGGCAAAATCGCTTTCTACAATTATCTCCCGTGTTTATGGGAGTCTTTTTGAAGGTATCTCGTACGTACGAAGTCGAGAAAGGCTTCAGGAAGCGCTGACGCTTCTGACTGGTACGCAGATTATCATAGCAATCTTAGGAATTTTGGGTCCCGGATTTGCAGATAGGGTGCTATCTCTTGATATTCATGACGCTTCCGTTGTCATTATGGCACCTATGGTTTTTGGTATCATCGCTGGAGCCCTCTGGATCGGATCAAGAGGAGAAAAGGAAGACTCACAGAAGCTTATCTCGACCGGCATATTTTCTGCAGGTATTATTTTGCTGTTTCTTTCAGGTATAGTCTTTATGTCCTATCTTTTTCACTTTTCAGATACGAAAACTCCTGTATTTATACGTCTCCTTTCGTTTGTATTATTTTTTTTGCTTGGCATTGCCAACAGTATGCTCGATGTTCCGGCCAACAGCATGCTTCAGCGGGAATCTGAAGGAGTGTTGCGCGGTCGGGTGTACGGTATGCTTACGGCGTCTGTCGGAGGAGTGGGCATCCTTCCCGTAGCAGTAGGCGGCCTTTTAGCGGATACGATTGGGGTAGGAAAAGTTATATTTATTCTTGGTAGTTGTATTACCCTCTATGGAATCCTAAGAATACGGTATAATACATCTAGCTGATAGCTGATAGCTGATAGCTGATAGCTGATAGCTGATAGCTGATAGCTGATAGCTGATAGCTGATAGCTGATAGCTGATAGCTGATATTATGTTGCCTGTCATCACATTTGGATCATTTCATTTTTTTTCAAGCGGCATATTTCTTGTCCTTGCATGGATCATCTGGTCATTTCTTTTTTGGAAATCCTTGGTCGCGTTTGCCGTTGAAGAAGAAAAGATATTTGACATGACATTTTATGCTACGCTTGTTGGAGTATTAGGCGGAAGACTGTCATTTGTGCTTTTGCACCCTGAGTTATTTCGGGATTCGTGGCTAAAAATCCCTGCTCTCTGGATTGTGCCAGGCATATCACTTTATGGCACGCTCGTTAGTGCGATTGTTGTTTTTGTTTTCCTCTGTCGCGCGTATAAAATAAGAATCGCGTATGTGCTCGATGCACTGGCCCAGTCGCTTCCATATGCCATGATCATAGGTCAGGTTTCATCTCTTTTGTCCGGATCAGATGTTGGTCTACCGTCTTCACTCTCATGGAGCGTGCGGTATGTGGGTGCCGTGGGCGTACGGCATCCTGTACAGTTGTACTCTATCGTTGGTCTTTTAGTTATATTGTGTGTCTTATCATTTTTGTCCGGTCGAGCGATTAAAAAACAGTGGGCGTACGGCGTTATCGGTATCTGGTTCTTTTTACTTTATTCTCTTATCTTTTTTTGTATTGAATTTTTTAAAGATAGTAGTGTATACTGGTCACTCCTTCGGGTAAATCAATGGGTACTTCTGCTTTTGTTTGGGCAGGCGTGCGGAGCGTTATATGTACGTGGCGGCATACGAGAATCTCTGCGCCCATTTTTTTCGATGATGCGTCAGGCAGTTATGAAATTTAAAGGAGGATCGCATGAACCAACTGAGCCAACAAGATATTGATACAGCTCGAATACTTCTTGAAGAAGAAAAAAAGAAACTCGTATCGCGGGTCATCGAACTTACCGCTCAAGATCCATTCTCTGACCCGGATCGATTAAATGATAACGCTGCTTCGGATATGGAGGCAAGTGAAGAATCCAACCACGATAGATTCCAGGCGATTCTTGATGAGCTAAAAGAAAAGCTTGGTTTACTGGATGGCGCGCTTCTTAGAATTGGAAATGGTACGTATGGTGTCTGCACTTCATGCGGCAAACCTATTGAACAAAACAGATTAAAGATCCTTCCGACAGCTGTATTGTGTTCTCTCTGTGAGCAGAAAAAAAAGTAAATGGAAGAACTACCCATTCTTTTTGAAGATGAGTCGCTTCTTATTCTGGATAAACCGCCGGGTATTGTTGTGAATCGTGCGCCATCAGTAAAAGTTGAAACAGTTCAGGATTTTACTCAAAAGAAGATTCACGTCCTCGATACTACGTCAAAAGATTCAGATTTTTTTGTCAGGAGCGGCATTGTCCACAGGATAGATAAAGAAACATCCGGCATACTCGTTGTGGCAAAAACAGAGGAAGCGTTTATTGCCATGCAAAACGCTTTTAAAGAGCGGAGCGTGAAAAAAACATACTGTGCGATCGTGCACGGAATTATGGTTCCCAGAGAAGGAGAAATACATGCGCCAGTCGGAAGGATGACCTGGAATCGCGAACACTTTGGCATTGTACCCGGAGGAAAGGATGCAGTAACACGGTATACAGTACAGGGGAATTGGTTTTTGTCTCACGGCGAAAAATTTTCGTTTGTTTTACTCTATCCTCAGACCGGGAGAACCCATCAGATCCGTGTTCATTTAAAATATTTGAACCATCCGATTCTTGGCGACTACCTGTATGCGGGTCGCAAAACTGCCCGGGATGATCGTCTCTGGGCTCCCCGTGTCATGCTTCATGCCAAAGAGATTTCTTTTACCCATCCAAAGACCGGAGCGATCCTTACGATTCATGCCCCAATGCCGCGTGATATGATGGAGATAGTACCAATAAATATTGTATGAATGGTGTGAATTCTTTTGCTCTTATCACCACGTGTTTAGCGCTGTTTGCGGCAGCAATAGCGGGTGCTCTCGTGGCTCGAAAGTTAAAGCTTCCGATATTTCTTGGGTATATAGTATTTGGCGTATTGGTTGGGGTGAGCGTAGGACAGTATTTAGATCAATCGTTTATTTCTCTTTTG
>JACREM010000075.1 GCA_016218215.1 Candidatus Gottesmanbacteria bacterium | reverse complement strand
CATATAGACCACTATAACGGAAAGCCAAAGAATATGGCAAGAGGTATTTTATATTTTTGAAGAATTTTTTGATTGAACGTAGAGAAAAAGCATCGGAAGCGCGTAAATTCCCAAAGAAATAAATGTAAACCATCTGCAAAGAGGATTTAAAGACGGGAAAATGATCATGGGTTTTATGCACGGAAGATTTATGATGATAAAAATTATGTAGCAGAGAGCGGGTATGAATAACCCCAAGAGGACTCTTGATTTTTTACTAGCGTTTTCTTTTTTACGGACAGCAAGAAATATATACAGTGCGGTCGCGAGAAGTTCTCCAAGGAGCACCGGAACTACTATGCACTTGGTGCAGACTTGCTGATCCTGAGTTGATATACCAGCGACCGACTCGTCGGAATTTTGATCTACTGGTGCCTGAGATTGGATGCCGAGTGCACTACCGATTGCGCTTAGTGCATTTGCAAGGATATTTCCGCCTGTAGTGACGGCGCTATTTACGGCATTACTGATAGAATTTACTATTCCACCCGAAGAGTTAGAGGAACTGCTCACCGTTTGGTTTGGTGTCGGATTGATCCGCCAGCTGGCGGAGGCGCTGGTGTTGGAGTAGCGGTAGGCGACACGCAGCGATTGAGCGGATCAAGCGGGCACGGGTCTTGTCCATCGCGAATCCCATCTTCATCGGTGTCTGGGTTTAGCGGGTCTGTTCCATTTTGCTGTTCCTGGACGTCGGTCACACCATCGTTGTCATCGTCAGGGTCGATCGTATCAGGAATTCCATCTCCATCGTTATCTCCGTCTATAAATACTGTCTGGTCGTAGCTTGCGACGAGTACGTTTCCAGAATTATTTGGCGGGCACACGTTTGATTGTCCGCCGTATACATTTGCAGTAAGGGTGATATTGCCCCGGACGGTAAATGTGCCGTCGAAATATGTTTGGGTCGTGCCGCCAGCGACAACGTCAACAGATTTAGACGTACCAAAATTTGCACTTGATCCGTTTCCGAGCTTATAGGTAAACTGTATGACGCGCGTATGGTCGACAGTAGTATTGTTATTTTTAAACGTGGCATAGAGCGTGTTGCCTACATTTATGATAGGAGGCGTGTTATGAAACGAGATGCTTTGAAGCGTTACATCGTCTGCGGCAAAGGCAGATTGAAAAGGAAAAAGAAAAAAGAACACGAATAAAAGCTTCAATTTTTTCATAGGACAATTTGAGTGTATCTCGCGATAATCCCAAGCGTCAACCTGGTAATACGTTTTATAATTTCGTACAATGCGCGTATGTTAAAAAAGAAACTCTCTATCAAAGGTCCTGTGTTTATCGTCATCGCCGCTATGCTTTGGGCTTTAGATGGAGTATTTCGCCGAAGCCTCTATAGTCTTTCTCCTCTTGTGATTGTGTTCCTCGAGCACGCGGTCGGTACTCTTCTTATTTTCCCCTTTCTTCTGCGAGGGTGGAAAGAAATTCGATCCTTAACCAAAAAAGAATTGGCTGTGCTCGGAGGCATTTCGCTTTTGAGCAGTCTCCTGGGAACTCTCTGGTTTACCACTGCTCTCCTAAAAACCAATTTTATTCCGTTTAGCGTTGTCTTTCTTTTGCAAAAAGTTCAACCGGTATTTGTCATTTTTACCGCCTGGTTGGTACTGAAAGAGCGGATAACAAAACAGTACCTTCTTTGGGCAGGCATGGCGCTTGTCGCCGCCTATTTTGTCACATTTCCCGGCGGTATTGTATCGTTTGCCACCGGCACGGGTACGCTTGAAGCGGCACTCTATGCTCTCGCAGCTGCGTTTGCCTGGGGCAGCAGCACAGTATTTTCTAAAATAGCATTAGAAACAAAATCAGACACTGTCGTGACCGGTTTACGGTTTTTTATTACCTCAATTTTAGCCGGAGCGGCAGTCGTAGTCTTTGGTCAGAGCCAGGTTTTGTCCACGGTAACACTTCCTCAGATTGGAATGTTTGTCGTGATCGCTCTTTCTACCGGCATGGTTGCTTTGTCGCTTTACTACAAAGGTCTTGCCGTGACAGAGGCAAAAGTGTCGACAATACTTGAACTTGTTTTTCCAGTCTCGGCGGTCTTACTCGACATTATCGTCTATAAATCTGTTCTTGCGCCGTCTCAGTATCTTGCGGCAGTTGTCCTCTTGTTTGCTGCCTTTCGGTTGACGAAACTTCGCGAAAAGGGCGTAGTATTTACGAGTAAAAAAATAAAAGGTAAAGGACGAGGAAAGAAGATGGGTTTTCCGACGATAAACCTTGCTATTCCAAAGATGTTATCTATAGAAGATGGTATCTATGCGGTTTGTGTGAAAATAGGTTCAGCATCATATAAAGGAGCTATGCATTTTGGTCCTATTCCGGCATTTGGGGAAACACATAAAAGTTTAGAAGTATACCTTCTCGATACCAAAAATCTTCCAAATTCGAAAGTGGTAGGAAAGAGTATCGAAGTTGAAGTTGTGCGTAGAATTCGGCCGGTGATGAATTTTGGGTCACCGGTACTTTTGGCCGACCAGATTTCACTTGATGTGCGTCACGCCGAAGCGATCCTCAGATAAATGTATTTTGGGTATGGAATCCAAACTTACTAAAAAAAATCATTTGTTATTACATATAATTTTGATTGCTCTGGTAAGCTTTGCTACCTATTTCCGTACATGGAATATATATTTTCAGCAGGACGAGTGGAATGGGTTTGGGAAAGTTTTGTATGCCAATGCCTACGGGTTTGCCGCACTTGTCCGACTCTCCGGAAATCACTTAACGCCACTTGCCGCGCTATTCATGGGGTTTTTCTATAACACATTTGGACTGCGCCATGAGGTATACGCGGTGTATGGGATAGTGCTTCACACAGTAAATGGTTTGTTGGTTTATTTTCTCGCTCGGATGCTTACAAAAAATACTACCGTCTCGCTTCTCTCTGCGCTCCTGCTTGTATCATTTCATGTCAGTTCTCAGGTGGTGACATGGTATGCAGCGTCCATGACGTACTTGCCGTCCGGATTTTTCGTACTCGTGTCTCTTCTTCTATTTGAATTGTATGTGAAAAAACAGAAAGTTAAATATCTTGCATCATCATTGTTCTTCATTCTTGTCGCGGCAGGATTTAGAGAAAATGCCGTGTTCGTGCTCGGATACATGATCCTTCGGACGTATCTTGTCTCAGCTCATCAGTTTCGGCGAGTATTTGTTTTTGCAAGTAGCATAGGATTTGTCTATGGTATTGTTCGGTTCTTGCCGATGTTTATTTTTCGAAGCTCTATGCCCTTAGGTGTGCAGTCTTTTGATGCATCATCTTTCTTTGAAAAGTTTACCCACAGTGTGTTTTTAAGCATTCCGGAACTTATCGTCCCCAGGAATATTCAAATTGATAGTATTTTCTGGCTATTGTCCCGCAATAGACACATTCATGAATTTTTCTCCGTCATTGTTCCAAATCTTGCGGTGTTTATAGAGACGACTCTGGTTCCAATGTTGTCGGTCGTAATATTTACCACATGCTGTATGGTGACGATGTATGTCCTAAAAGTGTTCTATAAAAAGTTAAACGAAAAAAAGCTTATCTATTCACTTTATGGGTTTATTCTTCTGAGTTTTATGCCATTTCTTCTTTTGCCAAAAGGTCTATATATGGAGTCACGGCATTTTTATCTCTCCACCATAGGCCTTTCAATATTAGTAGGTGTGTTTTTCCATGACTTGTATCACCGAGTTTCTCTTAAGCTTAAAAGTATTATTGGTGTATTTTTCATTTTAATCTCTCTTCGGGTAAATTCCCCGACGCTTTGCGTCGTATAATATATGCGTGAGTATCTACATACACAAAAGTCATAATGTCACCGTATTGGTGTATCATCTTGTCTTTCCCACAAAATATCGTCGCATCGTGATT
>JACREM010000074.1 GCA_016218215.1 Candidatus Gottesmanbacteria bacterium | reverse complement strand
GTGATCACACAGAGGACACCAGCGTTTTTTTCTTCATATTGATTGCTCCTTTCAACACTCCGAGTGATTGTAGATGAAGTTATGGGAGATCACAAAGGGAAAAACCTCCGTTTCTACCAACCTCTTAGATGAACACTACCCCAAGTTTTCACGCTGAAAGCCACCGTTTATTTTACTTATACTTAAATTGATCTAATTTAAGGTTAGATCAGAAGAAATACAGAAGTAAAAAGGGGTGTGCCTGTATTGTGAGGTATCTTACAATAACCGATAGTTATTTTTATTTCGACTCTGCGTGATATACCCCATCCCAATGTTTTGGCGGATGTTTCACATATACTGCAAGGCGCGCTTGAATCGCTTGAGTTGGACCATCCTCAGGATATATTTTTTTCAAGCTGCTAAATGCTTTATACGCTTCCTTAAACTTGCCATTCATATAAAAATCAAGCGCTTTCTCATACAGAGTAACTTTTTCTGTTTCTGCCTTCACATCCGTAAATCCTACGAGCTCATACAGTGTCACTCCAAGTTTTTTTCCTTTCACTGCAACAGTATCAAGTTTTCGGGCTTGTACCCGATCCTTTACAAGTACATATGTATCCTCACTGATAATAATGCTTGTCCCATACTGTTTATTGATTCCTTCGAGTCTCGACCCCAAATTTACGTTATCACCCAAAAGCGTATAGTCGAAACGGCTCTCAGATCCCATGTTGCCTACGACCATATCTCCGGTATGCATGCCGATCCGTACATGAAATTTTTTGCCATCAATCTCCTTGAGGTCTTTGGCAAACCGAACAATTTCCTTTTGCATTTCAATAGCCGTCTTACACGCAAGGAACGCATGATCAGTGTTTGAGATAGGTGCGTTCCAAAATGCCATGACCGCATCTCCTATATATTTATCCAGCACTCCGTTGTTTGAAAAAACAATTCGCGTCATGCGGGTAAGATATTCGTTCATGATTCCGGCGAGTACATCCGGTTCAAGGGTTTCCGATATACTCGTAAAACCAGCTATATCAGAAAACAATACGGTAATCTGCTTTCTCTCTCCTCCAAGAGTTAATTTTTTTGGGTCTTTTAATATTTCCTGAAGCACCGGCTCTGATACATAATAGGAAAAGGCTTTTTTAATGTACTGTTTCGTCTTTTCTTCAGAGATATATTTGTAGGAAATCTGTACGACGAATACACCCAAACACGCGAGAAGCGGGTACAAAAAATATCTGATGACTCCCTGATCAAACGAATAAAACGAAAAAAGAATAATGCCTAAGATAGAAACACCGGTGACGAAAAGTCCCGGCCAGAGACCCACAAAACCGAGAACCAGAGACAAGATGACAGACAGTAGAACAATGGCTATGAGAGTCGATGTCCGGGATTCATTCAACAGAAACTCTTTATTAAGCACAGTCTGAAGGGCAAACGCGTGAAGCACGACACCCGGCATGGGAACTCCTGATGATACCGGTGTCAAAAATGTGTCGTGCAAATCCGGTGCTGTCGCGCCGATAAGCACTATTTTTCCCAAAAAATCTTTGGCATCTACTTTGCCCGAGAGCACATCAGAGAAGGAATACGTTGGAAACGATCCATTTTTCCCAAAAAACGCAATCCTCATCCCACCATCATTTTCGTGAGGCACTCGTTCAATGTCACCAAGCATTTTAGAAACCTGGAGTATCTTTACGATAAATCCGTCCACGATTGACCCGTCTTCCGCAATACCTGATACCAATGATTTCCTCGTCACCTGATCTCCATCTGTCAGCATGTTCACAAGTCCACTTTCGGCAAACATTCCAAGAAACTTCAACGAATATATGAGGTCTGATATATGATTTTTAGATAATTTTCTCGCTTGAATCGGGAGGACAATGGGAGTCGTCTTCTTTTCCAGCACGCGGGCAAAAGCTTCATCTCCATATACCGATGCGTTTTCAGAAAATGAAACATCAAACCCGACGACACGAGGTTTATTTCCTAATACGTCTAAAAGCTTGGCGTACTTCTCTCTGTCCCAGGGAAATCGACCAAGAGATGCGATAGATGCGTCATCTATGGCAATAATTGCTATATCATTACGAACTGGTTTTTCGTGAAAGAGAGAATCTGTAAACCGAAATTGCCAGGTCTCGAAAATCCCAAGCAAGAAAAACAAAAAAACGCATAAAGATACGGCAATACCTATGAACACAGATGAAACCAACCGTTGTCGCATGCACACATTATATACTACAATTCATAAGTCAGATATCTGTGTCATGCTTCATGAGTCATGGGGCATGACACATGAAGCATTATGTCACTTATCCAAACCATCATTCTTGCCATCATTGAAGGAGTTACTGAGTTTCTTCCGATCTCCTCCACCGGACACATGATCCTTGCGTCTAAGATCCTAGGTATCTCATCGACAGAATTTACAAAAAGTTTCGAAATTATCATACAGCTTGGAGCTATCGGAGCAGTATTTTTTCTCTATATAAAAAAATTTATTGAAAATCCAAAAATTATAAAACCACTCCTCTTCTCATTTATTCCTACTGCCATAGTTGGACTCATACTTTACAAAATCATAAAGCAATTCCTCCTTGGCAATCCATACGTCACAGTTGGCGCCTTATTCTTTGGTGGTATCGTACTTTTATTTGTCGATAAAGTCATAAAGCCAAAAGCGGAGAAAAAAGAAATAGCTACCCTTTCACCTACAAACGCAGTTATCATTGGACTTTGTCAATCGCTTTCCGTCGTCCCAGGCGTCTCGAGAGCCGCGGCAACAATAATAGGCGGTATGAGTGTCGGTATGGGCAAAGTGGAAGCAGTGGAATACTCATTTCTCCTGGCTCTTCCAACCATGGCGGCCGCGACAGCACTGGATCTTGTAAAAACCGGTTTTTCATTTGCTTTCTCTGAATGGATGCTCATCTTGGTCGGTATGGCAGTCTCATTTATCACCGCTCTTGTTACTATCAGAAATTTTCTTTCGTATATAAAGCACTCTTCATTTTTCGGATTTGGGATATATAGAATACTTATTGCTGTTTCCTATTTCTTTTTGGTAGGATAAGGGTCATGGGAAAATATTTTATATACGGAGGAATACTTGTAGTGCTTGTGATAGTTCTATCCGGACTGAAATTTTCTTTTCCAGCTAGCGAACCAGAGAAAAAAACTGATACTACAGAGAATCAAACACCGCCACCAGCTATGGAAATATCTAAAGACAAAACATACACGGCTACTCTATATACAACCCAGGGAAACATAGTCGTATCACTCAATGCTGATAAAACACCTGTAACCGTAAATAATTTCGTCGCACTATCGCGTAAAAAATTTTATGACAATACTATATTTCACCGCGTTATAAAAGACTTCATGATCCAGGGAGGAGATCCGAAAGGAGACGGGACTGGGGGACCAGGATACCAATTTATGGATGAGCCATTTGACGGAGAATATACGCGTGGAACAATCGCCATGGCAAATAGAGGGCCAAACACAAACGGCAGTCAATTCTTCATCATCCATAAAGATTCAAAACTTCCAAAAAATTATGTCATTTTTGGAAAAGTAACAAAAGGGATAGAAGTAGTAGATACCATAGCTACAGCACCAACAAAACAATCTCAAAACGGCGAATCATCCACGCCTGTAAGCCCTATAAAAGTAACTTCCGTAGAGATAACGGAATCCGGGAAGTAAAATTTCATGGTTTGACAAATGCAAGTTGTTTGCATATAGTATCTTCATGACTCGTGTATTTTTTGTCCTCCTATTGGTAACTGTTCTTGTCCTTGGTATTTCCAATCTCTTGCCGCATAGAAAAACTCAAACTGAGAACACTTCACTTCTGGTCGTCTCCTCAATCTACCCTCTGTATGAATTCGCACGGGAAGTGGGCGGATCGCATGTTACATCTACGCTCATAACTCCATCAGGCGTAGAACCACATGAATATGAACCAACACCGAAAGACATCCTCGCCATATCCAAAAGCGATCTATTCCTGTATGTGTCACCTTTTCTCGAACCCTGGGCCAAAAAAACTATCGCAACATTTTCACAAGGAAAACCTTTGGTGCTCGAAGCAAGCAGCATCACGACGCTTGAGAATAACGACCCGCATATCTGGCTTGATCCTGTCATAGCCATAGACATCGTCAACGCAATAAAAAATTCGCTTACTACCCTTGACCCCACTCACGCAAATAAGTACGAAGCCAATGCAAATATCTATATAGAAAAATTAAAAACTCTTGACCAGGCATACAAATCACTCTCCTTTTGTCGCGAGAAATACATCGTGACTACCCACAACGCGTTTAGGTACCTCGCCAAAAGATATGGATTCACTGTATACCCTATCGCAGGACTCTCTCCGGAAGACGAGCCATCAGCACAAAAACTCGCCGAAATTATGACTCTTGTAAAAGAAAAAAACATCCGGTACATTTTTTATGAGACACTGGTAGCAAATACCATAGCCGAAACTGTAAGTCGGCAGACAGGAGCAAAGTCTACAATATTTAATCCAATTGAAGGACTTACAAGAGAAGAAATGAAAATAAATAAAACATATATAGATATACAAAATGAAAATATTGAGAGGTTAAAACTCGCACTCGTATGCCAACAATAGCTCCATCATGCAGCGGACAAATGTGCATCAAGTTAAATGACGTATCTTTTTCTTATAATAGTGTGCCTGTACTGGAACACATAACACTCTCTATACAATACGGTGAATTTATCGGGATAATAGGCCCAAACGGCGGAGGCAAAAGCACGCTCGTAAAGTGCATAGTAGGACTACTCACCCCGACCGAGGGATCAATTGAAATATTTGGAAACAAACAAGTAACTCAATCTGCCCAAAAAAAAATCGGATATGTCCCCCAACGATCGGAATCCCAGAGCGGATCGTTCCCCTTTACTGTCGGGGAAATTGTTGACATGGGACTCGCTGTAAAATCCTCTCTCTTCTCTTTTCATCATCATGATGAAAAAGAGATACGAAAAGCGTTAAAAGACGTCGGCATGGAGACGCACAGAGAAGAAAAAATGTCTAACCTTTCCGGCGGACAAAAACAGAGAGTGCTCATAGCCCGCGCCCTCGTCGGAAATCCTACTATCCTCATCCTCGATGAACCGACGGTAGGAGTAGACGAGGAATCTAAAGAAGATTTTTTTGCGCTTTTAAAATCCCTAAATACAAGAAAAAATATCACCATCCTTTTAATCTCTCATGATACCGACGCAATTTCCAAAGAAGTACACTCCATGGTGAGTATAAACAGAACGCTCTCGCTGATAGCTGATAGCTGATAGCTGATAGCTGATAGCTGATAAATTATGATTGAAATATTTACCTATCCATTCATGCAGGCTGCATTCATCGCAGGCGGGGCTATTGCGATTGTATCCCCTCTAATTGGGTCTTTTCTTGTCCTCAAGAGATACTCGCTTATTGCTGATACGCTCTCTCATGTAGCCCTCGCTGGTATCGCCGTCTCTCTCATTACGAAAACTGAACCCCTCTATATAACGACGCTTCTTTGTATCGGCGTATCGCTTCTTATTGAATTTTTGCGACAAAAACGGGGAATCCAGGGCGATGCAGTACTGGCTATGTTTCTCCCAGGTGGTCTTGCTCTCTCTGTCATCCTCCTGTCTCTTGTTAAAACTCCCAGCGCCCCGATAACAAGCTACCTATTTGGAAGTGTCACAACCATTTCACTCACTGAAGCCGTATCTATTGTCTTTCTCGCATCCTTTACCATCCTTCTCATCGCTTCAATCTATGACAAACTCGTCTATACAACCTATGATGAAGAATCCGCAAAAGCAGGCGGAATACAGACGACGCTACTCAACACGCACCTCATGGTTCTCACCGCGCTTACCGTATCTATTTCGTTTCGACTGGTCGGCGCTCTCCTCATTGGGGCTCTCATGGTAATACCGGTAGTTTCCTCACAGCTTCTAGCCTCAGGTTTCCGGCAAACGATAACTCTTGCAATGATCTATGGAATAGCGTCGATGTTTCTCGGGCTTGTCCTGTCTTTTTTTATCAATATCCCGGCTGGGAGCACGGTCGTCCTCGTATCACTGGTCTTTTTTACTTTTTCGTTTCTGCTGTCCTCCAAAAGACAAATATTTTTCGGGAAGAAGTGACACTTCAGCAGCCATGACGCCAAGCAATACTCCACCGACGACGTCGCTGGGCCAATGCTCCCCTAGGCTTACCCTCGAACCAAGCATAAAAACGAGAAACAATTGTACTGCGACACTTATACGTGCAATATTTTTTTTCGCGATCTGATACAAATGAAGATTAGACAATATAATATACGCGACAAAAACGCTTCTATAGCTATGTCCTGATGGAAACGAGTATCCCGGGTGCACTGAGGACGTTGGAAATAAAAATGGAAGATCATATCTATAAAATATCCTCGGAGGACCTATATGCACTAGATAGTATTTCATAACAATCTCAAGTCCAAGACCGATAAGGTAAACAGCAAACACCCGAAAAAATAACCGTTTATCTTTTGGAAAAAGGAAAACAAAAAGAAAAAGAGATAGCACTTCAAAGCTACCCACCAAGCTAAACAGAGACAAAACACGATCAAACAGACTAGGCGTGATGCCTTGAATCCAGGTAAGAAGAACAAGATCTATACGTGTGAATAGATGAAAAACGACTCCAAGGGTAACAAGGAGAAAAAAAATCGAACCTACAAGTAATCTATTGGAAATAAATCTCATACTGATACACAAAGCATATCACGGAAGGTTCCCTTGAAACTATCCCCTTTTTTCGGTATACTGAATAAGACGTTTGGAACATTAACATCAAATTATTATTAAAAGGAGGTGATACACATGTATACACCACAATTGCGAGGAAAGAGAGAGATCTCTTTTTCCAGACGCGTAACGTTACAGAAGATTTGGGATATGCTTGATCGCAAATACCCAATGGCTCAAATGAATACTTCTTCGGAAGAAAAATCTTCAAAGATCTTCAAAAAGTAAACTCAAAACATCCTGTCAGATTTCCATGATATTCTGCACAGGATTTTTTTGTGCAATTTTTAGAGAAAACTCAGGTAACCAATAGTACGCCAATGGTGGCAAGAACAGCACCGACTATTTTCTGACCAATGTGCTTTGACTCATGAAGAAATATACTTGCAAATATCACTGTAAGTACAACAGATGCGCGCCATATAGCACTCATCTGACCGACAAGTGCCCCACTTTCAAGTCCCTGATAAAATGCTATCGCAGAAAAGGAGTAAATAACTCCGTAAATAATTAAATTTTTATCAATCATAGGTATGGCCTTTATAACATCAGGAATTCTTCTAATGTAAAAAAGCATCAACAAGGTTCCGGGGATAAAAGACGCTAGAGGTAAAAATGATACAGCGCTATATCTCTTCACTATATATGAGTCAAATACCACAGCCATTCCATACGATACTGCACCACCTAAGGCAAGCCACATACCCGTACTTATTTTTACTTCATTTTTCCGCCACGAAATAACAACTACAGCCAAAAGTATAAGCGCCGCTCCTGACAATTGTATCAAGGTCAACTTGTCTGACAAAAAAATAATAGAGGCTAAAATCGTAACCAGAACAGAGAATCCTCCTAGAATGGTCATTTCTGAAGCTTCAATATATTTTATTGCACGAAAAAAACAAATTGAACCTGTCGCATAGAGAGCACCACTACAAAGAAAATACGGAATTAAAGAAGCGTCAGGAAGATAAAACCCTTTTACTAGGGTAAAAAAACTTGTCACAAACCCGAGGATGAACTGAAAAAAGATGGCAGAGATGACGGGATCGCTTTTTTCATCCTTCATCGCAATCTTTTGGAAAAGATTGGCAACCGTCGTTGCTATAACCCCAAAAATTCCAAAAATTATCCAATGCATAGTAAAACTATATCATAATCTTAAACTATGAGATTCACTCAGATTTACGATATAATAGCATAGCTTTGACTCTCAGTGGAGTAACCTTGATCTTATTTAGATGTCAGTAAAGCTGCGGGATCGTATAACGGTAGTACACGTCCCTCTGGAGGACGCTATCTTGGTCCGAATCCAAGTCCCGCAGCCTTGCTGACACTGATTCCGAATCTTGAAGCAAGATAATTAAAGCGCGGAAATGCCAGAAAGGGTACAAGTCAGATAGCCTTACTTGCACTTAGAGATACCAAATCAATATAACTACTTGATCCAAAATGGAATGTCTAACAAAGTACAAATTCGACAAAAAATAATAAAATGGAAAACTGGGTAGCTCACAAAACAAACAATAGCCAAGGAGAAGATTTTAGAGAAGTTTATTTCAACAAAAAAATTAGCACGCTTCAATTTACTATCAAACCACATAATGGTTTTTGGAGAGCAGGTTTTAAATTACTTGATCCGAATAGCAGCATATTGCCTCTCAGAAACAATAATAGTTTTTTATTCCATTTGGGATCAACCCCCTCAAACGAAGAATATGGATTTACAGCATATCTTAACGGAGATTTGATAAACGAATTGAACAAAACTAACAAATATCCTTCAAACAAACTATTAAAAATAGTACTTGAAAATGACACTCCCCGAGGCAGAGCCATCGGGGTATCTATTGTGCTCCCGACAGGCTCTTTGTTAAAACATCGTTATTTGCGCGACGTGCATCTTTTTGTATTCTTTTTCTCGTCCTTGTTCCTTCACATATTTTGTTATC
>JACREM010000073.1 GCA_016218215.1 Candidatus Gottesmanbacteria bacterium | reverse complement strand
ATGTTGTCGGATTCTGTTTGCTATGTCCGGAGTTATTCCAACGTAAAAAGTTTTCTGATCACAAAGAAGCAAATACACATACCATTGTTCTTTCGCATCCATAATGAATGTTTGGCTTGCACTGAGCTTGCCGAAGTGCTCCCCCGGCAGGATTCGAACCTGCAACCTTCTTCTTACAAGAATCCTTCTGTTACCAAAAGGCTTGGACTATCTCATTCCGCCAGAGGCGGATCGGGTATATAGTCTCTACACATTTATCCTTCGATTTTACTCTGGACGAGTATATCAAAGAAATTTAGCTCGGGATTGTCCTACGTTAGTGCGCCGTAGGAGTTCCCCGAATTAGCCCGATTTTCATCATCGATTCACATCGATGCGCTGCCTATCGACAGGAAGCCGCTCTACCGTTGAGCTACAGGGGATATGTTGACTTGTTAATTTGCTCTGCTGTGCATTGTCTTTTGTGTTGAGCTATCCTCCTTCTCCGTTTGTTGACGGATTCGGACGGACACAGCAGGGGAATGTAAATGAACTTGAATATTATATCATGCTTTCCCGACAATCTAAGACTATTTTCTTTTTAAAAAAATGAGAGCAAAAAGAAGATACGTTCACACTAGTCTATATCCTCAATTAGAGCATGACGGATATCAGCCAACGTGCGTTGATACTCTTTCTGGTTATTCACAAAAAGCATATATTCTTCTTTGCTTTTAAAATGACTTAGTATGCTTGTCTGCTTGCAAATTGGAGTGGAATCAGAAATGTATTCATGAAACGATGACCAAGGATAGTGCGTGGTGTCATCAAATGTTTTTCTGACATATCCCGTATATGGGTTTAAATGAATATATCGTGATATATGAAGTAGAAGTTCATCAGAATCAATTCTTTTGGCTTTAAATTGTCCGATGAACACATGGCCCTTAGTTTTTCGTTTAATATTCGCGAATTTTGTTATACTATTCTGAACCTTGCTCATATAAATACTTATTCCATTTATTTCTTTTTGACGAAGGATAAGATGGAAATGATTTGGCATAAGACAGTACGTAAGAATATCCACATAACATTTTTCACCGTCAAGAGTTTTCGCTATAGATGCTCGATCTGCTATTGATTGATTTCGAAAATATGAAAGCTTCATTGGAATATGACAGTATTGGTAATACCAAAGTGCATCAATCATTGGTTGACAGATTGTTTTTTGTGTAAACAAAGACTCATTATGTTCAATTTTATTGAAGATATGATAGACCTGATCAGTCACTAACGGTATTTCACGAGCTGGCATACAAGGAGAGATTAGCAAGGAAATACCGAGGTGTCAAGGCTATTTCACCTCCAAGGTGGAAAAAGGTGGAAAACTCCAAGGTGGAAAAGTGGAAAAAAAGTGGGAAAACAAGGTGGGAAAACTGATTATCTACTGATTTATTGCAATTGTATATTGGAACAATCCAAACCAACATCGCTTTTCAGACATATGTAAACCAGCTTTCCTCAGTATGTTTGTAAGTCCTATGTGTGTAAAGGGTACATAATTGGGAGTTTCGTATTTGCGTATGATCGGATGAAAAAGCTGAGCAAACCAATGGCTGGACGGTTCCAAATGATCCGCAACTAATATTGACCCTCCTCGTTTCGTCACGCGCCTCATTTCTTTAAGTACTTTTTGTCCAATTTCAGGCGGCATATCATGCAACCCAAAAGAAATAGAAGCTCCATCAAATGATTGAGAAGGATACGGAAGATTTGTGGCATCAAGATTGAAAAATTTCACATTAAGGTTTGGCTCTACCTTCTTTTTGGCCTGCCGAAGCATATCCGGGGATAGATCAACTCCTGTTACCTGATACCCTTTTTTTGCCAAAGCAATAGCTAAAGATCCTGTGCCGGTTGCAACATCGAGTATTTTAGATTTTTTAGGAAGACGCAAGAGTTTCGCTGCTTTGCTACGCATCGGGCCAAGAATTATTTCAAAAATATCATAGTATGGAGCCCACTTTTCAAAGAACTTATTGTTGAAATAGGCATGTTTCGTTAAAATGCTTCGTTGAGTCATACATTATTGTTTTTCTATAAAGATAAATCGGCGATCAAAAAGAGTATGGACGATAATAATTGCGATTCCCAAACCTATAAGTCCTTGTCCAACATGTGAATCTTTTATAGCAAGTCCAATAATAATGAGCAATAGCCCCCAAGTACTGTGGTGAATGTGATATCCATACACTAATCGAGGATTATCCCAATATTTTTTCCGTAAGACTTTGTTTCGAGAAAGCAAAGCTTCAATTGCCGTAAATACCAAAAATCCAAATATAAAACCGATAAACATATAGACGTAGTCTAGCACAAACGTGCTATGCTATCGTCAGAAGTTGGTGTGTTTGCTCAATCGTCACATCGGGATATTCAGAGAAGAAAGCCCAGCTTGCCGTTCTGAAATCGTTCCATTTATCGAGCAAAAATTTTAGCCTCATTTTTTTATTACTCAAGCTGGACGCTTGATATTTGTAGTAAAATAAACGTATGCACATACAGACTTGCACATACAGACTGAAGCGACACTTGTCTGTCCCAAATGTACTAGTTCGCAAAAAGTTCAAATGCCAACCAATGCGTGTCAACATTTTTACAAATGTATCCATTGTGGTGAGATGTTAAAGCCTAAAGAAGGTGACTGCTGTGTTTTCTGCTCGTATGCAGACATCACATGTCCTCCAAAACAAGAGGAAGTATTGCGCACTAAATAGGTACTGACTTTGTCTCCGCTTTGTCATACCTCATCTTTGATATAGAAATTTTCTATTCGTAAGACATCTCACATTGTGTGATATGATGATTTCATCATTAGCGGATTCGTCAGGCGACGGTATTTGAATTAAAAAGGAGAATAATTATGAGTATGAATCCAGTCGTCCATTTTGAGATGCCAGCAAAAGATAAAAAACGGGTTTGCGAGTTTTACACAAAAGTGTTTGGGTGGAATATGAAGAAGCTTGGCGAAGACATGGGAAATTATGTTTTGGCCGGCACCGCAGAAACAGATGAAAACAACATGGTCAAAACTCCGGGAGCGATAAACGGAGGGTTTTTTGATTATAAAGACGATGAACTCAACAGAGCTCCTCATCTCGTCCTGGCAGTAGAAGATTTACAAGAGAGTATGAAGGCAGTTGAGTCGTCCGGAGGAAATACGGTCGGCGAGCCCATGGATATACCAAATATCGGGCGATACGTATCTTTCCGTGATACAGAAGGAAATATCGTTGGCATGCTTCAACCGAGAAAGTGATATAAAATTTACAAAAAAAGTTATATAGTGAAAGAATGAATCGCCAGATACTCAGAGATTCATTCGGTTGGGGATTTTTACTTTGGCTCTTCGGGTATATTCTCGGTATGCTTTTGTTTATAGTTGTCCCACCCGCGATTTTAGGCTGGATCATCATGCCGTTTGGCATAGCATTGACCCTTTGGGTATTGTCGAAAAAGATAAAAAGTAATTCATTTCAGTATTATGTGGCTCTCTCTGTCGCCTGGACATGTATTGCCATTGTGTTTGATTATTTTTTCCTCGTGAAGGTATTTAATCCCGCGGATGGGTACTATAAATTAGATGTGTATCTGTATTATGTTCTGACATTTGTGTTGCCGATTAGCGTAGGGTGGAGAAAGAGAAATTTGCATGAAAAAAACATATGAATAAATCAATTAAACTCACTGAGGCAAGAGAATATTTGACTTCTTTGGTCCGACAGGCTGGAGATATACTCAGGACATATTTTACATCCGGCGTATTTACACAAAAAAGCAAAGGAGGGGTTGATTTTCTCACTGAAGCAGATGAAAAAGTTGATGAATTTTTACTTTCGAATATTCAAAAACAGTATCCCAGCGCAAATTTTTTGACAGAAGAAACAGCTCCGAAAGATTACACTCATCTCAAAGAGTCAGACAATCTTTGGGTCATCGATCCGCTGGACGGAACGGTAAATTTCTCAAGGCATTGTCCAAACTTTGCCATCTCCATCGGGCTAGTAGATAAAGGTATATCACAATTAGGAATTGTCTATGTGCCGATGACGAAGGAAATTTATTATGCACAGGCAGATCTGGGAGACGCATACCTGAACGACATACCCATACATGTATCTTCTACAAAAGTATTAGGAGAAACGATCGTCGCGTGTGATTGGGCATGGGGACTTGAGAAAAGGTTTAATGTTGTCGAGTGGTTGCGGAAAATATGCACACACGTACGGCAGATCAAATCTATGGGTAGCGGGGTTGCTGATCTTGTAAGCCTAGCAGAAGGGAAAATCGATATATATATATGCATTCGGGTTTAAAGCCATGGGATGTTGCGGCTTCGGGACTTATCATAGAAAAGGCAGGAGGGAAAATTACAACCCCAACGGGCCGAAATTGGGATGTATTTCAGCCGGATATACTTGCGTCAAATAGTTATTTGCATGAACAAATTTTGCACCTGATACAGGCATGAAACCGAAGATAAGTCTTATCCTTCGAAATCATTTTTTCCCCTCAGGGTGGTATCAAAGTGGTAAAATGAGCGCATGAACATGAAGATTGACACTGCATTAACGTGTCCTCATTGTGGGAAAGTACAGAAGGTCACGATGCCTATCGATGCTTGCCAGTATTTTTATACGTGTGTCCATTGTGGTGAAATACTCAAACCAAAAAAAGGGGATTGCTGTGTATTCTGTTCCTATGCTGATAGTGCATGTCCTTCAAAGCAAATGGAAGCTTGTCAACTATGACGATAAACAAAGTATGGCATGTGGCTAATAAAATGCCAAAAAATCCAACTCTTGATCAAAGAGTTAGCTGGCATGTTGAACATGCGAAGAATTGTACATGTAGACCTCTTCATGGAAAAATTTTGGAGGAGATTAAACGAAGAGGTATACTTTCCTCATGAATGCTTCTCAGATTATAAAAGAGTTGAAAGAAATGTACCCGGGGAAAAATATCGTGGTAAATAATCAGGAAAAATCCTACAGAGATTATCTGTGAAGTAGAACCCACCCCAGAACACCTGAAACAAAATACAGCGATCGCAGTAATAGATTTTTCAGTACCGCATTATCATATCATCGCGACAGAGGTGTATACGGTATTAAAAGGTACGCTCATTCTTACTGTTGAAGGCATAGAGCATACCTTGAATAAAGGACAAAGGTTTACGATTTACCCTTCCCAGCGTCACTTTGCAAAAGGAGATAGTACATGGATAGAATGTGTTTCAGCTCCCGGGTGGACTCCCGAGGACCATATATTTATTGAGCAATAATGTTACAAACTTTTTACTGCCTGTTCTTTGTCCGGGGCGTTTCCCGTAAAGTGGATTTTTCCGTTTTCTACAGAAAGTTTTTGTATGTTGTAGCTTGGCATGCGTGACCTGATGATGGAATCGATAAATCCATTGAGCGCCGGCGTGTAATCATTCACCAGGTTTTGAGATATACCGACCCGGGCTATCTCCGCACGGTTAACGACTATATTCGTTTTATTATTCATAACAGATCCAGAAACTTTGAGGTATACCGGGAGTGTTGCATTGGGAATGTTGAATTTTTTCGCGCCTTCTTCTATGTCTTTTGGTGCTACGCCCAGAGCGACCAGATAGCGGACGGCGTCTTTGTACTGCACGGTTGCAGATCCTTCGACAGATCCATCACTATTGACTCTGATCCGGACGCTTCGGAAAGGAAAGTATGCGTACTGTTTCGCGCGATTGTCCGCTGCGGCAGAGATTTCTTCACTTGAAAACGTTTGGTCTACGGGATGAGACCCTGACACGATCAGGCTTTTTCCGGAAGGGGTACCCGATGGGAGCGGCTCGAAAGCGACGCCGACTTTGTTATAGATTGATTCAAGGTCAGTCGGGGAGTATGAGACGCCCAGCCCCTTGGGCCGTAAGATAAATATGACACCCACGACAATACACGCTAGTATTCCAAGAAAAACGAACAGACATGACTTCATAGTGCTTGGTTATTTAACCTTATAGCTTGAGACCATCTGGGTAAGAATGGGCGTATATTCTTTTGCCATGTCTTTTTTGGAAGCAGAATGAAAGAGAATGATCTTGCCATAGGTATCCAGAAGACCTCTGTTATCAAAAGAAAAAACAATTTCTTTTATGGTCTGAGTGCCCAGGCTATGTATCCGCCGATTTTGCCTCCATCTTTCGGCCCCTGGCCTTTAAATTGTACGACTGTGAGCGCAGGATCACTTCGAAGTTTTGCTTCAAGCGCTGAAATCGCTTTTTCTATCGCCGGTCCGTCTTTCATGGTGTCGTCTTTAAATGCTGAAACATCCAGGTATGCGTTTCCTTTAGAATCTGACACTGTCACTTTTCTCGAGTTTTCTGTGGATTTGTCTTCCGCTTTCCAGCCTTTTGGAAAAGAAACGGAGTATCCGTATTTGTCGCTTGTATATGTCTCCCAGTCGCTTGGAAGGGTCTGCGATTGTTTTTGCACCATCTGCCTGGTCGCTTTGTAGCCTATGACTCCGACAGCGGTAGAGATGGCGATCAAGATAAAAAAGATGAGAAAAAGAGAGGCGCCTCCTTGGAGATTTCGATTCTTGCGGGTTACTTTGAGCATTACCTTTAGTATTGGATAAAGCGTAAAGGTTGTCAAGGAAAATAACATTTTCCTTCTATGAATGTACTCGAATGTCTTTTATAATTGGGTCATTGTAATGTATATTACAAAAAGGAGGGTACAGTATGTTAAATCTAAATTCCGTGATGCTTGGGAGTATGCAGCAAAAAGTGATGGCTGCTTTTTATGAAAAAGTGTTCGGAAAGAAGCCGGATATGGTGGAGGGCGAATGGACAGGTTGGATGGTCGGGAGTGCATTTTTTACCGTCGGTACTCACTCAGAGATGATTGGAGTCGCGAAAGAACCCGGACGGATGATGTTTAATCTGGAGACCAAAGAGGTGAAAGAAGAATTTGCCCGGATAAAAGCGATCCCGGGTGCCGTAGTCGTAAAAGAACCGTACGATATGGGCGGCGCGTGGATTGCGACCCTTGCCGATCCTGACGGCAACTACTTTCAGCTCATGACTCCATGGGAGAGTAAGTAGTCTATCTTGCATAGATTTGCATAGATGTGGTAAAATATGCATAGATTTATAATCTAAACCTATGCAAAACGAACTTATTTCAATCGGAAGAACAGCACAAATGCTTGGTGTCTCGATAGATACGCTTCGTAGATGGGATATCGCAGGACGGCTGCAGTCAGTTCGAAGCGGGTCTCGGGGACATCGCTACTTCAAGCAATTAGATATTGATCTATTCCTTCAAAATATCAGTGCTTTAGCACGGCAATGGGCTGCCGCGCTAAATGGAGTTGCGCCGACACATGATGTCTACTGTCAAACACGGGATGAATTTCAGGCGCGTCTTGAAAAACTCCAAACTGTATTATGTCAGAAAATTTCAATCGACTTAGCATCACTCATTAGCGCTACAGCAGGTGAGATAGGTAATAATTCGTTTGATCATAATTTGGGTAATTGGCCGGACATCACTGGTATATTTTTTTCAT
>JACREM010000072.1 GCA_016218215.1 Candidatus Gottesmanbacteria bacterium | reverse complement strand
TCATATTTTTCACCTCCTTCAACCGCCATAGTCCCGAGAAGCGAGACGAAGGCGGACCAAATTATTCACAATTCCTTATTCATATCTCAATGCCTCTATAGGCTGCAGGTTTGCGGCTTTTCTTGCTGGGTACCACCCAAATAGAACGCCGATACCTCCCGAAACACTCACCGCAAGAACAATGGCGCTAAATGATATGGTAAACGGAAGATTCATAAACTGAGAAATGACAAAAGAGAGCAGAACTCCAAGTATCATACCAATACATCCGCCTATAAGCGTCAGGAGTATGGACTCCGTAAGAAATTGTGTAATTATAACCTTCTTTTTAGCACCCAATGCTTTTCGAAGTCCGATTTCCCGCGTACGCTCTGTGACAGTAACAAGCATGATATTCATAATTCCGATACCTCCGACGAGAAGTGAAATAGCGGCAATACCGCTAAGAAGTGTCGTAAAAACACCAGTTACCTGATTCGCTGTATTGAGAATGTCATTTTGGGAGAATATGGAAAAATCTGCAGTCGCCGGATCGTTGAGTTTATGTCTTTCTAAAAGCAAATACCCTACTTCATTCTGCGCTTCAAGCATAGCATCCTGCGATTTTGCTTCAACCGCAATAGTTGTCACATTGCTTGCTCCAAACAGTTGCTTCTGCGCGGTACTAAGCGGAACAAATATCATATCATCCTGATTTTGAAATCCTGAACCACCCTTTGCAACCGACACGCCAACAACACGAAGCATCTGTCCGTTAATCCGGATATTTTGCCCGATTGGATCTACTCCATCTCCAAACAAATCTACTGCAGCCTGCGGACCAAGCACTGCAACTTTTGATAGAGCTTCCACATCCCGCGCTGTAATAAAAATACCGGACGCAAGAGTGACTTTGCGTATCTGGGCATACTCGGGATACACACCGATGATCTGCGTGTTTGAATTTTTTCTGCCCGCAGTCACCTGCGAGCGGCGAGAAAATTCCGGTGAAACCGCTTTTACATTTTTAATGGTATTTGATGTCAAAATCGCCTTTGCATCATCTAATGTAAGAGTCGTTCCGCCACCGGCCGCACCCCGCACCGCGCCAGTCGATTGACCACCAGGGATAACCGTCAGAAGATTTGCTCCCAGAGACTGTATCTGATTTTCCACAGACTTCTGACTCCCCTGTCCCAGAGATATGAGCGCAATCACACTTCCGATACCGATGATAATACCAAGGACAGCAAGACCCGTACGCATTTTATTTAGCGTCAATGTCCGAATAGACTCTAAAAATAATTCTAAATAATCCATATATTATTTCCTTTTTGAAATAATTTTTCTTTTTTTGTTTTTTTCGTCTTTTACTATTTTTCCGTCTTTCACCGTAATAATTCTCGATGCATGCACCGCGATATCCGGCTCATGGGTAATCATGACAATCGTATGTCCTTTTTCGTTTATCTTCTGAAAAATTTCCATGACCTCTTCTGCCTGAACTGATGCAATATTTCCGGTCGGCTCATCTGCCAAAAGGATAGCAGGGTCCATGACAAGTCCACGGGCTATGGCGACTCGCTGTTGCTGACCACCCGATAGTTGGTTTGATGTGTAATTCATGCGATTCTCCAAACCAACCATGGTCAAAAATTTTTTCGCTTTCTCTTCCCGAACTTCTCTTGGCACACCTGCGTACATCATGGGAAGCATCACATTTTTCATAGCTGTCGTACGAGGGAGAAGATTAAACGCCTGGAAAATAAAACCAATTTTTCTGTTACGTATATCTGCAAGTTCGTCATCCGAAAGGTCAGATACGCGCTCTCCATCAAGCAAATACTCTCCTGAAGTAGGGAGATCAAGTGCTCCAAGGATATGCATAAGCGTCGACTTTCCTGATCCAGACGGACCCATAATCGCGACAAATTCACCTTTTTGGACATGAAAAGAAATATCGAAAAGCGCAACAGTTTCAAGGACATCGGTCTTGTAGATCTTGGATATATGAGAAAGAGAGATCATAAGAGCTATCGACCTCTTGCGGCTCCACCACCTCCGGCGCCTCTGAACAAACCTCCACCCACTACGCTAAACGGAGACGTACCTGCTGCAGTCCTTTGTGTTGTAGAAGTTGAAACGATACTCGATGTAATAATAGTATCGCCTTCATTTATACCCGAAACGATTTCAACGGATGTGTCAGATGAAATACCAATTTCAACTGAGGCCTCGACTTGTTTCCCATTTTTTATAAGCCGGACTATCGACAGACCATTTTGCGTTTTTACTGCTGTAGCTGGAACTATGAGGACGCTATCTTTTGTATTGGTAATAATTTTTGCAGACACCGCCATATTTGAATAAATCTCTGTTGCAGCTGTATCCAAGCGAATGACGACCGAATATGTCGTCACCCCAGAGGTGATGATGCCAACGGTGTCAACACTCACAATAGTCCCGGTGTATGTTTTACCAGGCAACGCATCGAGAGTTAGCGTAGCTTTATTTCCGACACTCACTTTTGACACATCTATCTCAGAAAGATTACGGGACACAGTGGGATATGCGTCTGTCTTTATGCTTGCTATCTTTGTCGAAGTCTCCGAAGGAGATAATACCCCGCCAATCTGAAGTGATAATCCTGTGACTTTACCGCTTATGGGTGCGTACACGGTCGGAGATGATTGCTGATAAGAAATCCAGGCGGATGAAAGCGCTGACTCTGCCTGTTTTACTACTCCTTCCTGATTCTTATATTTGGCTTCTGTAGAAAGCCAATCGTCACTCGTACTCATGAACTGCGGAAGAGCTCGGGCATCTTTTTTTGCTGACCCATCTGCGTTCTGATATGTGCCTCCCTGCGCAATATCCATATATGTTTTCCATTTGGTAAGCATATCGGATTGCAATGAATAATAACTTGCCTTTGAAGAATCCAAAGAATTTTTTGCACTCTGATAATTCGCATACGCCTGAGCCGATTTTTGTCTTCCGGTGAGATCCAGATCGATCTCCACAAGCGGCGTGCCTACTTTTACAATCTCGTCATTTTTTACAAATACCTTTGATACTACTCCTGAAGCTTGAGTTGTGACTGGAGCACTATTGGCAGACGACACCTGACCGGATGCTGACAGGGAGACAATGAGTGTGCCCCGCTCTATCGACCCTGTCTGAATCATCTCCTTGGAAGCTTGAGATGCGATGAATTTTGTACGAATAAACCATCCCGAAGCCAAAAGAAGGAGAACCAATCCGATGAGAAGTAATCGGGGAATTTTTTTCATCTATGAAAAATTGCAACCCTCAATAACAGGAAACGGTTTGTCCGTTCTCCTTTTGTTAAAGGTTTTGGTTTGTAAATATTTCTTAGGCCTTTGCCTTAACGAATTTAATCAACCATCTATCCGTGAACAG
>JACREM010000001.1 GCA_016218215.1 Candidatus Gottesmanbacteria bacterium | reverse complement strand
GTGAATATGAGGCAGTATTTGTATATATTCGTGCGTAAATTCGAGTATATCATTCGGGGAGAGTATTCGAGGATTAGTTATCAGTACTTGACAAATAAAGACCTATATGATAGACTATGGGATACATTCAGAGTTTGAATGTACCGAGTGTAGAACAAAGGTATTAGAACATTAACAACCAAGCGAAACATCTGCCACATGGCGACAGCGTCAAGCTGGCGGTTGTGTATCCCGCGAAGCTGAGAGATGTATCTCAAAGCGGAGTGGGAAGTATTTTTTGATTTTCAAAGGAATCGGACATCTGGTGAAGCATAAGCGCTTCATGATGGATGAAAGAAGACTCGCGGAAATCTTTTTAGACAAGACACGCGTCTCTCTACGCGAAAAAATAGAGAGCCACTTACTTTTCGACCTGTCTTCTTTGCAGCTCTGTCTATATTTTTGCAAAGAGAAGATTGAGAGGGAAAAATTCCTGGCTTTGCCAGGAAGGTGGAAACCTGGAAGACACTCACTGTGTTGCTCTGCTCATCAAATTATATGAGAGCAAACAAAGTACCTGTCTCACAGTCGAAGAACCGGCAGTTCCTCGAGCGTGAGGGATGTGCCTTCTAGATTTCCACCGTTTATCATTTATAGCTGATAGCTGATAGCTGATAGCTGATAGCTGATAGCTGATAGCTGATAGCTGATAGCTGATAGCTGATAGCTAGCAATGCCGTAGATGCCTCGCTTGGTTTTTTTACAATTGCCGAAGAAACAATAGTTTTTCTTTCCGTCACACTGTCTTGTCGATGGGAAGAAGGGCTCCGCCCTTCGGCACATTAAATTTATTTCGCACGAAGCGCTAGTGGTTTGTATGGCTGGGGCTTTTTATTCTGAATAATTTTCTGAATAAGTTTCCAATTGGTTTTTTTCGTGAAACATTCGATGCAGGACACAATATCCATTAAACCTCCCCAAACACCAACATTGACTTGTTGATCCCGCTTGCTGATTTCGGTTTTGCAGATATCGCAGAATGTTTTGGTCATAGGACCGTCATCATATCGTACTTTCTGGGATATTGGTCAACTGGGAGGAAGATGCTCCGAATCGGACGGAAATGGATCAATATTTTCGTTTCTTGCTATACGAAAGGAATTCATCGCCGGTCATGCCTGTTTGGCGGATAATAGCCCGCAACGTTCCTGTCGGTATGGTACCGGGGTGAAACGCGATAGTCGCATGAACTTTTCGTATCGGATGATAATACGATCTGTGGCTGCCGGATTTTGTATCGATGATAAATCCAGCACGGAAAAGAACTGCTTCTACTTCTCGAGGCTTGAAGTTGCCAAGGCTGCTCATGAGTGTTACGCGAAGGCGAGATGACGCACATCTTTTGGAAGCGTGACAGACGCCATGGTGATGGTAAATTCAGGAGAATCTGCTGGAGGAATGGGTGATTTTTGTTTGATCATGCTTTCGATCTGGCACTGGATAGCCTCCTGGATGTGTTGTTTGGAAGCTTCAATTGTTTGGCCCCAATCAGCCACGCCCAGAGCAGGACAGAAGGCTGTATACACAGTTTTTCCTTTGTGTTCCTCTGGTTCGATGATGATGCGGTAATCAAGAATTGTGGTTTGCATATAGCGGTAGTATAGCACAATTTTTCTTCTCTGTTTCTGATTGATTTTAGAAAAAATCGATCAAAAAGAGGGAATACATATTGAAAATATTCTCTTTGGCACATTTACATCATCATCATTTTTTGCTCGTTACGAGAGTTTTGTGACGTGCAAAGAAGTGAAACAATAATTTTTTTCCGAACAAGCACTGTGGAGCTTTTCTGGCTTTAGAGTGAAGCGGCAATACCGGCGTGTTTCTCAAGCGTCTCAATTCTATCGTTATGCTTTGAGATTTCAGCGGAATTCAGTTCCTGTTGATTCCGATATGTCATGACATCACCGGCAATCTTATCTATTTTGACATAAATTTTATCGAGCAGATCGAGTCGTTCTTTGAGTCCGCCAAGGTCTTTGAGATTCTGCTCGTTTTCATTGAGGATTCTCGTAAGATTGTCGATCTGATCGAGCGACTTCTGATTTCGATCGATCTTCTTTGATATGTCATCAAGTGAATCGAGCGACTTCTGATTTCGATCGATCTTATCTGAAAGAGATTTAATATCGGTTCTAGACGAAAAATCCCTCATATCTTTTTTTGTAGGGAGGTCTAGATCAAGGATGTCTTTTTTCGTTGGAAGGTCAAGTTCAAGGATGGCATCTTTGACCATATTTTTTATATCGCTATTTTGATTGGCATTCGTTCCAGACTTTTTCATACTCCTACTATACCACCAGGATGTCGTTTTCTGTCAACCGTGTCATTCACCCCGCGAAGCCTTGGCGAAGTGGGGGCGCTCATCACGTCTTAAATCTTGTGCTCATCTCGCTTCTCATCACGTGCTCATCTTATCAATGGCTTCGCATTGCTTGTTCGGATTTTTTGAATAAGCCCGTAGGGTATCAATGTCCCTGCCGTTCTCTCGTCCTTCAAAACGGGGAGTGATCCCGTCAGTCGGAGTTAAGACCACAGAGAATGAATAATTTTATATATGCTCCAGGTTCTGGGAGCCTCTTTTTGCGTAAGCAAGATGAGCCAAGTCAGAGGGAACCAGGTGAGTTTTTCGTGTCTCAGCCTACTAAACGAGACAAAAAATCACATATCCCACCGTGGAAAATAAAGACGATGGGAAAATGGAGAAAATAATGGCTAATTCTACAATAGATTTTTCGAAACGCGTCATCCTATGGGGTGGCACCGGTGTGCTTAATTGCACACCGCACGAGCTCGTTTTTCTCGGCGCCGAAGGCGCCGAAGTGAGGGTAGAGAAATGCGGGGCAACTCTGCCCGCGACACCGAAAGAAGCGCCGGTTAGTACGCAAGACGGCGCCACACTCGTGGCGACCGTTTTTGAAGCAAGTGAGCAGGGGCTCGCCGAGCTGACAGAGATTGAAGCCGCGGTACCCAAGGGGACGTTGATTGTTGGATCAATAATCAGCGCTCAGGCATACCCCGGTCGTGTGGTTTCGCCGATTTCGGCAAAGGGCTTTGAACGAGTGCCCCCACTTGAAAAGAAGATGGACCCCAATAAATTCACCACTTTCGGTGGTGAAAAAATTGAATTCGAGAGCGAAGACGCTCTCACGGGATGGCTCAAACAACAGGGGTTGATTGAAAACCCAGAGATCAAGGACCCTCCGGGCCGTTTCAACGGGCTTTTACGTGGATTTCTGAATACTGCGCAAGCCCGCGGCGCATTGATTTTGTTTGCGCCAAAAAAGTAATTAGTGAGGATAAGGGTTGGCGGACTGGAATGGCGGTTTTCCTGCGAAGCAGGACGACTTCCGTACCAGAATTATCCGTACAACCCCAGCTGAATGGTCTCTTTAAATCCCCAAGGGATTTAAAGAGATGCCATCATACCTCATGATTCGTCGTGACGGTATAAAAAAAATTGTTTCACGTATCACATCGGCTCTGGCACGTGTTGTGCCGATTGTCATGTTTCTCATCCAGATGAGAAACGTTTTTGTCTATGTTTAAAGTTTTTTTAGGGGGAAGCGGATGCTTCATTTGTCTGTTGTTTTCGTTTCCCCCTGTAGTTATCCAAAAAATAGTTTCGTCGAGTGAAGAATGATGATGAGTAAAAATCTCTTTTTGTACCTGCCGAAGGGAAGCGCAAGGAAGACAGGCCTTCGCCAGAAGATTATTTCCTGCACAGCAGGTTTTAATTGAAAACTTTCGGTGGGCACAAGGAGAGAAGGAAAAAATATACATATGATTGAACAATTTGACAGAGGATTATTTTTTGCCCCGGATAGGGTACCTTCTGGCGGTGATCAACCTATCGCGTCACGTAATGACGTGTTTGTCTGGCGCGACGGACTAGCGCGTGATGTGCTTCCAATTGATGGTCGACTCGGAGAGATTTTAAATGAGTTTGATACGCATCAAGTAGTAGTGGTGGAGGCAGAAACCGGTGCTGGGAAAACCACGCGTATACCTCAGGCGCTATTAAATGCAGACCCAACTACTCACGTCTACATGACGCAAACGCGACGCGTCGCTGTATCCATGAATGGAGAGCGGATAGCGGACGAAATGGGGTCGGACCCAGGTGATGTGGTCGGCTGGAAACTTCGTGGGGAAGATAATATGATTTCAGATAAAACTCGACTCACGCTCATGGTCGATCAGACACTCGTCAATACGATTCGACGTGAGAAAAAATTACCAAAAGGCGTGCTTATCATCGATGAAGCCCATGAACGGTCCGTCTCGACCGATCTTCTATTGGGTCTCATAAAAAAATATCTCCCGGAGTCTCCTGATACGAAGGTGCTCATAACGTCTGCCACCATAGATACGCAAAAATTTACAGAGTATTTTGAAGGATCGACTTCTCTTTCCGTGAAAGGCAGGATGTATCCGGTAGAACTACGAGAACCTCATAGGTTAGCACGTTATGAACATCATTCGGAGGGTGCGATTGAAGCGGTGCTTAAGGTTGTAGAAGAATATGAGGCGGGTGAGCTGACTATTCCACCGGAAAAAGAAGAGGACCCAAGAACATGTGTACGCGAAGGATCCGTAGCGGTGCTTTTACCTGGGAAAGAAGATATCCGCCAGATGGTAGAGAGAATTCAATTTAGTCTTCAACAGAAAAATATCACAAATGTCGACGTGGTAACGTGTCACGGAGAGAGCACACGGGAAGAAACGAAAAAAATTAAAGTACCAACTACAAAAAGTACTCTGAGAATTGTCGTAGCGACAGAAGTATTACGAAGTTCCGTTACTGTTCCGGATCTGGTGGGCGTCGTGGATGCGTTACAGGTCAAACGATTTATCACAGATAGCCGTGGGGTAGCTCATTTGGATAAAATTGCAGTTTCCAAAGCCGAGGCAGACCAGGCCAAAGGTCGGGCCGGGCGCGTACGTCCGGGATTTTATATACCGATTTCTTTTGGTCATGAGTACGAAAATTTAGATCGATGGCCTACTCCTGCGATAAAGCGCGAACCGCTGTCTTCAGTCGTTTTACAGGTAGCAGCCATCGGCGAATCTGTCCGTATATTTCCCTTCATTGATCGACCGGAAGAAGACAGGATCGGGTTTGCCGTTACGAGACTGCAAAAAATAGGAGCACTTGATACAGAAGAAAAAATTACGCCACTCGGAGAAAAATTGCTTCATCTCCCGCTTGATCCAGAGCGTGCGCGAATTGTCCTAAGAGCCGAGGAATTTGATGTGTTGCCAGAGGCGATACTTGTGACTGCAGTCATGGAAAATGAAGGAATTCAGTTTGTCCCGAAAAAAGAGGCAGAGTGTGTCGTGGATGAGTCGTTACTCCGAAGAGCGATACAAAGAACTGCGGGTAAGGTATATGGGACAGATGGACAGATGAGGCAACCGACCGCAGATGAGATAGATATCTCAAAACTTCCCTCATGGGCGACAAGGACAAAAGACGGAAAATTTCTCATAAAACCAGATTACTCTTTTGACCCTTCCGGTGCCGCAGCATATGGGGCGCAGTGGCTAGCGCGTGAACAGTGGAAAATATTTGCAGACGAAAGCGGATCGGATTTTGTCGCCGCGGCGAATGCAGTACGCGCATATAAACAGTACGAAAGAAGTTTAAGGGATAGAAATAGAAATGTGAAACAGGGTGAGAAGAAAATAGATGTAGATCGTAGCATGGGCGACTGGTGTCGTGAGCATTTTTTAAATGCGAAGAAAATGAGTTTTGTGCTTACGACACTTCGTCAGATAGAGGACGATGTCTCTGCGGCGGGTATAACTTTGACAGAAAACATTTATACGAGTAGAAAATTTTCCTCGGAAAGCCTGACCAAGGCGCTTGCATCCGGACTCGTGGACTTCGTCCTGAAGCGAGACAGGTCAGGCAGGCGGGAAGGATACTCAGGCGCGATGACCAGGGAGTACGGAATATGCGAAGTCTCAAAAACGTCTGCATGTACAAGTAGTGGAGAATATATCCTTATTGGCGGTGTGAGGAAAATAGCAACACCGAAGTCGTTGTTTTACGTAGCGGAAATGGCAGTGCCTATACAACCAGAGTGGATTATGGAAGTCATGCCGCAGATGTGTGAGGCGACCATTTCTCCAAATTCAATAGTATTTGAGCCGTCGACCGGCAATATCGTAGGAAATAAAATCACAAGATACAGTGGTATAGACATTGATACCGCTCGGGTGATTATAGATGGAGAAATCGCTAGAAAACACCTTGCAGATGCGATGATGATGAAAAAAACTGGGCACCCAGCGGAAGCAATAAACGAAACCTATATAAAAGAGTGGAATGATATGTGCGCGCGTATTGGAGTCGGTACAGATGAAGAAAAACGGATGAAATTTTGGTATGTCAAAACACTTGGTGACGCAATTAATGCCATACAGGTAAAAGAAATTGATCTGACAATGACGGATGAGAAGATGAATGATTTAGTCGGATTTGACTTTAGGGAATTTCAGAAATTTGTTAAACAATTGCGCCCAGATGTCATGAGGATTGAAAATGTTGACGTGCCAATTCGATATCAGGGATACGGAGGAGTACGATTCACCATTTCAGAAGAATTACTTGGTCGAGTCCAAATTTCAAATTTTCCTGCATGGGAAGGAATGCAGATATCAGTAGAAGTCCCTGATGAAACAAATACGTATAATACTCTATCCAGCGAATTAGGAAGTCTTGAAGCGCTGAAGGAAAGAGTAGAAGTGCGGAGGCTAAGCAATGCCTGGAGTACATTTGAGAATTCGGTTGTACTTGGAGAAAAAAAGAGAGAGTTCGGAACAAAACTTGTAGGAAGTCCGCCGACATTGTTACCGGAGCCTGAAATATGGGACGAAATAACTGGCGTCCTGGCGTATCCATCGTTAAAAAGATCTACTCATCATTCGGAAAAAGAGGGGGAACCAGCATGGGTTGAATGGAGAATTGAGTGGCATAAAACACAAGACGAAGCACGGAGGCAAACTGAACACTATCAAAAACAGTTCACAGAATTAGTTGATCAGGAATACAATCGAAAAAATGCAGTGGAGTTGAAAGCGAAATTTACAACTTTGAGTGCGGAAATTTCAGACTTACGGGATAAAATAGATTTTTCTAAAGGATCTCATTACGGTTTTTCAGAAGAGGAAGCGGCTGGGTATGGCCAAAAAGAGATAGAGCGACGTATCGAAAAATCCCTCCGTCCGGATGATGGCTTTGACAGTTATTATTCAAATAAACGTCAAATAGTATCGGAACTTGAAGCGCTGAAATTGCGGCTTACAGAAGCACAAACATATTTTGATGAAAATCCTGCGTATGAAGCACAAGCGCGTGAAGCATACCGAAATTTAGATGACAGAGTTCGTGATGTCGAACAAAAATTCGGTCGACCGATCTCCTCGTTAACTGCTGCCATACATAATATGGCAAGACAGATAGAAGATCGTAACTTTCACGACGCATTTGATATTGGTGAATCTACAAAGAAAGAATTGCAGCCGCTCCAGGAACGTATAAAAAGAGCAGATGCAGGTCAAATATTATTGAGTCCAGTCGTTGCGGTGAGTAGATCAAAAAATAGCAGAGAATGGGAAGATGTGTGGGTTATTTCTTCCGACGGATCGATTATAGACCCGCTTGAAACAGATGAACGCGTCAGTGGCATAGTATACGATGACCTTTTACCGGATGTATTGATCGTGACTCATGGTCATTCCAATTATGGATATCAAAATCAGGAGCATTGGCGAGTGGAGCATAAGCCTGCGGCTCTGACTGATGCGCAAAAGGAAAAAATAGGTGAATTGAGTGCGCAGAGGAAGTATTTTACCGGTCGTGGGACCGGTTGGGATTTAAGCCGGGTGGGAGAGAACCGTGTTGAGACGCCTTATAGTCGGGATTTTACCGGAAGAGAAAAGGATGATCATGATGACATGGTGCGTCAGATGTATGAATCTCCTATAGATGTGGGTCAGTGGCGAATTGAAGAAGGTGAGGGAGGAGTAAAAACGGTGATTCATAATCGTATTCTGGATCCGAGAGAAGAAGAGATTAGAACACTTGAGATGGAAATTTCAGAACTTGATGAAGAACAGGCGCGGCTTCTTCGTGATCAAGATGAAGCAAAAAAGAGGTATGCAGCGGCTGAAATGGCGCACCTAGAGCGTGCCGTGGAAGATGATTTCACTCAAGAAATAGCCGACGGAGTTGTCATAGAGGTTGATGAGTTTGAAGAAGTAAATTTAGACGGTGGAAAAAAATCAATTCAAACAAAGCCACTATTTGATAGACCATCTGGTAAAAGAATTGTACTCATACTCGATCCTTATGATAAAGCTACGAAAGATGTGGAATTGGGAGAGAAGCTGTTGGTGGCTATTCGGCAAAAATCTCGAGAACAATTGCATCTTTTTCAAGGCAAGATTCCGAGTGGTACTGGAAAAAGAGTAGATATATCTGGATATTTTGTTCGAGCAATACTGTCGCCAGCTAAGCTTCAACCAAAAATAGATGAATTACAGAAACAGATTGAAGAGTTGAATCAAAAGAAGGAGGCGTTAGGGAACAAATAAATATCTCTTTTTGTACCTGCCGAAGGGAAGCGCGAAGGAAGACAGGCCTTCGCCAAGGCTGCAGCCTGCAGCACAGCAGTCCAAGGCTAAAGGCTATGGCCTGCAATAGCAGGTTTAGTGAAAACTATGTTTGCAATGCAAACTGTGTGCCAAACTTTCGGTGGGTACAAGGAGAGAGGTCGTGATATTGTTTAGTATTTTATATGTATGATTGAAACGGGCATAAGTGAATTTGAGCAAATGGGAAATGATCCTGCATTTGCAGTACGGGAGGCGATGACCGAGGCTGTGGCACTATGCCATAAAGATGCAATTTTTTTTGAGCATGCACAGTGTGATGAGATGAGAAGTTTCAAACTGAGCGCAGTGGATGACTATGCTGATCCAGAGAGGAAAATGGGAATCGTAACATCTGCCGTAACGCATGAGCTTTGTGAACGCGCTAGTATGTTTACACTCTGCCATCTTCATGATCGTTATGAATCTCTTTTTTCTTCCTATTTGCTTCTTGTTTCTCATATTGGAGGGGAAAAAGGATTTCGGGTGCCATGGCTTACGCATGTCGCGTTTCTCGTTCAGTCAAGAGACGGCCTGTGGTTTGCCGGTTCTCCTGCAAATCATCATCCTGTCACTGAGCATCAAAAGGATTTTCGTCAGTCAAATGCACTGACTGCTGTACACTTGGGTAAAAATTTAGATGAAGTTTTAAGCTCACTGCAACAAATAGAAGGAGGAGAGTGGAATGATGCTGATTATATTCAACAAACTATACCAACGATTTCTCACTGGATTTTTCGATCAGAAATGCGAGAGGATTTATTGTATAGAGATGTATATCTTCCTGTGTTTTTACGCCAGAAAGAAAAGAATAGAGTTGAGTATCAGTGCCGTCCTCTTCCAGTAGATTATGGAGGGAAAATGTTGCACTTAAACATTTCCTAGTTTTTTTTGAACATTTCGTATCCATCTTGAAAAGCATGATAGAAATAGAGCATGAGTTTTAGAGTAAGACTAAGACACCTCTTTCGAATGATGTATGTATTCTGCCGAATGCATATGTCTCTCGGGGGAGGTGTTTTTTTGATGGCTGCTTATTCGATCCTGAGCTTGACAAAGGAGAGGTTAGCAGCGGATCAATCCTCCAAATTCTGCAGCACGAGCCATGTGCGAATAGCACCAAAAAGACGAGTGTCTAAGGAATGGAGGATGATGTTTCGTGTTTCGTTAGATATCACACGGTTATTTTATGTGTGATGCTGATATGAAGTTTTGTTATCATGTTTTAAAACAAGATAACATGAAATATTTTTCGTACACCGTGAGAAGGAAGTAGGTTTACATATGTTTCTCTCTATCGTACGATTGCTTCATGTATCACCATGTGTTCGTCGCAGGGACATTTGACAGACTCCACCATGGCCACAAGGCACTGCTCCGCAGTGCCTTTGAGATGGGGGAAAAAGTCACTGTTGGGATAACAAGCGACAAATTCGTGAATGAGTATAAGAAAAAACTGACAGCTGACAGCTATCAGCCATCAGCGATAAATATTGCATTGTGTACAAAAAGACGGTCGGAAGTCGAAGTATGGCTCAAAACCCAAGGGTACAGCGATCGTGCTTCGTTTGTGTATATCCATACTCCCTACGAACCGGCGACGAGTGTGAGTCGCGTTGACGCACTAGTCGTCACAAATCAAAACAGAAAAACCGGAGAAGAGATAAACGAAAAGCGGAAAATAAAAAATCTTCCTCCGTTTCACCTGATTGAAGTCGACCTGGTGCCTGCAGAAGATACTGCACCCATTTCCTCAACCCGTATCCGCGCAGGAAGTATTGATTGTGACGGAAATCTTGTGATGCCCGAGTCGCTCCGTGCACTTCTCGGAAAGCCACTTGGTAAAGTGCTGACCGGAAGCGACATATTGGCTTCGATAAAAAATCATGAGACATCAGTCATCATCACAGTCGGCGACATGGCGACAAAAACCGTCGTGGATTTTGGTGTCGTCCCTCATGTAGCCATCATGGACAACGCGGTAGAGAGACGGGTATATAGACAAAGCGCAGATGTTATAAATTCTTTAGAAGAAAATGGTTCAATAAGAGCAGATGTGGCAAGCGGCCCTGGGTACATGAGTAAAGCCGCGATCAATGCAGTGTCAAAGGCGGTACTATTAAAAGAAAATTCGATTATTGTAGTCAACGGGGAAGAAGACCTCCTTGCTCTTCCCGTCATAGTGCACGCAACTCTTGGCTCTATCGTCTACTACGGCCAGCCGGGGAGGGGGCTCGTTGAAGTCATTATTAGTCAAGCTGTAAAGAATGAAGTTCAAAAATTGCTTCAAAAATTTATTCACTAAATAATAAAATTGAGGCTTAGTTTGTATTTTCGACGAACACGTGTTCTAACGATTTACAAACTAATTATTTTCGAAGTAACGAACTTACGTAACTAATTAACCCCCTCTTAAACCTTTTCGCTTAATACTCTATACTAAATATATGCCGGGTAGTGAAACTTTTTAGTAAAGTAATGTGAAAGTTCTGTATTGGAAATTGTGAATTGGTGATTGGAGATTGAATTTGTATGGCTAAATATGTTCCTGATAGTAAGACACAGCGGTGGGTTGTGATAGCGCCGACGAGGCTCAATAGGCCGGAGAGTTCTTTTGCCAAAAAACCGAATGAAAAACCGATCTGTCCGTTTTGCCCGGGCAATGAAGCAGCGACTCCTCCGGAAGTGTATCGTATCGGTCCGGGAGAAAAAGATGCTGCCGGATGGCAAGTACGGGTGGTGCCAAATAAATATCCGATTACCGATATCCACGAAGTTATCATTCATGGTCCAAGTTGCGAGGATACGCTTGAGAATCTTCCGATAGATCATATGGAAAAAGTACTGACATGTTATCGTGATCGGTATCGTGCACATGAAAATGACGGACAGGTACTCATCTTTTGTAATCAAGGAGCGCACGCCGGTGCAAGTCTCAAGCATCCTCATTCTCAGCTTGTCGTGGTACCAAAACAGATAAACCTTGACGCACTCTCTCGGGAACCAATTACCAATGTCGTAAAAGACAATACATTTTTTGTGACATACTGTCCGGATTTTTCCCAGTGGCCTTTTGAGTTATGGATTGCACCCAAAACAGGTGGAGAAAAATTTGGAGATATAGAAATAAAAGAGCTATTTGATTTGTCTGGCGTCCTACACGATTCGCTCAAAAAAGTTGAATCAGTTTATAAAGATACCCGCTATGAAAATATTCATCACGGGGTGCCTTTCGGATACAATTTTTATATCTATCACGGAGAACAGTGGTACATCCGTATTATCCCGCGATTTATTCACAGAGCTGGGTTTGAACTTGGGACGGGGCTAAACGTCAACGTCATTGATCCGTCATCTGCGGCAGAAATCTATCGAAGTATTGAGTAGGTTTTAGATATCTCCCTTTTGTTGGAGCCCCAAAAGCCACATGACGGCTTCTTTTTTGTATCGTCTGTCTCCGCGGGAGTTGATGCGGATCGCAGGAAGTTTTCCTCGCTTGCCCCAGCGTTTTATAGTAAGGGGAGAGACACGCAAAATTTTAGCGACTTCACGTACTGTCAGTAGGTCTGGCCATTGATCTCCAAGTGACATAATTTGGGTGTAGGGAGTAGGATGTAGGGAGTAGAACATTGTTCGTACTTTCCACATTTACTCTCTTCTCCGGGGCGCGGCTTTTTTTATATATCTTTTGCAGTCACAACAGTACAACGTGGGTCAAACGTTGTCAAGAGGGATCAAAGGAGTACATGCGGGAATAGGCGAATAAAAAGATTGTTCAGAGGGTATTTAGTAGATCAATATAATCTAAATATATATATGTTAAAAAGTGTTTCTGAAAAAATAAAGAGAGAATTTGTGAAATAATATTCGTTTGCGTGAAATGTGAGAGAAATATACTTTTTATGCGTATTTTGATACATTTTGTATGTATAGCAGAACTATCGCGCGAGTGCTAAGAGTCTTTTAACCCATTCTGACAGCGTTTTGTCTGCTACCAACTACCCGCTACTCACTACCAACTGAGTTATCTCGGTTCCCACACCGGGTTTTGACCAAAAAGGTGGTCTTGTATACCGATTTCGTATGCAAGAAAGAGTCCAAATGAAAGACTTATGATGCCGGAGATGATCGTGATACTTTTATGAAGTGAGGTAAATCGTTTGAGAGAAAAGACGATGGGCAGTCCGATGGCGGTCGTTATCATCATCATGCCGATGATGGTGCCGATGCCAAAAATAAGGAGATAGACGAGTGCGACTAATGGATTACTTATGCTTCCCAGGATAAGAAGCGCGATCGCGGCGGACCCCGCGAGTCCATGGATAAGTTCGACGACAAGTGGACGGAAAATTTGGTATGCTCCAAGTCGATCGAAGATGCCCGGTTTTAGCGTGATAGTTTTTCCTGACTCTTCCGGCATTGTCGGCGATTCGTGTTCGTGCATGTGAATATGCGGGTGGTGAGAAAAAAGATGTATATGGGTGTGAGTGCCATGGGTCAGTTTTTGCGTGATCGTTTCAAGTATGCCGGTGAGACTCATGATGCCAAGGACGATAAGGGCGATGGCGACAAAAAATTCGAGCGTCAGTCCGATACGCGGCGGGATCACGATATGAAAAATGATGATAAGACTTCCGACTAAAAAAACAGTAATGGTATGACCTATGCCCCAGAGAGCACCGATGAGCGTAGACGAAAAAATATTTTTTTGCGTAGAGACGATAGTGGAAACTGCGACGACATGGTCTGCGTCTGTGGCGTGCCGCATACCGAGTAAAAGACCGATACCAAGGATGGAAAGTGGGGACATGGGGAAAGTGTATGTGAGAGCTTGGTTCATAATTAAAAACTCCGCATTCCAACGCCATAAAGCTTGGTAAGACAAAAAGAAATCAAGGCCAGATAGGCATGTTTGGTAAACGCTTCGATTCCCCGACAATATTCTTTTCCGAGCTGATACGTGTG